>NZ_LFKY01000038.1:0-393452 GCF_028128965.1 Bradyrhizobium sp. CCBAU 25338
GGCGGCGGCTCCGGCGTCGGCGGCGGGGCGGACGGTCCCGGCTGGCGCGGGGCGTCGAAACGGGGAGCGCGCGGCGGGCGCGGGGCCTCGCCCTGGTCATCGATGCTGATTGACGGACGGTCGGCCCGCGGCGGCGGCGGGGCCGGTCGCGTCCGCGGCGGAGCCGGCTGAGATGCGGGAGCGTTACCCTCGCCGGCGCGGGTGCTGGCCCGGCGGAAGGCATCACCGCTGCTGCCGGAGCGGGCGCCGCCACCCGGGCGAGAAGCCTCGCGGGCGCGTTGAGCAGCCTCCGATTCGACCTTGCGAACGGCCTCTTCCAGCGAAAGCCGTTCGCGCGTGATCTCGGATTCGGAAAGCGGCGGCTGCACGCTCCGCAGCTGCGCGATCAGGGCCGTGCGCGCCCTCTCGTAGAGCGCGCGTCGGCTTTCGCCGGGAGCGTTGGGGTCCAAGGCGGCAATAGCGCGGGCGATCAGCGGATAGTAATCAGCCATTTCTACTCAACTATGCGCGCGTCCCGGTAAGATATCGTTAAGCCTCAAACGGATTTTGCACGAGGATAGTATCTTCGCGTTCGGGGCTGGTGGAAAGCAGCGCGACCGGGCACCCCACCAATTCCTCGATCCGCCGGACATATTTGATGGCCTGGGCGGGCAGGTCGGCCCAAGACCGCGCGCTGGCGGTCGGCTCCTTCCAGCCCTCGATGGTCTCGTAGATCGGCTCGACCCGGGCCTGGGCGCCCTCGCCGGCCGGGAAATGGTCGATCTCCTTGCCGTCAAGCCTGTAGCCGGTGCAGACCTCGATCGAATCGAAGCCGTCGAGGATGTCGAGCTTGGTCAGCGCGAGGCCATTGATGCCGCAGGTGCGAACCGCCTGGCGGACCAGCACGGCATCGAACCAGCCGCAGCGGCGGGGACGGCCGGTATTGGTGCCGAACTCGCGGCCGCGCTCGCCGATCTTGCGGCCGATCTCGTTGTCCTGCTCGGTCGGGAACGGGCCCTGCCCGACGCGGGTCGTGTAGGCCTTGCAGAGTCCGAGCACATAGCCGACCGCGCCGGGGCCGAGGCCCGAGCCGGTCGCCGCCTGCGCCGCCACCGTATTGGACGAGGTGACGTAGGGATAGGTGCCGTGGTCGACGTCGAGCAGCGCGCCTTGTGCGCCCTCGAACAGCATGCGCTTGCCTTCGCGCCGCTTGATGTCGAGCAGCCGCCACACCGTCTCGGCATAGGGCAGCAGCTGCGGCGCCATCGCCATCAGCTCTTTCAGGATCACCGCACTGTCGAATTCCGGCAGGTTGAGGCCGCGGCGCAGCGCGTTGTGGTGCGCCAGCAGGCGGTCGATCTTGTGCGGCAGCGTCTGATGGTCGGCGAGATCCATCAGGCGGATGGCGCGGCGGCCGACCTTGTCCTCATAGGCAGGCCCGATACCGCGGCGCGTCGTGCCGATCGCGGTCGCGGCGCTGGCGGATTCGCGGTGCGCATCGAGCTCGCGGTGCAGCGGCAGGATCAGCGTGACGTTTTCCGCGACACGCAGGTTGTCAGGGCTGACATCGACGCCCTGCGCCCTCAGCTTGGTGACCTCGTCGAGAAAGGCGGTGGGGTCGAACACGACGCCGTTGCCGATCACCGACAGCTTGCCCTCGCGCAGCACGCCGGAGGGCAGCAGCGCGAGCTTGTAGGTCTTGCCGTTGATCACCAGCGTGTGGCCGGCGTTATGACCGCCCTGGAAGCGGATGACGATATCCGCCTGCTCCGACAACCAGTCGACGATCTTGCCCTTCCCTTCGTCGCCCCACTGGGCGCCGACGACGACAACATTGGCCATGCGCGGGTAATCCTTCGAAGATTTCTCTGTAAGTGGCATGATCCGAACGGAAAACCGGGATCCACTTTTCCGGGATCATGCCTGCGCCCAGCCCAATTCCCGGCCGAGGCCGTTCGCACGCGAGGCAGCCCAACCGGATAAAGGAAGCAGCCCCTCTAGGCAAGCAAGAACGGGGCTTTTTTCAGGCTCAGCGCGTACTCCAAGCCTTTGATATCCCCGGAAAATCCAGAAACCTTCCGGGCCGGCGCAATGGCTTCGACCAAAGCGTGAGAGGCCGCCTTCGCCGCTGCATGGTCGCGATGCGTCCGCCCCCCATTGATGCAACCTCGATTTCCGTGTCTTTGGACAGCGCCGGGTGATCAGCCGGCCCGGGTCTCGCCGGGCCGGAGGCTTCGGCGTACTCCACGCGGGGCCCCAACAGCCACATGTCCGCCACCGGCCACACCACGAGCGCGGAAACATCCGGACACAGCTGGATCGCCAACCAGCCTTATCTGCTGCTCAGCATCACCGCGCTGTGCTGGGCCGGCAACGCCATCGTCGGGCGGCTCGCCGCCGGCCACATTCCGCCGGTCACGCTGTCGTTCCTGCGCTGGTTCTTCGCCTTCCTGCTGGTGCTGCCGTTTGCCTTCAGGCACCTCGTGCAGGACTGGCCGGCGATCCGCGGCAAGCTCGGCCTGATGATCACGCTCTCGGTCACCGGCATCGGCGCCTTCAACACGCTGCAATATTGGGCGCTGGAGCATACCCAGGCGCTCAATACGCTGCTGCTGCAGTCGGCCGCGCCGCTGCTCGTGGCGCTGTGGTCGCTGGTCATTCTCGGCATCCGGCTCACCTCGGCGCAGGCCTTCGGTGTGCTGCTGTCGATGTGCGGCGTGCTGACCATCCTGCTGCATGGCGATTTCACCACGCTGTCGAACATCGACTTCAACAAGGGCGACCTGATCTTCCTCCTCGCGCTCTTGATCTTCGCGCTCTATTCGGTGCTGTCGCTGAAGCGGCCGCCGATGCACGGCCTCTCGTTCCTCGCCTTCACCTTCGGCTGCGGCGCCGCCTGTCTCATTCCGCTGGAGATCTGGGAACTGTCCGCGCGCCCGGTCATGAAGCTCGACGGGCCGAACCTGCTGACCCTGTTCTACGTCGCCGTTTTCCCCTCGGCGCTCGCCTATCTCTGCTTCAATCGCGGCGTGCGCCTGATCGGCGCCAACCGCGCCGCGCCGTTCTTCCACGTCGTGCCGGTGTTCGGTTCGATCATGGCGATGGCGTTTCTGGGCGAACACCCGCAGGCGTTCCACTTCATCGGCTTCGCCCTGGTGCTGGCGGGCGTGTTCGCAGCGTCAAGAAAGCAGGCGACCTAGCCGCAAGCTACTTCTTGAACTTGCTGTAGGCTTCGCTGGTCGCGATGATGACGTGCTCGGCGCAGCCGTTGACGCGATGCGGATCGGCCTCGCGCTCGTAAGCCTCCGACGTCATCATGTCGAGGAAGGCCGAGACTGTCGGATAATAGACCAGCGCCACAAAGTCCCATTCATTGCCGTCGTGCGGACCGAGCGCAACCGTCTTGGCCTCGCCGGTCCAGAGCAGCGTGCCGCCGCGCGCCCTGATCATCGGCACCGTGATCGCGCTGTAGCGAAGATAAGCATCCCAGCCGGACCCGTCGCCGTCGCGCGAACGCGCATGGAAACGCATCAGGTTCAGCATCACCACCGGCGCCTGCGCATCGAGTTGCTCGAGGCCCACAATATTCAACATATTGACCGCCAATGGCACCTCCTCGGGTCATGCCTGCATTGTAGCATTGCGGCCCTGTGACTTGTGTCACAACGACAATCCGGCGCAAGCTCGCATGCAACGCCAATGACGACCGCTTCGCCCGCGCCACCGGCCTCGAATCCAGCCAGTTGGCTCAACAACCAGCCTTATCTGCTGCTCAGCCTGACCTCGCTGTTCTGGGCGGGCAACATCGTGCTCGCACGCCATGTCGGCGCGCATGTGCCGCCGCTGACGGTGACCACGATCCGCTGGTTCGGTGTGTTCCTGATCCTGTTGCCGTTCGCCTGGCCGCACCTGAAGCGCGACTGGCCCGCCCTGCGCAAGAGCCTGCCGCTGATGCTGTTCCTGTCGCTGGTCGGCTTTGCCTTCAACAACGCGATCTCGTACTGGGCGATGCAATACACCGAGGCGCTGAACGCGCTTCTGATCCAGTCGGCAGGTCCCCTGTTCGTGGCGCTGTGGTCGCTGGTGCTGTTCGGCGTGCGGCTGACGGGCGCGCAGCTCGGCGGCATCGCGATCTCGCTTCTCGGCGTGCTGATCATCATCCTTCGCGGCGATCTCTCTGCGCTTGCGAGCATCAGCTTCAACAGGGGCGACATCATGTTCGCCTCGTCGCTGGTGGCGTTCGGCATCTACTCCGCCTTCATCCCGCGGCGGCCGAAGATCCATCAGCTCTCCTTCCTGTCCTTCACCACCTGCTGCGGCGCGACAATGCTGCTGCCGACGGCGATCTGGGAGGCAGCAAGCGGCCGCGTGCTGCAATTCGACCTGGTGACGCTGGCGACGCTGGGCTACATCCTGATCTTTCCCTCCACCCTCGCCTACCTCTTCTTCAACCGCGGCGTGGCGCTGATCGGGCCGAACCGGGCGGCGCCGTTCTTCCATCTGGTGCCGGTGTTCGGCTCGGCGATGGCGATCCTGCTGCTGGGCGAAAAGCTGCAAGCGTTCCACCTGATCGGCTACGTGCTGGTGCTCGCCGGCGTCGTGATCGCATCGCGCCGGGGCTCGGCGGTGAAGTAATTCCGCGTGACGGACGCGTTCACGACCTACAGCCACCTTTCGTATCCGCTCCGGACAAGCTAGGTTCCCCGCCAACGAAAAAGAGGGAACGACCAAATATGATTTCAGCGTTGATTCGAAACCTGCGGACCGTCTGCGCAGCCGTACTTTGCCTCGCCGCAACATCGGCTCAGGCCGACAACTATCCGAGCCGCAACATCACGCTGGTGCTGCCGTTCGCGGCCGGCAGCGGCACCGACACCACGACACGGCTGATCTCGCAGCATCTGTCGCAAGCGCTCGGCGTCGGCATCGTGATCGAGAACAAGGCCGGCGCCAACGGCATGCTCGCGGCGACCTATGTCGCGAAGGCCGCTCCCGACGGCTACACGCTGCTGGTGACGACCAACACCACGCATTCGGCCAACCCCTATCTGCTCAAGAGCCTCACTTACGATCCGGTCAAGGATTTCACCCCGATCGCGCGCACCGGCGACCTGCCGTTCATGCTGGTCATCAATCCGGAAGTGCCGGCCAAGTCCGTCGCCGAGCTCGTCGCCTATGGCAAGGCCAATCCGGGCAAGCTGAGCTACGCTTCGGGCTCGTCGTCCGCAATCGTGTCGGGTGCGACCTTCGCGCACAATGCCGGGCTCGACCTCCTGCACGTGCCCTACAAGAGCTCGCCGCCGGCCCTCAACGACGTCATGGGCGGCCGCGTCTCGATGATGTTCGTCGACATCCTGACCGGCCTGCCCCACGTCAACGGCAATGCCCTGCGCGCGCTCGCCGTCACCACCAAGGACCGGTCACCGCTGGTGCCGCACCTGCCTTCGATGCAGGAGGCCGGCGTGCCCGACTTCGACATCTCGTCCTGGCAGGGCTATTTCGGACCGGCCGGAATGCCGAAGGAGATCGTGACCCGGCTCAACACGGAGATCAGGAAGATCGTCGAGAATCCGGAGATCAAGGCCAAGCTCGCCACGCTCGGCATGGACGCCTTTTCCGGCACGCCGGAACAGCTCCAAGCGTTCGTGAAGGATCAGCTCGTGCTGTGGGAGAAGCTGATCACGAACGCGAAGATCGAGAAGCAGTAGGCACGCGCAAATGCCACGTACTCCACATCTTCCGTTATGGCCGGGCTTGTCCCGGCCATCCACGTCTGTCTGCGCGCGCGGTGCCCACGAACGTGGATGCCCGGGACAAGCCCGGGCATGACGACGGCGTAGAGTTTTTGCGCCGCGAGTTACGCCGCACGCACCTTGGCGAGGAAGTTGTCGACGGCGGAGCGCAGCGCGCCGGACTGGTTGTCCAGCTCGCGGGCGTTGGAGAGCACGTCGGTGGCCGCGCTGCCGGTCGCTTCCGCGGCCGAGGTGACGCTGCCGATATGGGCGTTGATCTCGCTCGAGCCGGCCGCGACCGACTGGATGTTGCGGGCGATTTCGCGGGTCGCCTCGCCCTGCTGCTCGATCGATGCGGAAATGCCCGCGGTGATCTCGCTCATCTCGGCGATGGTCTGGGTGATGCCGGAGATGGCCGTGACCGCGTCGCTGGTCGAGGTCTGCATCGCCGCGACCTGCGCGGAGATCTCCTCGGTCGCCTTCGCCGTCTGGTTGGCGAGCGCCTTGACTTCGGAGGCGACGACCGCGAAGCCGCGGCCGGATTCACCGGCACGTGCCGCCTCGATGGTGGCGTTGAGCGCGAGCAGGTTGGTCTGCGCGGCGATCGAATGGATCAGCTTGACGACTTCGCCGATCTTCTCGGCGCCGGTCGAGAGCACCTGCACGGTGGCGTTGGTACGCTCGGCGTCGCTGACGGCGCGGCTCGCGACCTCGGTCGAGCGGGTGACCTGGCGGGAGATTTCCGTAACCGAGCTCGACAGCTCTTCGGCGGCCGCCGCGACCGTGCCGACATTGCCGGAGGCCTTTTGCGAGGCAGCGCCGACCGTCGCCGCACGCGACGAGGCGTCGCTGGCGGTTGCAGTCATCGACTGCGCGGTGGTCTGCATTCCGGCCGCGGCCGAGGAGACCGAGCGGACGATGCCGTTGACGCTGCGTTCGAAGTCGTTGGCCAGACCTTCCATCGTATTGCGACGTTCCGTCGCGGCACGCTCCTGCGCAGCCGCCTCGGTTTGCTCAAGCTCGCGGATCTTCTCCGCGTTGTTCTTGAAAATCTGGACGGTGGCGGCCATCGCGCCGACTTCGTCGCCCCGGCCAAGGCCGGGGATATCGCCTTCGAGCCTGCCGTCGGCCAGTTCCTTCATACGGGCGCCGAGCAGGCTCAGCGGACGGCTGATGCTGCGGCCGATCAGCCAGGCCACGCCGCCGGCCACGAGCATGATGCCGACCAGGGAGAGACCGAGCAGCCAGGCGACCGGCGCCAGCTTGGCATCGAGATCGTCGAGATACACCCCGGTGCCGACGAACATGTTCCAGGCGGGAATCGCCACAGCATAGGACAGCTTGCGGGTAACGACCTTCTCGCCGGGTCTGTAATATTCATAGCGCAGCGTGACGTCGCCCTTGGCGGCGATACCGTCGCGCAGCTCGCGGGTAAGCTTGCGGCCATTGGTTGCGATGTCGAGGCGATTGGTGCCGAACTGCTTCGGGTCGGGCGTCAGCACGGCGACGCCGTCCATCGTGTAGGCAAATATGTAGCCCGAGCCGTTGTCATAGGTCATCGAACTGCCGCGGCGGACGAACTCAGCAATCGCCGCGTCCTTGGTCAGCTGTCCGGCATCGACCTGCTTCTGCAGGCCCAGCGCCATATTGCGCGACATTTCAACCATGGCCCTGGTCTGCTCGAAGCGGGCATCCAGCAACTCCCGCTGCATCAAGTACGCCGCCAGCGCTCCAGCCACGCACAGTCCCAGCATGGCGACGCCGACAAGAATACCGAGCTTCGGGGCGATCTTCAGATTGCTAAATTTCACGGATTGGCTCCGGCAATGATGGGACACGGCGTGACGGGATCGTCGGAAATCGAATCAACTTCTAGTGTGGGAGGCCTTATCAAGTTACTTACGCCTCTCCGTAGAAGCCCGGACGCCGCCGTCAAAACCGGCAATTTATCTCGCCGGCAACAACCGGGGATTGTACGCGACCGCCCCGATTTCGCGTAAAAGACGCACAGGCCTGCCCGCGGAGGCAGGTCACAACAAGAAACCAAATCGGGAGCGGAAAATGCCGAAATACAGGGTGGTGACGCCGAAGGGTGCGAGCTTCACCGTCGCGGGCAGCGATTATTCCTACGAGCGCGAGGCGCTCGATCCGATCGATGCCGAGATCGTCGAGGCGCCCGCCGACGAGGCCGGGTTCATCGCCGCCGCTAAGAATGCTGACGCCATCTACGCCAAGGGCATCCCGATCACCCGGTCGATCATCGACGCGCTGGAGAGCTGCAAGGTCATCACGCTCGGCTCGGTCGGCGTCGACAGTGTCGACGTCAAGGCCGCCACCGCGCGCGGCATTCCCGTCACCAACATCCCCGACACCTTCATCGAGGAGGTCGCCGACCACGCCATGATGCTGCTGCTCGCGGGCTTCCGTCGCCTGGTCGAGCAGGACAGGATGGTGCGGAGCGGCCGCTGGGCCGAGGGCCGGCCGGCACTGCTCAAGGTCCCGAGGCTGATGGGCCAGACGCTCGGCTTCATCTCGTTCGGCCGCGTCGCGCGTGCAGTTGCGAAGCGCGCGGCGCCGTTCGGCCTGCGCATGATGGCCTATGATCCGTTCATCCAGGAAACCCTGATGTGCGACCACGGCGTGATCCCGGCGACGCTGAACGAGGTGCTGTCGCAATCCGACTTCGTGTCGATGCATGCCCCGGCCCGCCCCGAGGTGCATCACATGCTGACGGAGAAGCATTTTCGGCAGATGAAGAAGGGCTCGATCTTCATCAACACGGGACGCGGCGCCACCGTGGACGAGGAGAGCCTGATCAAGGCGCTGCAAGAGGGCTGGATCGCGCATGCCGCCCTCGACGTGCTGGAGAAGGAACCGCCCTCGCACAACAATCCGCTGCTCGGCATGGAGAACGTGACCCTGACAGCCCACGTCGCCTCGGCCTCGGCACGGTTTGACGAGGCACGCAAGCGCCGCGTGGGCTACGAATTGTCACTGGTGCTCCAGGGCATGTGGCCGGTAAGCTGCGTCAATCCGTCGGTGCTGCAGAATACCGCGCTCCGCCGCTGGCAGCCCGTCAGCATGGACCGCGGCCCGAACAGCTAGGCGGCCGGCGTAGAACGCGCCGACGACCGAAACGGCCCTTCACCGGCGATCAACGCCGGGAAGGGAACATCATAGGGAGGTACTCATGAGGAACGACATCACACGTCGTGATGCCTTGGCGCTGGGCCTGTCCGCTGCAACGCTCGCGGCCACCGGTGCTGCAGCGCAAACATCCAATATCAAGGCCGCCGACGTGGCGGCACCCAAACGCGAGATCGAGAAGGGCGCATCCTTGCGCATGCTGCGCCCGGTGCGCTTCGTCCAGGCGGACGAGGACGTGTTCCGCGCCAACGCGGCGAAGTTCACCAAGGAGACCGGGGTCGAGGTCAAGGTCGACTTCGTCGGCTGGGAAGACATCAACCAGCAGACCGCGGTGACCGCCAATTCCGGCGCCGGTCCCGACATCATCATCGGCTTCTCGGATGCGCCGCACATCTACATCGACAAGCTGATCGAGCTGACCGACGTCGCCGACTATCTCGGCAAGCGGTATGGCGGCTGGCTGCCGCTGGCGCAGCGCTACGGCAAGAAGAACAAGAGCGACGCCTGGATCGGACTACCGTTCGGTGCCACCGCGGGCCCCCTGATCTACCGCAAGTCGATCCTGCAATCGGTCGGCTTCGACAAGGTGCCGGAAGACCATGCCGGCATTCTCGACCTGTGCCAGAAGCTGCACAAGGCCGGCAAGCCGGCCGGGTTCGCACTCGGCAACGCCAAGGGCGACGGCAACGGCTTTGCGAGCTGGGCGCTGTGGTCGCACAACGGCTCCCTGCTCGACGAAGAGGGCAACGTCGTCATCAACAGCAAGGAGACCATCGCCGCGCTGAACTGGGTGAAGCAGCTGTACCCGACCTTCATCGCCGGCACGACGTCGTGGAACGACGTCAGCAACAACCGCGCCTATTCCTCGCAGGAGATTTCCCTGACCGCCAACGGCGTCTCGCTGTACTTCTCGCTGAAGAACGATCCGGCGACCAAGGCGATTGCCGAGGACAGCGAGCATCAATTGTTGCCGAAGGGCCTCGCCAAGGTCTCGCCGATGGCGGGCCTGACGCTGAACGCGATGGTGTTCAAGCACAGCCAGTACCCCAACGCCGCCAAGGCCTTCCTGCAATACATGCTGGAAAAGGACCAGTACGAGCCGTGGCTCAACGCCAACTCCGGCTACTGGTCCCAGCCGCTGGCCGCCTATGCCGAGGCCACCGTGTGGTCGCAGGATCCCAAGGTGAAGCTGTTCAAGAACACGATGAACAGCACCTATTACGACGGCTACAAGGGCCCGATCTCGACGGCGACGGGTGCCGTCAGCGCCGACTACGTGCTGATCCAGATGTTCGCGTCCGTCGCGACCGGAGCGGCCACGCCGGAGGCCGCGGCCGCCGAAGCCGAGCAGCGCTGCAAGCGGTACTTCCGGCGGCAGAAGTAGCGGCCGTCATTGCGAGCGAAGCGAAGCAATCCAGAGCGTGTCCGCGGAGACAGTCTGGATTGCTTCGTCGCTACAGCGCAAAATTGCTACGCAATCTTGTCGCGAGCTCCTCGCAATGAGGGTGTAGTGACCTTCAACGACAGGACAACAAACTGATGTCCGTGACGACCTTCTCTTCTCCGGAACTCGCGCAGCGGCAGCCGAACTGGCTGGTGCGGCTGTTCGACTACAAGCCGTTCCTGATCGTGATGTGCCTCGCGCCCGCGATCGGGCTGCTCACCGTGTTCCTGACCTATCCGCTCGGGCTCGGCATCTGGCTCGCTTTCACCGACACCACGATCGGCCGGCGTGGCGTCTATGTCGGCCTGGAGAACTTCCAGTACCTGCTCACCGACTCCCTGTGGTGGAACGCGGTGTTCTACAGCGTCCTCTACACGGCCGTCGCGACCTTCGGGAAGTTTGCCCTCGGCTTCTGGCTCGCGCTGCTGCTCAACAACCATTTTCCGTTCAAGAGCGTGCTGCGTGCGATCATCCTGCTGCCCTGGATCGTGCCGACCGTGCTCTCGGCGCTGGCGTTCTGGTGGATCTACGATCCCCAATTCTCGATCATCTCCTACCTGCTGGTCGACGTGCTGCATTGGCGCGACAGCAACATCGACTTCCTCGGCTCGCCCTGGCCGGCGCGCTTCTCGCTGATCGCCGCCAATATCTGGCGCGGCATTCCCTTCGTCGCGATCTCGCTGCTGGCGGGCCTGCAGACCATCTCGCCCTCGCTCTATGAGGCCGCGATGCTCGACGGCGCCAGCGCCTGGCAGCGCTTCCGCTACATCACCTTCCCGATGATGATGCCGATCCTCGCCATCGTCATGACCTTCTCGATCATCTTCACCTTCACCGACTTCCAGCTCGTCTACGCCATCACACGCGGCGGCCCCGGCAACTCGACTCATCTGCTCGCAACGCTGGCGTTCCAGCGCGGCATCGCCGGCGGCGAGCTCGGCGAAGGTGCGGCGATCGCGGTGTCGATGATCCCGTTCCTGGTGTTCGCGACGCTGTTCTCCTATTTCGGCCTGGCGCGCCGCAAATGGCAGCAGGGAGAGGCCAATGACTGACACCGTCGCGCAACCGACCGCGGACGCCAAAGCCGCGCCCGACACCATGGCCTGGGATTCCGGGCTGCGGCGGCTGATGATGATCTATCTGCCGCTCGGCTGCTTCGTGCTCATCCTGCTGTTCCCGTTCTACTGGATGGCGATCACCTCGTTCAAGCCGAACGCGGAGCTGATGAATTACAAGGAGCATAATCCGTTCTGGATCTCCTCGCCGACATTGGCGCACATCAAGCACCTGCTGTTCAACACCGCCTATCCGCGCTGGCTGTGGACGACGATGCTGGTGGCGATCGGGTCGACCACGCTGTCGCTGATCGCGAGCACGCTGGCCGCCTATTCCATCGAACGGCTACGCTTCCGCGGCAGCCCCTATGTGGGCCTCGGCATCTATCTCGCCTATCTGGTGCCGCCGTCGATCCTGTTCATTCCGCTTGCCACCGTCGTGGTGCAGTTCGGCCTGTTCGACTCGCCGCTTGCCCTGATCCTGGTCTATCCGACCTTTCTGGTGCCGTTCTGCACCTGGCTCCTGATCGGCTATTTCAAGTCGATCCCCTACGAGCTCGAGGAGTGCGCGCTGGTCGACGGTGCCACACGGCTGCAGATCCTGCGGCGGATCACGCTGCCGCTCGCGGTGCCCGGGCTGATCTCGGCCGGCATCTTCTCCTTCACGCTGTCCTGGAACGAGTTCATCTACGCGCTCGCCTTCATCCAGAGCGGCGCCAACAAGACGGTGCCGGTCGCGATCCTGACCGAGCTCGTCACCGGCGACGTCTACCAGTGGGGCGCACTGATGGCGGGATCGCTGCTCGGCTCGCTGCCGGTCGCGATCTTCTACTCGCTGTTCGTGGATTACTACGTCTCGTCGCTGACCGGCGCGGTGAAGGAATAGCAGAACTAGGCCAGCCGCGCCTTGAGGCGCGGCGTGGCCCAATCAAGAAAGGCGCGGAGCTTGAGCGGAGCGGGCTTTCGCTCCGCGTAGACGATATGCACGGGCCAGAGCGCCTGCTCGAATTCCTCCAGCATGAGGACGAGCCTGCCGGAACGCCGCGCGGCCTCCATCTTGTAGGACATCACGCGCGTGATGCCGGCACCTGCGACGGCAGCTTCGACCGCCGCTTCCGAGTCGCTCACCGTCAATCTCGACCGTATCGGCACCGTGACTTCGCTGCCATCCTTGACGAATTTCCAGCTCTTCTGCGCCGCGTGGCTGTCGACGCCGATACAATCGTGCGACGCCAGATCGGCGGGCTCGCTCGGGTGTCCCCGCTTCGCGAGGTATCCGGGACTGGCGCAGAGCACGAACCGGACCGAGCCGACCCGGGTCGCGATCAGGTTGCTGTCCGGCAGACTGCCGATTCGAATCGACACATCGATATTCTCGTGGACGGTGTTGACGATGCGATCGGTAAGGACGAGCCGCAGCGCGATCTCGGGATAAGCCTCCATGAACTCGAGCGCGATCGGCAGAAGGTGCATGTGGCCCAGTCCCCACGGCGCCGTGACCGCGAGATCGCCCCTCGGACTTCTGTACTCGCCGGAGACCTCCCTCTCGGCATCGTCCACCTGCTCGATGATCCGCTTGCAGGCCTCGATATAGGATCGTCCCGCATCGGTCAGCGTCATCTGGCGCGACGACCTCTGAAACAGCTGGGCGTTCAGCCGTGCCTCCAGCTCGGCAACCGTTCGGCTGACCGTTGCGACCGGCATCCTGAGGCGCCGGGAGGCTGCCGAGAAACTTCCTGTTTCATTGACGGCGATGATCACCGACATCGCCTCCAGCCGGTCCATCAGACGCGTCTTTCCGTAACCTGAGAAGTAGCTTCTCGATCATATGGACTGATCCCGCCGGTCGCAATCGGTTACCCGAAGCTTGCTGCGGACTTTGGAATGGACGGCTGGAAGGTGCCTGGAAAACGATCATTCGACGAACGCCGGACATCATTCGGCTGCTCGCAATTCCGGCATCTCGGCCTCACGCGCGAAGACAGCGTGGATTTGGATCTGCCTTCGGCATCCTCCGGCGCACCAACCATAAGCCGCCGAGCACAAGTCCACCGGCCGCTTTGACGACGTCATCGCAGAATGCAGTGCCGGGCCTGCGGGTACTGACGAATACAATCATCACCGATTTTGACTGGGAGATCGACATGAGTACCGAGAACATCACACGCCCATCAGCCGGCCTCGATCGCCGACACCTCGTCCTTGGCTTGTCCGGAGTTGCCGTTGCCGCGGCTGCGCCGGCTGCCGCGGCAAAACCGCAACGCGATCATACCAGAGCCGCGGGCTATCCAGTCACGTACCATCGGACCAAGACCGTCGACGGGATCAAGATCTTCTACAGGGAGGCAGGGCCGAAGGATGCACCCGTGGTGCTGCTGCTGCACGGCTTTCCGACATCGTCGCACATGTTCCGCAACCTGATTCCGGCGCTGGCCGACCGGTACCACGTGATCGCTCCCGACTACCCGGGCTACGGACAGAGCGACATGCCGCCGCGCGCGACATTCAAGTATACGTTCGATCGTTTCGGTGAGCTCGTCGATGGTCTGCTCGACCAGCTTGGCGTCAAGCGCTACGCGATGTACGTCATGGACTACGGAGCGCCAGTCGGCTGGCGGCTGGCGCTCAAACATCCCGGGCGCATCAGCGGCCTCATCGTTCAGAACGGCAACGCCTACGACGAAGGACTGAAGGAGTTCTGGAATCCGATCAAGAAATACTGGGCCGACGGGTCAGACAGCAGCCGTCAGGCGCTGATGAAGCTGCTGACCCTGGAGACGACCAAATTCCAGTACACCGACGGCATGTCCGACGTGAGCCGCATCTCGCCCGACAACTGGGTCCATGACCAGGCGCTGCTGGACCGGCCCGGCAACAACGAGATCCAACTGGACATGTTCTACGACTACCGGACCAATCTGCCGCTATACCCGGCAGTGCAGGCCTACTTCCGCAAGCACAAGCCGCCGACGCTGATCGTGTGGGGCAAGAATGATTTCATCTTTCCGGCCGACGGCGCCCATCCTTACAAGCGCGACCTTCCCCAGGTGGAGTTTCATCTCATCAACTCCGGCCACTTCCTGCTCGAGGACAGGTTCGACGAGGTGACGCCCCTGATCCGCGATTTCCTCGCTCGCAAGATTGCCTGAGGCGCAACGAGATCGGATCACGCGTCACCGAACCCGATTCCGATCTCCTCGCCGCCAAAAAGTAGCCGGGCCTGCGGCCTTTGGCCCGGCTTCACAAAACTGCAACGTGCCGTCCGCATAAGGCGTGCGTCCACAACAGGAGACGCACATGCGCGCGACCCTTCTCAGCACCGTCGCAACGATCATTCTCACCGCCAGTTCTGCGCTGGCGCAGAGCGAAGGCGAATTCCCGGCCAAGCTCGCCGGCCACGTGGTGATGCCGGCCGAGTCGTTCATCGAAGCGCCGGCTGACGCACCCGCCGATCTCAAGACTGCAGGCAAATATACCACCGGCAAGCGGGTCGACGCGCTTGGCACCGTCATGGGCAAGTCCTACGAACGTCCCACCGGCGTGTCGCTGCCGTTCAAGGGCCAGCCACTCCAGGGCCATTCGGGCATCAAGACCATGCCCGACGGCAGCTTCTGGGTCATCACCGACAACGGCATGGGCGCGCGCGCCAACTCGCCGGACTCGATGCTGTACCTGAACCGCTACAAGATGGATTGGGCGAGCGGCAAGATCGAGCGACAGGAGACCATCTTCCTGCACGATCCCGACAAGAAGGTGCCCTTCCGCATCGTGCATGAGGATACCCAGAAGCGCTATCTCACCGGCTCCGATTTCGACACCGAAGGCTTCCAGATCGTCGGCGACACCTTCTGGATCGGCGACGAGTTCGGCCCCTATATCCTGAAGGCCGACAAGTCGGGCAAGATCCTCGGCGTGTTCGACACGGTTGCCGACGGCAAGCCGGTGCGCTCGCCGGACAATTGGGCCGTCGCGACGCCCGGTGCGCCGGGCGCGACCTACACCAATGTCAATCTCCGCCGCTCCAAGGGCTATGAGGGCTTCGCCTCGTCGAAAGACGGCAAGTTCCTCTACGGCCTGCTCGAAGGACCGCTGTGGGATGCCGAGAAAAAGGACTGGGAGAAGGTCGACGGCAAGGAAGCCGCCCGCATCCTCGAATTCGACGTCGCCGCGGAGAAGTTCACCGGCCGCTACTGGCAGTATGTGTTCGAGCAGAACGGCAACGCCATCGGCGACTTCAACATGATCGATCAGGCCTCTGGCCTCATCATCGAGCGCGACAATGGCGAAGGCACCGCCGACAAGGCCTGCCCGCAAGGCACCCGCGGCGAGAGCTGCTTCCCTGACCTCGCCAAGTTCAAGCGCGTCTACAAGATCGAGCTCTCCGACGCCAATGTCGGCAAGCCCGTGCGCAAGATCGGCTATATCGACCTGATGAAGATCAGGGATCCCGACAAGAAGGCGAAGAAGCCGCTCAACGACGGCGTCTACACCTTCCCGTTCTTCACCATCGAGAACGTCGATCGCGTCGACGACACCCACATCATCGTCGGCAACGACAACAACCTGCCGTTCTCCTCCAGCCGCGATCCCAACAAGGCCGACGACAACGAGTTCGTGCTGCTCGAGGTCGCGGATTTCCTGAAGGCGAAGTAGCAGATCGGCCTCTCCACAGCTGCCACAAGCTCGGCTATTCGTCCCGGCGAAAGCCGGGACGCATAGCCGCAGGGAGCGGTTGTCGAACGAGATCGGAGTTGCCGATCTTTGTTGGGACGACGGCCGAGTTTGCGGCGGCGGTACACTACCTCACCGTGAATTCCACCGGGATCGAAAAGCTCATCGAACCGTTCCTGATCTCATCCGGAAACGGCGGGAACGGCGAGGCCTGGCGGATCATCGCCATGGCCTGGGCGTCGAAGGCGGCGACGCCGGACGAGCCGCCGAGGCGGCTGGACCTGACTTGCCCGCTGCGGCCGAGGGTGAAGCTCAGCCTCGCGACGCCGCGCTGGCCGCCCCCACCTGACGGATATTGGTGGAAGCGCATCAGATGCGCGCGGACGCGTTGATTGTAGGATGCAATCGCGGAGGCCATCGCACCCGCACTCATGGCGGATGCCATCGGCGCCTCGCGCTCGGCGCGCGGCGGTGCGCTGGTACGCGGCGCGGGCGTCGCCTCCGACGGCTTCTTCGCCTCGCGGCGAACCACCTTCGGCTTCACTGGAGCGAGCTTTTCGACCGGCACGGTCTTCGCCGGCTCGGGCCTGGCCGGCGTCGGCTCAAGCTTCTGCTCCGGTGGCGCGACGACCTCCGGTTTCTCCTGCGGCGGCGTCGGCGCGATGGTGTCCTCGATGGCCTGCTGCTGCACGGGTTCCGGCGGCGAGGCGTCGGCCTCTTGCATCACCGGCCCCGGGGCGAGGACGTCCTGCGTCGGCTGCGGCGCCGAGGTCACCGGGGCCATGTCGATCATGATCGCCGGCAGGCTGACGCCCTGCTCGGGCTGCGACTTGAGCCAGCTCGCCGCAAGCAGCGCGGCAGCAACGTGCAACGCCACGATCACGGCCGCCGAGACACCCCAGCGTGCGCCCTCGTGCTCGCCGAGCGGCTCGTGCAGGGCGAAGGCGTTCGCGGCCATCAGCTGCGTCCGTCGAGGCCGACCAGCGCGACCTTGAGATAGCCGGCATTGCGCAAGGTGTTCATCACGTCCATCAGGTCGCCATAGGAAACGGCCTTGTCGGCGCGCAGATAAATGCGCTCGTCCTTGCGGCCTTTGGTGGCTGCATCGAGCGAGCCGCTGAGCGCGTCGCGACCCACGATATCCTCACCCACCGCGATCGAAAGATCCGGCTTGACGGTGACGAAGACCGGCTTGTCGGGCCGCGGCGCCGGTTCGGCCGCGGTGGCCGGCAGATCGACGCCGATGTCGACGGTGGCAAGCGGAGCCGCCACCATGAAGATGATCAGGAGCACCAGCATCACGTCGATGAACGGCGTGACATTGATCTCGTGGGTGACGTCGAGATCGCTGGGGTCACCGCGCTTGAGCGGCGATCCCGTGGCTGCGCCGAGCTTGGTGGCCATGGCCTACTCCGCAGCCCGCGCCAGGCGGAGATGGCCGTGGTCGCGCTGGCGGCTGACCAGCAGCATGAGCTGCGCCGAGGCGTCGCCGAGCAGGGCGCGGTAGTTGGCGATGCCGCGGACGAGATGATTGTAGATCACGACCGCCGGAATCGCGGCGACGAGACCGAGGGCGGTCGCAAGCAGCGCTTCCGCAATGCCCGGCGCGACGACCGCAAGACTGGTGGTATGGCTCTCGGAGATGCCGATGAAGGAATTCATGATGCCCCAGACGGTGCCGAACAGGCCGACGAACGGCGCGGTGGCGCCGATGGTCGCGAGCACGCCGGTGCCGCGCGCGATCTGCCGCGACATCGCCGCCTCGACCCGCTCTAGCCGCAGCGCCACCCGCTCCTGCAGGCCGTCGTCGAGAATGCCGCCGGAGAGCTCGGCCTCCCTGGCGCAGGACTGGATGAGCTGGGCGACCGCGTCGCGCGCGTCGCCAGCCCTTGCGGATGCCTCGGCCAGCGTCATGTTGCCCTCGAGGGCGCGCGTCCGCTGCAAGGCGAGCGAGCCCTTGCGGCGCAGCTCGATGGTCTTGGCGAGCCACACCGTCCACGTCACCAGCGAGGCGATGGCGAGCCCGACCATCACCGTCTTCACGATGATGTCGGCGCTGACGAACATGCCCCAGGGCGACAGATTGCGCGGCAACAGGGCTTCGTCGATCGCGAAGGCCGGTGCCGGCGCGAGCGCCAGCGCGATGGCTAGGATTGCATGCCGAAGCCTGGAATTGCACTGCATCCCGATCTCCCGTCAGGTTGAAACGAGCTAGGCCTCTGGGGCGCCCGCGATCCGGTCCGCAAGTTGCCGAAACCGCGCCAACTGGTCTCCGCGTAGCGCCCGGGTTTCGTCCCGGCCGACAAACACCTTGAACATGATGCCGCCATCGGCGTTGACGAAGGCGACGAAGGCGGACGACTTGCCCATGAAGGGGCGCTCGATGAAGGCAACGGCCGCGCACCGCTCGTGGCGGAGATGGCCGTGCAGGCCCTTCGGCTGCATCAGGTCGAAATAGCCGCGGCCGATCTCGCCCGCGGGAATTGGGCCCGTGAACTCGAAGATCGCATCATCCGTGTGCACGATGAGGGTGACCTCGCCCCATTCCGCGATGTCCTGCATGACGGCAGCAAAGTGCTCGCCGCCCCCGATGCGCATCATGGCAGACGGCAGCGCCTCGATCACCGCGCGCGGGGTGACCTTGCGCTCGCGCGCGACGTCCTCGATCACCGCACCGGGATTGTCGGCCATATACGTCTTGAGATCGGTGCTCGGCATGTCCGGCTCCCTTTCGTGCTCGGCCGCGATCTAGGCGGCCGCGCTCGCCGTGCGCTCGGTCATGATGACCTCGAACCCTTCGAACTTGGGATGACCAAGATAGAGGCTCTCGCCGGTCTTGTTGTCGGCGCGCGCATGGGCGCGGCGGAATTCCTCCGAGCGCGTCCAGGCCTCGAAGGCCGCCTTGTCGATCCACACCGTGTGCGAGGAATACAGCGTGTGGTCCTCGGCGACCGGCCCCTTGAGCAGATGGAATTCGACGAAACCCGCCATGCTGCCGAGATAGGACTCCCGCGTCCGCCAGACGGTTTCGAACGCAGCTTCCGAGCCGGGTTTCACCTGAAAGCGATTCATAGCGATGAACATAAAGGTCTCTCCTTGCTATCAAGACGAATACGCGCCGCTGGAGCATCAGCGCGGCCCGGCGGAGGTTGTGGAGCTGCGGCGCCGGTCGGCTTACGCACCTCCAAAGTGGATCTTCATTCCGGCCTTGTAGACTCTGCCCGGACCCGGGCTCGACCACAGCACGTCGTTCTGCGACGTGCCGTCGGTCGAGCTGCCCGGAATGGCGTAAGGCCGGTAGTACTGGTTCAAGAGATTGTCGATCGAGGCCGAGATCACGATATCCCTGGTCGCATTGTAGGTCAGGTACAGATTGACGAGATCGTAGCCGGTCGAGCGGATATAGTTGGCCGGCACGTCGTTGTTGGGGCCGTATGACGCCCACTGCGCCGACAGGATCAGGGTACGATCGAGCAGGCGGACGCCGCCGGTGGTGACGACCTTGGTCGGGGTGATGGTCGCAAGCCCGATATTGGTCTGGACGTTCTTGCCCTTGATGTAGTGCCCCGCGACGCCGATGAACCAGCTGCCGGCATCGTACATCGTCTCCGCCTCGAAGCCCTCGATGCGGGCATTGGCGATGTTCTGGTATTGGTAGTACTGGCTGTACGAACCGAACGGCGGCACCGCGGCCGGCGCCGAAGCGACGAGGTCGATGTAGTCGCTGACATCGTTGCGGAAGAGATTGATCTTGCCGCGAAACGAGTCGTTGGCGCTGAAGATGTTGTCGTACTTCAGGTTGATGCCGACTTCCTTGTTCTTGCCGACCTCGGGACGAAGGTTCGGGTTTGGCAGGAAGCAGAACAGGCCTACGGTGCCGTCTGGACAGGGAAAGAAGGCCGGTCCGCCACCGGTCGCATGTGCGCCGGAGATCACGGTCTCGGTGATCGACGGCGCGCGATAGCCTTCGGCGTAGCTGACATAGGGCTGAAAGCCCGGAACCGGCGTGACGCCGAGCGTGATCTTAGGCGAGAAGCGGTCGCCGCCGGCGCTGGTCTTGCCGGCATCGAGGTCGTAGCGGTCATAGCGGATCGCGCTCACCGCCTCGAACCAGGTGCCGTAGTTCTGCTTCAGCTGAAGGAAACCGCCCGACACGGTGCGAATGCCGCTCGGCGTCGTGATGTTGGAATTGCCGCGGCTGTCGGTCGTGATCACGTCGTCCTGGAAGGCGTCGATGCCCCAGGTGACGGCATTGCGCCAGTCGCCCACGTTGAATCGCGTGGTGTTGTTGACGTCGATGCCGTAGGTATCGAGGACATAGCCGCGCTTGTCGCCGACACAGCCCGAAATGTTGTTGCCGAAATTGCCCGTCCCGCAATAGGCGCCGCCGGACGTGGAATAGTGATAGGTCTTGGTCTGGTCGTTGTCGACGCGATTGCCGTAGATCGACATGTGCCAGTCGAACAGATTGTCGCTCGGCAGCGAATAGTTCCAGGTGATGGTCCCGGTGTAGTTCTTCGCATCGGAAGCGTAGACCGACGAGCCCTGATAGAGCGCGCGCTGTGCTGCCGTTATCACCGGACCGCGGTTGAACTGGCCGATATCGTATTGATAGTCCTGGAAGACGGCGCCGAACTTGACCTCGTGACCGAGGGCCGGCCGCACCGTGAGCTTCATCAACCCGGCCTCGACCTGATTGCCGGTGTTGCCGATCTCGGTGCCGTTGCCGTCCTTGTAATTGCCTTGCGTGCGGTAGACCGCGCCGCCGAATATATCGACGTCGGGCGTGGCGCGCACGCCGCCGAACACCGAGCCCAGGCCGCGATTGTTGTTCGAGCCGTAGGAACCCGAGAGATCGACGCCCCAGCGCTCGCCGGGGCGCAGCACGTCGTTGATATCCTTGGTGCGGAACGAGACCAGGCCCCCGATCGCGCCGGAACCGTAGATGTTGGCGGTCGGGCCGCGCACGACGTCGACGCCGCCGATCAATTCAGGATCGAGGAAGAAGGAGCCGTTGGCATTGTGGCCGGTGCGCTGGTAGTTCTGCCGCGCGCCATCGACGACGACCGCGACGCGCCCGAAATCCTGCAAGCCGCGAATGTTGATGACGGTCGCGGGATCGTCGCCGCGCTCCTGAAACGACACGCCGGGAATGGCGTAGAAGATGTCCGACAGCCGGTTGGGCTGAAGCCCCTGGATCTTGTCGAGCGAAATCGAGCTGACGGGCGCGAGCGCATCGATCGCCCGCTCCGGGGTCTTGGTCGCGGCGACCGTGATGGTATCGAGCGTCTGCACGGGTGCGGTACCGCCCACTTGCGCGTGCGCATTCATGACGGCGGGCGTTGCCGGCTGCGCGACCTGCGGCTTGGCCGGCTTGCGCTTTGCCTGCTTCGGCCGCTCCGACGCCGCACTTTCGGCTTGCGGCGATGCGGTCTGCGCGAGACTGCTCTCCGTCACCAATGCCGCAATTGAAGCCACCGACGCGCCCAAGATCAGGGCGCGCGAATACCTAGCCTCGCCAGCCATAACAGCCCCAGCCTGCACTTCGCTTTAATTTTGGAGTCTCTTGGCTGGCGCGCGTTCGCAACGCGAACGACTGGGCTGGCTGATGTTCTCAAACCGCGGGGACGTACCCCGCTGACATAATTGGTAACGTGGCAACACTCTGACGGTCAATGACAACTGATTGCAGTTTATATCGATTGTAAAATTGCTGCCGTTGGAATGCGCCTCGCGCCGCTTATACAAGGCAGGACACGTCAGAGATTTCGAGAGCGCATCACAACAACAATGTCAGCAGCATCCGGAGACAGCGGCAGCGGCGCGGCAGGGCCGGCAGGAAGCCCTTCTGCAACAACGAGAACCCTCACCATGCGAGGGAGCCGGATCGACAGCCGCGAGCTGTTTGCGACCGAGCGCGAGATCATCATCGCGCATGGCGAGGACAGCTATCGCCTGCGCCTGACCTCGCAGAACAAGCTGATCCTGACGAAGTAACCTGCAATGGCATTTTGTCGCACCTTCGCTCATGTCCTGCTCGCCGGCACGATCGCGCTCGCGTCTGCCGTGCACGCGGCCGGCATCACCGTACATGACGCGCGCAATCGCGAGGTCGCGGTGAACGACTTCGCGCGCACCGTCTCGATCGGCGGCGCCATCACCGAGATCCTCTATGCGCTGGGGCTGGAGAGCCGGCTGGTCGGCGTCGATACGACGAGCCTCTATCCGCCGGCGGCGCTGCGCGACAAACCCAATGTCGGCTACATGCGCCAGATCTCCGCCGAGGGCGTGCTCGGCCTCAATCCCACCCTGATCCTGGCGATCCAGGGCTCGGGCCCGCGCGAGACCATGGAGATCCTGGAGACGGCGAAGGTGCCGCTGGTGCTGGTGCCCGAGACCTTCTCCGAGGAAGGCCTGATCGAGAAGATAAGACTTGTCGGCCACGCCATGGGTGTCGATGCGCGTGCCGAATGTCTGCGCGCCGCCGTCGGCGCGGATCTTGCGCAGCTCCGCGCACTGCGCGCCAAGGTGACGAAGCCGGTGCGCGTGATGTTCGTGATGTCGCTTCAGAACGGGCGGGCGATGGTGGCCGGCCACAAGACCGCGGCCGACGAGATCATCCAGCTCGCGGGCGCGACCAATGCGGTGGACGATTACGACGGCTACAAGATGATCGGCGACGAGGCGATCGTGGCGGCCAGGCCCGAATTCGTGCTGTCGATCGAGCGCGGCAGGGAGTCGCTCCAGGCCGACGCGATCTATGCTCATCCCGGTTTTGCGCTGACGCCGGTTGCGGCCAACAAGAGCTTCATCACCATGGACGGGCTCTATCTGCTCGGCTTCGGGCCGCGGACGGCGGCGGCGGCGCGCGATCTCTCCATCAAGCTCTATCCGGCGTTGGCCGACCATGGCGGCGCGTTCACGTCGGCCCTGTCGGCGGCGAATTGCCGGCAATGAGCGTGGCGGTCGGGATCGAAGCACCGAGCCCGCGACGAAGCGCGAGACGGCGGTCCGCATCCTTCGCGATTCCTGTCCTGATCGCGGTGCTCGCGGTGACAGCGATCGTCGCGCTGACCGTCGGCGCCGCCGGCATCCCTCTCTCCCGGCTGCCTGCCGCGCTGGGCCTTGCCGGCGAAAGCACTGCCATGACGGTTCGCGACCAGCTCGTTCTGTGGTCGATCCGTATTCCGCGGATCGCGGCAGCCGCGATGGTCGGCGGCCTGCTTGCCGCTGCCGGCGCGATCATGCAGGGGCTGTTTCGCAATCCGCTCGCCGATCCCGCCCTGGTCGGCGTCTCCAGCGGCGGCGCGCTGGCAGCCGCGAGCGCGATCGTCTTCACCGATTCGCGCTTCGGCGAGGCGCTGCGCTTTCTGCAGACCGAGCTGTTGCCGCTCGCGGCCTTCGCGGGATCGCTGGCGACCACCGCAATCCTCTACGGCATCTCCAGCCGATCGGGGCGGACCTCGATTGCGATCTTCCTGCTCGCCGGCGTCGCCATCACCGCGATCGCGAACGCGGGCATCGGGCTGCTCGTGTTCATCGCCGACGACCGTCAGCTGCGCGATATCACGTTCTGGATGCTCGGCTCGATGAGCGGCGCGACCTGGACCAAGGCCGCCGTGCTCGCGCCGATCCTCGTCATCGGGCTGGCAGCCTGCGTCTTCATCGCGCGCGGTCTCGATCTGCTGGTGCTCGGCGAGGCCGACGCGTTCCACGGCGGGGTCGATGTCGAACGCCTGAAGCGGATCTCGATCGTCATGGTCTCCGCCATGACCGGCGTCGCGGTGTCGATCAGCGGCGTCATCGGCTTCGTCGGCATCGTCGTGCCGCATCTGCTCCGCCTCGTGATCGGGCCGGCGCATCGCCTGCTGCTGCCGGCCTCGGTGCTGCTCGGCGCCATCCTGATGGTCGGCGCCGACACGCTGGCGCGCACCATCGTGGCGCCGGCGGAGATGCCGATCGGCATCCTGACCGCCGCCGTCGGCGCGCCCGTCTTTCTCTTCATCCTGCTGCGGCAGCGCGGGCTCACCTCGCTATGAACACGGTGATCGAGGCACGAGCGTTAGGCAGACGCGCCGGCCGCGCGACGCTGCTCGATGGCGTCGGCCTGACGGTTACGACGGGCGAGATGGTCGCCATCATCGGCCCGAACGGCGCCGGCAAGTCGACACTGCTGCGGCTGCTCTCCGGCGATCTTCGCCCGAGCGCAGGCGAGGTGCGCCTGAAGCAGCGCGACATCGGCAGCTTCACGCCGCGCGAGCTTGCCGCGCGCCGCGCGATGCTGTCCCAGCACATCAACGTCACCTTCCCGTTCACGGTCGAGGAGATCGTGCTGATGGGAGCAGGCGAGCGCAGCTCGCGCGAGGCTGGACCGCTGGTCGACTCCGCCCTGAACGAGGTCGGCCTCGCACATTTCCGCGAACGGCAGTTGCCGACGCTGTCAGGCGGCGAGCAGCAGCGCGCCCATTTCGCGCGCGTGCTGGTGCAGCTCGCCTGCGGCGAGGCCGAGCACGGCCCCGGGCTTTTGCTGCTGGACGAGCCGACCTCGAGCCTCGATCTGCGTCACCAGATCGACCTCGTCGAAGCGGCGCGCCGCCGCGCGGCTGCCGGCACCGCCGTCATCGCGATCCTGCACGATCTCAATCTCGCGATCCGCTTCGCCAACCGGCTGATCGTGCTGAATGGCGGCCGGCTCGTCGCCGACGGGCCGCGCGCGGAGATTGTCACACGCGAGATCATCCGCGATATCTTCGAGATCGACGCAGTCGTCCATCAGACCGATGGCGTGCCGTTTGTATTGCCGCAATCGATGCGGGCGGTTGAGACTGGAATTTAGCCCGCAGTCAAACCCGCGAAGATGGTGCGCCCCCTCCCCCGCTTGCGGGGGAGGGTTGGGGAGAGGGTGTCTCAACAACGAAGACTCCCCCAGAGGAAAGAGCCCTCACCCCAGCCCTCTCCCGCAAGCGGGAGAGGGGGCGCACCTTCTTTGCGGCGCGACTGCTCCCTACCCCGCCGGCACGATCACCATGCTCTTGTCCTTGGGCCAGCGGATGCGCCAGGCGAAGTTGATGTCCTTGACCTCGCCGGGCTTGGCATCGAACGACCATTCCAGCACGCCGCGCCTGTCGCGGATGTTGCTTGCAGTCGGCTGGGTGCTCGAGGGCAGCATCTCGACGACGATGTCCTCGTTCTCGCTGACCGGCAGCTGATCCTCGATCGCGACCTTGATCGGGAAATCATGGCCGTTGCGGATCGTGGTCTTGAACGAACGCTCGTCGGTCTTCGACGTCGTCACGAGCAAGCCCGCCGAGCCCTCGTTGCGCTTGAGCACGGCGCGCTCGATTCTGACCTTGTCGTCGGCGCCGAAGCCGAGCCGCACGATGTCGTCCTTGGCGGACGCCGTGATCTTGCCACGGCCGACGAAGGTGCCGTCGCGGTAGATCGCGACCTTGCCCGGCAAGAGACTGGCATCGTCGGTCTGCTTGAAGCTGGCTTCGAGGAAGGCGGTCGGATCCATCACCGGTGCCGCGCGAACCGCGAGATCGGCCGGTACGGTCATGGAAGCGATGCGCAGGCTCTTGGCACCCTCGGCAGCGCCGAGGCTGACGCGGCCGGGAATTTTGAAGGTGGCCTGGAAATCGCCGATCTCGGCGACGGCCTGTTGCTCGTCGGCGCGCTCGGTCGCCTCTGCGACCTTGGACATGGGCTCGAACTGCGCCGAACGCTGGCGGGCGGTTGGCGCGGGCCGCGCCAGGTCCGAAGCGCTGCCGAGTGCAAGGGGCTTCGGCACTTGCGGATATTGCGCCATCAGCGAGTTCAGCTCCGGAGCGCTGCCGCCGCGGCCGATGCGAACCGTGGAAACGCCGAGCGTCACGTTCGACCAGTCCTCGCCGGTCGACTGCGTGACCTCGGCGCGACGGACGAGTTCGAGCTGTGGCTTGCGATCCTTGGCGCCGGTATCGAGCCGGGCGTCGTAGAGCGGCACCCAGCGCGCGTTGCGCACGGCGTAGGTCACCCGCAATGTCGCTTTGGTCGCAGCCGCCGAGGCGACGTCGATCCGCACTTCCAGCTTGCTCGGCGGCTTGGCCGAGCGCTCGGCTTCCAATTGCGCGATCTGTCGGTCGATCTCGCGCTGTTTTCGGGTGGCTTCGCGGATTGCGGTGTCAGCGGTCGCGATCTCCTCGGCAACCGCCGCAAACGCCGCGCGCCATTCGGTGATCGGCCGCGCCTCGCCCTTCTCGCCGAGGCCGGCGGGGGAGGCTTCGGCAAAATGCTGCGCAAATTTACGCCGGGCGTCGGCAGAGTCGATCGCACCTTGCAGATCGGCCCGCTGATCTCTCAGTGCTTCGATGCGCTTATCGAGCTCGGGGAGGTTGGCTGGCTGCGCCGTCCTCGGCGGCCGCGCGTCGATCGTGCCGATGGTGAGCTTGGCGCCCGCCTCGCCTTCGACGCGGAGGGACGACGGATCGAGCGAGAGCGGAAAATCCTTGGCGACCAGCGTCGAGTCCCCGGAGGCGATATCCAACGAAATGACGCGGGTGACGGTGGCGCCGTCGGGATAGACGGTGACCGTGTCGATCGCCGACGTGGCGTCCACGTTGGCCGCCCATGACGGCCATGCGATAGCCGCGGTCACCAGGACCAAGCTCGTGGTTGCCAACCATTTTGCGGTGATGCGCATGAAGTCCCTCCTGCCGGTATCGCCGCGCCGCCAGCCGGACGCGCGCGATGAAATGCCTCGCCATCGTGATGAGACGCGGCGGGAAAGGAACTGGTTCGATTGGGGTTTCCGTGGGGCGCAGCCGCGGCAGCAGCATGGCCGCGGAACGCATCGGCGCGGCCGCGGCCGAGCCTCAGACCTGTGTGGGCGAACCCTGGCCGAAGATGCGCCGGAGCAGATCGGTCACGTTGCGGGCGCCGGCCTTCTTCAAGATGCTGGCGCGATAGCCCTCGACGGTCCGCGCGCTCAGATGCATCCGCCGGGCGATCTCCTTGTTGGTGAGGCCGGCGGCGAGATGCTCGAGCACGTCGCCCTCGCGCGCGGTCAAGGGCTCGCAGCCTGTCAGCCAGCGTCGTCGGCCCGCGCCGGGCTGCGCGAATTCGTCGATGGCGGCATCGATCCGGCCGACGATGTCGTGGGTGCGGAACGGCTTTTCGATGAAGTCGGCCGCGCCGCTCTTGATGGCGTCGACCGCCATGGCGATGCTGCCGTTCGCCGAAGTCACCAGCACGGGCGCCATGCAGTTCTCCCCGCGCAGCCGCTTGAGCAGGTCGAGGCCGGAGCGATCGGGCGGCAGCTCCAAGAGTACACAAGCGGGCATCCGCGCCCTTGCGGCGGACAAGAGAGACGCACTGTCGGCGAAACAGATCACCTCGTAGGCGTTCTGTTGGAGCGCGCTCGAAAGTTGCTCGCGGGAGGCAGCGTCGGCGTCGATGACGAATATCTCACCCTTGGAAAGCGTGTTTCCCGGCATGATCCCGATCCAGCAATGTCTTGGTCAAAGGGCCCGAGACGGTAGCGGGCTCCATCGCCCTGCCGCGCCGTCGTAAACACGGCATTCACGCCCGTGCTTCGGTTTCCCCTATGTATGTTCCGCACGGTTCCTGGATTTGACTGACCGGGACAGAAAATTTACATTTCGGGACATCCGCGGGAACAGCTGGCAGGAACGGTTCGCATGACCGACCTCATTCGCAGCTCGAGCCTGAGTTACTATCCGGAGGTCGCCCGGTCGGTCGGGCTCGACCCCAGGCAGATGATGCGCAAGGCCAGGCTGCCGCCAGCCTGCCTCGACAAGCCCGACACGCCCATTGCCGTCGCCGGCCTGCGCCGTCTGCTCGAATTGTCCGCGGAGGCGTCCGGTGCCGAAGATTTCGGCTTGCGTCTCGCCGAGCGCGGCGGCCTGACCAATTTCGGCGCGGTCGGCTTGATCGTGCGCGAACAAGCGACCGTCGGTGAGGCGATCGATGCGTTCTCGCGCTTCATCCATATCCATCATGATGGCATGCGGCTGGACGTTGCGCGCAGCAAGCAGACCGTGACCATCACGATGCGTCTGCGCGGCCGGAAACCGAGCGCGCCGCGGCAGTCGATCGACGTGGCGCTCGGCAGCGTCCACCGCATCATCCGGTCGCTGTTCGGGCACGACTGGCGGCCGCAGGAGGTGCACCTGCATCATCCGCCGCCGCACGATCGCAAGCGCTATCGCGAATTCTTCGGCTGCCGCGTGATCTTCAACGCGAGGGATGACGCGATCGTGTTGTCCGCGCACGATATGGAACGTCGGATCCCGAGCGCGCATCCGCTGATCGCGAGCTATCTGCGCAAGCGGATCGAGGCGATCGAAACACGGCCCGCAAGCTGGGAGCAGAAGGTCGACGAGGTCGTACGTCTCCTCCTTGCCGGCGGCGACTGCACGGTCGAGCGCGTCGCCGAGCATCTCGCCTGCACCCGCCGCACCATCCACCGCCGCCTCGCAGCATCGGGCACCAGCTTCTCGGCCATCCTGGACACGCAACGCGCCGATCTCGTGATCCAGCTGATCGACGACCCCGACCGGCCGCTGGCTGACATCGCGATGCAACTTGGCTTTTCCGCGCAGAGTGCCATGGCGCGCTGGTTCCGCAGTCGGTTCGGCTGCACCATCACCGAATGGCGCAAGGGCGTCCGGCCCGTGACGGCACCGCCCACGGCGACTGCAGCTTGAGTTCAGCGTGCGGGAGCGGGCACGCCCATCGTGGCGAGGCCACGCCACCGGCTGCCGGCGAGCAGCGGACCGAACGCAATGGCAAATCCGAGGAAAGCGACGATCCAGCCGCAAGCGGCGATGTGCAGCAACACATCGCCATGCGCGGGCAACACGACGGCAGCGACCCGGGTCAGAGCCGCGACGATGACCGCAGCATAGATTCCCTGGATCGCCGGCGAAGCCGTCAACGCCTGTCCGGTGTGGCCGAGACTCGCGCGGGTCATCACTGCGAGCGTCATGGTTCCCGCCGCACCCGCCATCCAGGCGTGGATGCCGGCGCTTGGCGGCAGCACACCGAAAACCGCCAGGGCATGCAGGATGAAGCCGAACGGCACGAAGACGTAGCCGACATGCAGGATCACGAGCAGCCGCTCGCGGAAGGTGCGATCGCCGGCCCAGCGCGCAAGCCGCACCAAGTGCAGCCCGCCGACAAGTGCCATCACAATTCCGGTGACGGCATTCGACGGCGCCACGATCCATGAGACGAGCGCGAGCGCGCTGCATCCGATCACGGCGCCGTCGAAGCGTCCGAACGGCACGGGCAGTCGGCCGGGATTGAACTTGACCAGCCAGTTGCGGGTGAAGCTTGGAATGATACGGCCGCCGATCAACGCAATCAGCAGAATGACCACGCTGATGCCGACGCGGATGCTGACATCGGCGGCGCCCTGGTCGTGCGCTTCGACATGGAAGGCGATGTTGCCGGCGAGCAGAACGAGCACCAGCCCCACCACAGGCAGGTTGCGCCAGTTGCCGCCTGCGATGATCTCGCGCATCGCGGCGGCGACGACCAATGCCAGGAAGGCGGCATCGACGATCAGCGCAAACGCCCAGCCGACATCGGCCGACATCGTCACAACGATGCGCCCGGCGAGCCAGACCATCAGCAGCGCCCCCAGCGGCCTGCCCTGGATCGGCAGCCGCCCCGTCCAGTTCGGGATTGCCGTGAACAGGAACCCGGTGATGACAGCGGGCAGGAAGCCATAGAGCATCTCGTGGATGTGCCAGTCGCGTGGCCCGAATGCGGAACTCACGGACAATTCGCCATAGAAGATCGGCAGCCAGGCCAGGATCGACAGCGCCGCCTGGATCGCGGCGAGCAGGAAAAAGGGCCGAAAGCTGTTCGCGAACAGCGGCCAGCCCGCAAAGTTACGGGATCGGGCGCCAGCCATGGCATCAACTCCAATAAATCCAGATCATTGTTTGGAAAAATACCGCCACCCGACCGGTCCGTTTTGCGCTACCGCAAACACCAGGACGATTGCAGGTGCCATCACACTCCCGAGCGCCAAGGAGGCAGAATGGCCAAGGTCGACACATCGCTGGTTGCGCATTTGCCGCTGTTCGCGGGGATGACGCCGGAAGCTCTGGACGAGATCCTGCGTGAGGCCCGCTCGGCCCGCTTCTCCAGGAACAGTGCCATCTTCGAGCAGGGGGCCGACGCGCAATCCTTCTTCCTGCTGTTGCACGGTCATGTCCGCGCGGCCAAGACCACGCCGACCGGTGAGCAGATTGTGGTACGCTATGTCGCGCCCGGCGAAACATTCGGGCTCGCGATGGCGATCGGAGCCGCGCGCTATCCGGCGACGGCGATGGCGGTCGACGACAGCGTGGTGCTGATCTGGCCGACCTCGGCCTGGCCGCGGTTGGTCGAGCGGTTTCCGGCGCTTGCCGCCAACACGCTCCAGACCGTCGGCACCCGGCTTCAGGAGAGTCACACCCGCATCCTGGAAATGTCCACCCAGCAGGTCGAGCAACGCATTGCGCACGCGCTGCTGCGCCTCGCCAAGCAGTCCGGCAGGAAACTCGACCACGGCATCGAGATCGACTTCCCGATCAGCCGCCAGGACATCGCGCAGATGACCGGCACCACGCTGCACACCGTCAGCCGCATCCTGAGCGGCTGGGAGAGCCAAGGCCTCGTGGAGAGCGGCCGCCAGCGCATCATCCTGCGCGAACCGCACAAGATCGTCGTGTTGGCGGAGCGGAATGCCGACAGCGGCGCGGCGTGAGAGCCGACGCCTGGATGCCTCCGCTGACAGGGGTGAGGGGCGCTTCCGCTTACGGCGAAAGCGCTCCCTCCTGCGGGAACGCGCGCGCCCGCGCGATTCCAGACCGTTTCACGCCGGCACGCAATCGCTCAATGCAGCGAGGAATTTGTCGCGGTCGATGCCATGTTCGCGGCAGGCATCATCCACGGTGTGGAAGGTCGCGATCGGACAGCCGACGCAGGCCATCCTGAAGGCGAGAAACACGCGGATCGTGTGCGGCGCCGTGCGCATGATGTCATCGACCAGATCGTCGGATCCGAAGGGCATGGACAACTCCGTTCCGAATTGACGATAAAGGCGCGGGCGGAAGTCTCTTTGTTGAAGCGCAAGCTGTTGCCAGTTCCGCCGCCATCACTCCGGGGCTCGCGCCTCGCGCGCCCCGAATGAATCAAGCTAAACTGCCCGGCTGTGCAGTTGCTTGCCGGGATCCAGATGCGCATCGAATGCGGCGGCGACGCTGCGAACCAGGAAGCGCGAATCCTTGGCGACCGCGAGCCGGTCGCCGTCCAATCGCACGACGCCGTCGGAGATCAGCGGCTTCAGACGGGCCGCCGATCTCAGCATCGCGCCGGCCTCTGCGCCATGACGGGCGCAGATGTCGCCGAGATCGGCACTGAACTCGCACATGATGCGTTCGATGATGTCGGCGCGCAACCGGTCGTCGTCGGTGAGCCCGTAGCCTTTCGCGGTGGCGAAGCGGCCGGCGGCGATGCTTTGAGCATAGGCGCCGATCTGCACCTCGTTCTGGACATAGCCCTGCGGCAGATGTCCGATCGCGCTCGCGCCGAAGCCGAGCAGGACTTCACTCTTGTCGGTGGTGTAGCCTTGAAAATTGCGCCGCAGCGTCCGCTGCTCGAACGCCACCGCCATGGAATCGTCGGGCCGTGCGAAATGATCGAGCCCGATCTGCACGTAACCGGCCTCCTTCAGGGCATTCGCGATCGCGCAGGCCTGGTCGTGGCGCGCAAGGCCGTCGGGCAGCACGGCCTCGTTGATCATGCGCTGGTGCTTCTTGAAATCAGGCACATGAGCATAGCCGAACACCGAGAAGCGGTTGGGCGCGAGCGCGAGGCTGCGCCGCACGGTGTCCAGGCACGAGGCGACGGTCTGGTGCGGCAAGCCGTAGATCAGGTCGAAATTGATTCCCTCGATGCCCGCGCCGCGAAGCATGTTGACCACGGACGCGGTCTGCTCGAAGCTCTGCACGCGGTTGATCGCCCTCTGCACCACGGGATCGAAACTCTGCACGCCAAGGCTCGCGCGGTTGACGCCGGAGAGCCGCATGGCCTCGACCATGTCGGCGGTCAGTGTGCGGGGATCGATCTCGACCGCGATTTCGGCCGAAGGCAGCACGAAGAATTTCTGGCGCATCGTCGCCATCAACTCGGCAAAAGCCTCCGGCGCCATGATCGTCGGCGTACCGCCGCCGAAATGGATGTGCTCGACCTTGATCCGACGGCCGATGGTTTCGGCGGTTAGCGCGATCTCGTTGCGCAGCGTCCGCTGATAGCCGGCGATGAGATCGTCGCGGCGGACGATCTGGGTATGGCAGCCGCAGTACCAGCACATCTCCCGGCAGAACGGCACGTGCAGATAGAGTGACGCGCTGGCGCCCGCCGGCAGTTCCGCCAGCCACCGAGCATAGGTGTCCGGACCGATCGCGGGCGAAAAGTGCGGTGCGGTCGGATAGCTCGTGTAGCGTGGCAGACGTTCCTCGCCATAGACCGCCGCAAGATCAGCTCTCATGTCTTATCCATTCGTAAATTTCCGCCGCACGCAGACGTCGCGGCAAATCACGGAATGCGTTCAATTAACCCGGATGCGCGGAAACGACTTTGCGCTCGCGCAAAGCGCGGCGGCCGGTTCCCGGCCATGATGAGGGCACTTCGCTTGGCCATCCGGAGCGCTAGCCATGAGGCTTCTTGCACTCGAACTCATTCTCTCCCTGCTCGACGTCCGCGGCCATATCCCGCGTTTCGACGACTTCCGGCCGGCCCCGGCCACACCAGCCTCCACTGGCATGGTGCGCGCCCTGGCCGCAGCAATCGCCGTCTTCGTCGTGCTGTCGCTGGCGATCTGGGGAACGGTCGGGCTTGCCATATCTCTCCTCTAGCCGCCTCTTCGCGAAGGCTTCGATCAAGATCTCATCCAGGCGCGCATTTGCCGGTGCTGTACTCCTGACCTCGCCTGCCTTCGCCGCCGACACGACCGGCCATAGCCAACGTCCCTGCCGGGCACGCCGGTCCTGCCGAGATCGCAATCCGACTTGAAGATGCGAACGAGTTGCCGCTGAGCGCCGATGCGGTTGCGGTCACGCTCGCCAATCCGTGGCGCCAGTTGCAGCAAAGGCCGAACGCGTCGGCAACGAGCAATGGTGTGTCAGGGTGTCCGCACCGCTATCCGGCCGCTGTTCGCTCGCCCCGACATCCGCATCGCATCGCGCCTTCGGACGCGATCGAAATGGTATCACCGATCCTGCTCCGCCGAGCACCTCAGCACTGTTGCGGAGGTGAATCCGGCGGAAGCTTGTTGCAGCGCAAACACGCTTGCCGCGATCGGCGCACACTGCATTCCGTCATCAAAACCTTTTCAGATGAAGGATGCTTCCGATGTTCACCCGCAGAGCCGCATTGATCAGCGCCGCCGCGACCGCCCTGATGCTGGCGACCCCGGCTTTCGCCGCCAGCGATCTCAAGCTGCCGCGCCAGAAGGTAGAGCTGGTCGCTCCGCCCTTCGTGCACGCGCACGAGCAGGCCACGACGCAGGGCCCCAAGATCGTCGAGTTCAAGCTGACGGTCGAGGAGAAGAAGGTCGTCATCGACGACAAGGGCACCACCTTCCAGGCGATGACGTTCAACGGCTCGATGCCGGGACCGCTCATGGTCGTGCACGAGGGTGACTATGTCGAGCTGACGCTGGTCAATCCCGCCACCAACACCATGCCGCACAACATCGACTTCCATTCCGCGACCGGCGCGCTCGGCGGCGGCGAACTCACGCTCATCAACCCCGGCGAACAGGTCGTGCTGCGCTGGAAGGCGACCAAGACCGGCGTGTTCGTCTATCATTGCGCACCGGGCGGCCCGATGATCCCCTGGCACGTCGTCTCCGGCATGAACGGTGCCGTGATGGTGCTGCCGCGCGACGGGCTGAACGACGGCAAGGGCCGAGCGCTGAAATACGACAAGGTCTACTATATCGGCGAGCAGGACATGTACGTGCCGCGTGACGAGAAGGGCAATTTCAAGTCCTACGACTCGCCCGGCGAAGCCTTCACCGAGACCGAAGAGGTGATGAAGAAGCTGATCCCCACCCATGTCGTGTTCAACGGCAAGGTCGGCGCGCTCACCGGCAAGAATGCACTCACCGCCAAGGTCGGCGAGAACGTGCTGATCGTGCATTCGCAGGCCAATCGCGACAGCCGTCCGCATCTGATCGGCGGCCATGGCGATTATGTCTGGGAGACCGGCAAGTTCGGCAATGCACCCGAGGTCGGGCTCGAGACCTGGTTCATCCGCGGCGGCTCGGCGGGAGCTGCGCTGTACAAATTCCAGCAGCCCGGCATCTATGCCTATGTCACGCATAATTTGATCGAGGCGGCCGATCTCGGCGCCACCGCGCACTTCAAGGTCGAAGGCAAGTGGAACGACGATCTGATGACCCAGGTGAAGGCGCCTGCCGAAATACCGCCTGCCAGCACCAACTAGACGCGACAAGGGGCCGGTCATCACCGGCCCCTTCTTGTTTCGGGGAACGACCATGCTGATCGCATTCAAGCTCAAACTGGCGCTCGCCTGCGCGGCCGGGCTTGCGGGGCCGCTGGCCGTTGCGCCTCTGGTTTCCGAGATGGCGACGCATAATGCGGGAGGCGAGCCGGCCATGGTCGAGGTCGCTCCCGGCAGCTTCTCATATCGCGAAGCCGGCGATTTCACACGCGGCGGCCAGCAGGCGGAAGCGCCGCTGCGCACCCTGCGGATGGATCGGCCGCTGCACATCATGCGAAATCAGGTCTCCTCATCCGACTATCGACTTTGCGTGCAGGATGGCGCCTGCCGCGCGCTCGATCGCGACGTGGCGATCGCGCCCGATCGCCCCGCAGTGCAGGTGAGCTGGCACGATGCCGAAGCCTATGCAGGCTGGCTGTCGCGCAAGACCGGCCGGCATTACCGCCTGCCGAGCGACGAGGAATGGGCGTTTGCCGCCGGCTCCAGATTCAAGGATGATGGTGTGCCGGTCGATGCAAGCGACCCTTCGAAGCGCTGGATCAGCCGCTATGAGCGTGAATCCGAACGCGACCTCACCGACACCACGGCCTATCCGTTCGGCAAATTCGGCCAGAACGAGCACGGCATCGAAGATCTCGCCGGCAACGTCTGGGAGTGGACCTCGAGCTGCTTCGTGCGCTCGCGTGTCGACGAGGCCGGCAATGCCGGCCGCCCGACCGTGAACTGCGGGGTGCGTATCGCCGAAGGTGCCCACCGCGCCTATGTCACCGATTTCATCCGCGACGCTCGCGCGGGCGGCTGTGCTCAGGGCGTGCCGCCCGCCAATCTCGGCTTCCGCCTGGTGCGCGAGGAGATGTCATGGCTGCTCAGCGTGTCGCAGCGCCTGAGCAAGACGTGGCCGGCAAGATCATAATCATAGCGGCGCGCATCGTTTTCCCGTCAACGTCTCAATCCACTAATTAGAATCGATCTAAAAGCAATAATGGAATCCCTCTAAGTCATAGCCCTCGCGACATCGCGTCGCTGACGTTGCCGCATCGCCTGCGCTACTCAATCGGGCGTTCAATCGCGCGCCTGGAGCAGCCCTTATGATCAATCTTCGCGTCCTCGCCGCGTCCGCGGCGGTGTTGAGCCTGACCTCGTCCTTCGTGTCGAAGGCAGCCGCCAATGGCGATGTCAACGTCTATACCTATCGCGAGACCAAGCTGATCCAACCGCTGTTCGACGCCTTCAGCAAGGATACGGGCATCAAGGTCAATGTCGTCTCCGCAAGCTCCGGTCTGGAGCAGCGCATGAAGGCGGAAGGCGCCAACAGCCCGGCCGACGTGCTGCTGACGGTGGACATCGGCCGCATCGACGAGGCAGTGCAGGCCGGCGTCACCCAGCCGATCAAGTCGGAGGTGGTCGACAAGGTCGTGCCGGCCCAGTATCGCGATCCGGACGGACACTGGGCCGGCATCTCCATGCGCGCGCGCGTGATCTATGCCTCGAAGGAACGCGTCAAGCAGGACAAGATCACCTATGAGGAGCTCGCCGATCCCAAGTGGAAGGGCAAGATCTGCATTCGCTCGGGCCAGCACATCTACAACAACGCCCTGTTCGCGGCCTACACGGCCAAGTACGGTGAGGCCAAGGCCGAGGAATGGCTGCGCGGCGTGAAGGCCAATCTCGCGCAGAAGCCGTCGGGCGGCGATCGCGAAGCCGCCCGTGACGTTGCCGCTGGCAAGTGCGACATCGGCATCGGCAACACCTATTACTGGGCGCTGATGATCAACAACGATCCCGAGAAGAAACCGTGGGCGGAGGCGACCCGCGTCATCCTGCCGACCTTCGAGGGCGGCGGCACCCACGTCAACCTCTCCGGCGTGCTGCTCGCCAAGCACGCGCCCAACAAGGCCAACGGCATCAAGCTGATCGAGTGGCTCGTCAGCGAGCAGGCGCAGCAGATGTATGCCGACCAGAATTACGAATACCCAGTTCGCACCGGTGTCGCCATCAACTCTACCATCGCGGGCTACGGCAAGCTCGGCCCAGATCCGTTGCCGATCGCAAAGATCGCCGCCAACCGCAAGGCTGCGGCCTCGCTGGTGGACAAGGTCGGCTTTGACAACTGATCTCTGGCGGCCCTCGTCTCTCAAACTGGCAGAAGCTTCGGGCGCACGGCCTCGTTTGAGAGGCCGCGCCCACGCCGGGCGCGCCGCGACCGCAATCGCGATCGCAACCGCGATCCTGGTCGCGGCGCCCGTGATCTCGATCGTTTCGCTGGCTCTGCAGCCGGCGCCCGATGTGTGGCACGACCTGATCAACTACGTGCTGCCGGCCGCCCTCCTGGACACCGCGCTTCTGCTCGTCGGGGTCGGCGCGCTCACACTTCTGATCGGCGCCGGCACTGCATGGGTGATATCGCGCCACGATTTTCCCGGCCGGGGCATGCTCCTGTGGCTGATGCCGCTGCCGCTGGCGATTCCGACCTATCTTGCGGCTTACGTCTATGCCGACCTGTTCGAACCGCTCGGCCTGGTGCACCGCACCCTCGCAATCTGGCTGCCGTTGCGCGATGCCCTCGGCCATCTGCCCAACCTGCGCTCGCTGCCGGGCGCCATCTTCGTGATCGGGCTAGTGCTCTATCCTTACGTCTATCTGTCGGCGCGCGCGACGTTTCAGGTTCAGTCTGCCGAATTCGCCGAGGCGGCTAGGACGCTGGGGGCCGGCCGATGGACCGTTTTCTGGCGCGTTTCACTGCCGATGGCGCGGCCGGCGCTCGCGGTCGGCGTGGCGCTGGTCGCGCTGGAAACGCTCAACGACATCGGCGCCAGCGAATATCTCGGCATCCGCACGCTGACGGTCTCGATCTTCACCACCTGGCTCAACCGCGGCAGCCTCGCCGGTGCGGCGCAACTCGCATGCCTGATGCTTGCGATCGTCGCCGGCCTGATCGCGATGGAGCGTTACGGCCGTCGCAACGCCAACGCCGAATTCTCGGCCGAAAGCCCGCATGTGAGGCAGCGAACCCCGCTTTCGGGCGCAAGAGCGTGGATCGCGTTCGCGGTCTGCGTGCTGCCGGTGCTGATCGGCTTCGTCGTGCCGCTGTTCTATCTGGCGCATCAGGCTCTCGGTCGCGGACTGCTTGCAAATTTCGACCCGCTCCTGTGGCGCCACACCTTCCATTCGTTTGCCTATGCAGCGCTCGCGACGCTCATGGCGCTGATGCTTGCGCTCGCCACGACGATCGCGCACCGCTTTCGGCCCGATCCTCTGCGATATGTGGCGATGAGCATCGCGCAAACCGGCTACGCGCTGCCGGGTCTCGTGATTGCCCTCGGCCTGCTGACCCCCGTACTGGCGGTCGACAACGCGCTGAGCGCGATCGCTGCCTGGACGGGACGTTCGCTGCCGGGGCTGATCCTGGTCGGCTCCGGGACGGCCGTCGTCATCGCCTACATGATTCGCTTTCTGGCGGTGCCGGTCGGCATGATCAAGGCCGGGTTCGACAGCATTCCGCGCGACTATGACGAGAGCGCACGCACGGTCGGCGCGGGCCAGGCGGTCATGTTGAGGCAGATCTATCTGCCGTTGCTCCGGCCCGCGATGCTTGGCGCCGTCATCATCATGTTCGTCGACTGCCTGAAGGAGCTCCCGGCAACGCTGCTCTTGCGGCCCCTCAACGTCGAAACGCTGTCGACGTCGATCTACCAGTTCGCAAGCCGCGGCAATTTCGAGGACGGCGCGCTCGCGGCCCTCCTGATCATCGCTGCCAGCATCGGCCCGGTTGTCTGGCTGACCCGGTTCTCCGAGGTGCCGAGCGGTCCCGCTTGAAGGCATGGGCACATCGTCCGAGCACCCGTGGTGCTTCGACCAATCGAGTTGTTATCGCCCGACCTGATCGCTGAACCAAAATCGTAAGGACGCGCAGACCGTATTGTGTTGCGCGCCCCAGCGTTTCCCGCTTACGTATTCTTCAGCGCGACGCGGAATTCGGCTTCGGTCTTGGCCTTGACCTCGTCGAGCGAAACGCCGTCGGCGAGCTCGATCAGCGCCATGCCGCCATTGCCATGCTTGTCGATGGTGAAGACGGCCAGATCAGTGACGACCATGTCGACCACGCGCTCGCCGGTCAGCGGCAGGTTACACTGCTTCAGGAGCTTGGCGCCGTCCTTGGCCGAATGCTCCATCACCACGATGACGCGCTTGACGCCGGCGACGAGATCCATCGCGCCGCCCATGCCCTTGACCATCTTGCCGGGGATCATCCAGTTGGCGAGATCGCCGTTCTGGGCCACCTGCATGGCACCCAAGATCGACAGGTCCATGTGACCGCCGCGGATCATGCCGAAGGAATCCGCGCTCGAGAAATACGAGGTCGAGGGCAGCTCGCTCACGGTCTGCTTGCCGGCGTTGATGAGATCGGCGTCCTCCTCGCCCTCATACGGGAACGGGCCCATGCCGAGCATGCCGTTCTCGCTCTGCAGGCTGACGTCCATGCCGTCCGGGATGTAGTTCGAGACCAGCGTCGGGATGCCGATGCCGAGATTGACGTAATAGCCGTCACGCAACTCCTTCGCGGCGCGCGCGGCCATCTGTTCACGGGTCCAGGCCATCAGATTTCAACTCCAGTGCCGGCCGCCGGCGCCTTCGTCGGGCGCGGGCGGGTGTTGCGGAATTCGATGCGCTTCTTGGCCGTGCCGACCTCGACGATGCGCTTCACGAAGATGCCGGGCGTGTGAATGTGGTCGGGATTGAGTTCACCGGCCGGAACCAGATGCTCGACCTCGGCCACCGTGATCTTCGCGGCGGTCGCCATCATCGGGTTAAAATTGCGCGCGGTCTTGCGGTAGATGAGGTTGCCGGCGGTGTCGCCCTTCCAGGCGTGCACGATGGCGAGGTCGGCGAACAGGCCGCGCTCCATCAGGTACTTCTCGCCGTCGAATTCCTTCACTTCCTTGCCTTCGGCGATCAGCGTGCCGACGCCGGTCTTGGTGTAGAAGGCCGGAATGCCGGCGCCGCCCGCGCGGATGCGCTCGGCCAGCGTGCCCTGCGGATTGAATTCGAGTTCCAGTTCCCCGGCGAGGAATTGCTGGGCGAACAGCTTGTTCTCGCCGACATAGGACGAGATCATCTTCTTGATCTGACGGGTTTCGAGAAGGCGGCTGAGGCCGATGCCGTCGACGCCGGCATTGTTGGAGACCACCGTCAGGCCCTTGACACCGGACTCCCGGATCGCGTCCGACAGCTCTTCGGCAATGCCGCAGAGGCCGAAGCCACCCGACATGATCATCATGTTGTCTTTTAGAATGCCGTCGAGCGCCGACTTGGCGTCGGGATAGACCTTGTTCATGCAAAAAACCTCGACTGAACCTTCGGCTTGCAGGCATCGCGCCTTATTGGCGGCGATTATTAGGCGAAATCGTCCGAAGCCGTCAATGATACGGGGTTCTCCGCTGCGCCGCTGGGTGGTAGAAGCTGCCCACGCCGTGGGCATAACCGTGCAGCGGCCTTGAAAGCGTCAAGAAAACCCATCAAGTTGCGGGGGTTGGGTGTGGGCGCGCAGGTTTCCCGGCCCGCCCTCTGGCTCCAACGACCAACCCGATCAGGACATGCCATTGACCATGGCCCAAGGAATGAAGCGCCTCGGGACGCCGATCGCGGCGCTGCTCGGCGTCGCGCTGATCGCCCTGATCGCGACCTCCTGGCTCATCAACCGCGACGCGCTGCGCAAGGCGGTCGAAGCGCAGATCCGCGACGTCACCGGGCTGGAGCTCAATGTCGCAGGCAACATCGACATTTCGGTGCTGCCGGCGAGCTACATCTCCTTCCACGACGTCGGCCTCAAGGGCGGCGGCACCAGCACGCCAGCGCTCCAGGTCGACGTGCTCACCGCGAATCTGCGGCTGCTGCCGCTGCTGCTGCAGCGGTTCGAGATCGCAGACCTGATGCTGCTGCGTCCGCGCATCCATGTCAGCCTCAAGCCGGACGGCGAGAGCAACTGGACGCCCTTCATCCAGACCATCGCGCGCACCATGAAGCCCGGGGCCGAGAACCAGGTCTCGTTCTCCGAAATCCGGATCCAGGACGGCGTGCTCGACTACGAGGACGCCGCCACACATGCCACCGAGAAGCTCGAGGACATCGACCTGTCGCTGGCCTGGCCTTCGATCTCGCGCTCCTTTGCCGCGACCGGACAGTTCGACTGGCGCGGCGAGCGCGTCGACGGCTCGATCAGCTTTTCCGATTTCGTCGCCGCCCTCTCCGGCGACCGGTCCGGCCTGAAGGCGCGGATCGCCAGCGCGCCGCTCAAGCTCGCCTTCGACGGCAGCGTCGCCAATCGCACCAGCCCCATGATGGAAGGCACGCTCACCGTCGACAGCCCGTCCTTGCGCAACGCACTGCGCTGGACCGGGCAGCCGCAGCCCGGCAGCGGCGGCTTCGGCCGCTTCGCGCTGAAGGCGCGCGCCAACGTCGTCGGCGCCTCGATCGCGCTCACCAATGTCAATGTCGAGCTCGACGGCAATGCCGCCGAGGGCGTCATGACCTACGCCAATAACGGCCGGCAGACGCTGCAGGCGACACTCGCCGCCGACGCGCTCGACTTCACGCCTTATATCTCGACGTTCCGCCTGCTCGCGAGCGGCGCGCGCGACTGGAACCGGCAGCTGTTCGATCTCAACGGATTGTCGACCACCGACCTCGACATGCGCCTGTCCGCGGCCAAGCTGACGGTCGGGCCGACGAAGCTCGGCCGCACCGCGATCGGCGCCAATTTGCGCAACGGCACGCTGGCGCTCTCGGTCGGCGAGGCGCAGGTCTATGGCGGGATCGCAAAGGGCTCGTTCGGCATCGCGCGGTCCGACACCGTCGCCGACATCAAGGCGCAATTCCAGTTCACCGACGTCGATCTCCAGGCCTGCGCCACCGAACTGTTCGGCCTCAACAAGCTGTCGGGCCGCGGCAACATCAACGTCGCACTCCTCGCCTCCGGATCGAGCCCGTTCGGCCTCGTGCAGTCACTCGACGGAAGCGCCACCGTGACCGGTCATGACGGTGCGATCGCGGGCTTCAACGCCGAGCAGCTCCTGAAGCGGCTGGAGCGGCGGCCGCTGTCGGGCGGCGGCAATTTCCGCAACGGCTCGACGCCCTACACCAATCTCACCATCGCCGTGAAATTCTCCGACGGCATCGCCACCGCCGAGGACATCCGCGTCGAAGGGCCGGCGGCGAAGATCACGCTCACCGGCACCGCCTCGGTGCCGACGCGCGAATACGACATGAAAGGCGTGGCGAGCCTCAACAGCGCCTCGGGATTCGAATTGCCGTTCGTGGTGCAGGGCCCTTGGGACGATCCGCTGATCTTCCCCGATCCGGAAAGCCTGATCCGCCGCTCGCCGGCCTCCGCGCCGCTGCTTGACATGCTGAAGGACCGCAAGGGAGGCGATGCCGTGCGCTCCGCGATCGAGCGCATCACGGGAAGCGGAAAGCGTCCCACGCCGGCGGAAGCGCCGACGGCGGAAAATTCTAAAGAGACCGCCAAGTCCAACTAACAAGTCCAACTAAGCTGACGTCCGACTCAGGTGAGTTTCAACTGAGGACGGCGCCTCTCCGGTGTTGGCCGACCATCGCGATTGATGCGGCGATTGGATCGATCCACGCGTTGAGCATCTGCTCTGGCCCAACACCCCCACGACCCAGGTCTGACAAGATGCGTTGATTGCGCTACCATCCTGCGCTAGTGTTTTATATGACCGGTTAAAAACACCGGCCGTTTGAGGGAGAAAAACGTGAGATCCAAGGTAATTGGCGCAGTATCATTGGCAATCGCTGCGGCCGGGCTTTTTGCTGCCACTGCACCCGCCTTTGCACAGCAGAAGACAATCACGGTCTGGTGGGGCAAGGGCTTCTATCGCTCCGAAGACGACGCGCTGATCGAGACGATCAAGAAATTCGAAGCCAAGACCGGCATCAAGGTCGAATTGTCGCAATACGCGATCCAGGACATGATTCCGAAGACGGTCGCGGCGCTCGATGCCGGCACGGTTCCCGATGTCGCCTATTCCGATTCCTACGACGTGCAGGCGCAGGGCAAGTGGGCCTATGAGGGCAAGCTCGAGGATCTCACGGACGTCATGGAGCCGATCAAGGGCCGGTTCGTGCAGAACACGCTCGATGCGTCGATCCTCTACAATGACGTCGCCAAGAAGAAGGCCTATTACGGCTTTCCGCTGAAGCAGCAGAGCATGCACGTCCAGATCTGGAACGACATGCTGGAGAAGGCCGGCTTCAAGCAGAGCGACATCCCGAACGACTGGACGGGCTATTGGACGTTCTGGTGCGACAAGGTGCAGCCGGCGATCCGCAAGGCCACCGGCCAGCGCATCTACGCCGTCGGCCAGCCGATGGGCGTGGAATCCACCGACTCCTTCCAGTCGTTCTACACCTTCATGGATGCCTACCACGTCAAGCTGGTCGACGACGACGGCAAGTTGCTGGTCGACGACCCGAAGGTCCGCGACGGCCTGATCAAGGCGATGAAGGACTATACCGACACCTACATCAAGGGCTGCACCCCGCCCTCCTCGACCACCTGGAAGGATCCCGACAACAACGTCGCGTTCCACAACAAGACCATCGTGATGACTCACAACTTCACGATCTCGATCGCGGCGAAGTGGTTCGAGGACTCGCAGAACCAGGCGCTCACCCAGGAGCAGCGCGACGCCGGCAAGAAGGCCTATGAGCAGGACATCATCACGGCATCCTTCCCAAAGGCGCCGGATGGTTCGACCATCCGCTACCGCTCGGACGTCAAGACCGGACTGGTGTTCACCGCGGCCAAGAACAAGGCCGAGGCCAAGCAGTTCATCAGCTTCCTGCTCCAGGAAGATAACGTCCGTCCCTACATCGAAGGCGCGCTCGGCCGCTGGTTCCCGGTGACCAAGGAAAGCCAGGAAAGCCCGTTCTGGCAGGCTGACAAGCACCGCAAGGCCGTCTACGCGCAGTTCAAGGGCGGCACCGCCGCGTTCGATTTCACCAAGAACTGGAAGTTCACGATCCTCAACAACGAGAACGTGTGGGCGAAGGCGATGAACCGCGTGGTCAGCGAGAAGGTTCCGGTCGACAAGGCCGTCGACGAACTGATCGCCCGCATCAAGCAGGTCGCGGGTTAAGCCAACCTTCCCTCTCCCCGCTGTGCGGGGAGAGGAGTAAGAACAATACCGGCCGCGTTACGCGGCCGGCTTCTCTTTGAAGAGTCCGAAAAGAATGGCGATCACGCTCTCTGGCGATCAGGCAATCCCCGGCCCGCCCTTGTCGTCGCGGCTGACCCCGGCGCAGGTCTGGGGCATCGTGCTGCTCGCGCCCTATCTGCTCGTTTTCCTTGCCTTCGTGGTCTATCCCGTCTGCTACGGGTTGTGGCTGGCGCGGGCCCCGTCGAATTATGTGGCGCTCTACAATGATCCGATCTTTGCGCGCGCCGCGGTCAACACGCTGATCTTCCTCGTCATCGGCATCAACATCAAGATGCTGATCGCGCTGTTCCTGTCCGGCTTCTTCGCCCAGCAGCGCACCTGGATCAAATGGCTCTCGGTGATCTTCATCCTGCCCTGGGCGGTGCCGTCGATCCCGACCATCCTGTCGGTGCGCTTCATGCTCAATCCCGAATGGGGCATGATCAACCACTATATCTTCTCCTTGACCGGCGATGACGGCCCGAACTGGCTGAACGATCCGACGGTGGCGCTGACCATGGCGATCGCCGTGCATATCTGGAAGTCGCTGCCGTTCTGGACGCTGATCCTGATCACCGGGCGCCTCGCGATCTCGCACGATCTGTTCGAGGCCGCCGAGGTGGACGGCGCGAGCTGGTGGCAGAAATTCCGCTACATCACCTGGCCGTCGATGCAGACGCTCTACGTCACCTGCACGCTGCTCTCGATGATATGGACGCTCGGCGATTTCAACAGCGTCTACCTGCTCACCGGCGGCGGCCCGGCCGACCTCACGCACGTGCTGGCGACGCTCGGCATCCGCTATCTCCGGCTCGACCAGCTCTCGCTGGCCATGGCATCGATCGTCTGCGCGATGCCGTTCGTCCTGCCGCTCGTGTACTTCATGATGAAACGGTTGTCGCGATGAAGCTCCCCTCCTTGCGCGAAGTCGGAACCGAAGCGCGGCTGCTGCTGATCGGCATCCCCGTCTTCTTGTGGACGATGATCCCGATCTATCACATGTTCCTGTTCGCGATCTCCCCGAAGGAGGACGCGTTCTCGGGCAAGCTGTGGCCGGATCACCCGACGCTGCACAATTTCGAGATCGTGTTCAAGCAGCAGCATTACTTCCTTCGCGACTTCTACATTCAGTTCTGGAATTCGACCGTGATCGCGGTCTCCGTCGGCGTGCTGACATTGTTCATCGCGACCGCGGCGGCGTTCTCGATCTCGCGGCTGAAGGTGCCGGGCGGGCGCACGGTGTTGAACCTCGCGCTCTTCACTTATTTCATCCCCGCGGCGTTCCTCGCCGTGCCGATGTACCGAACCATGGGCAATTACGGCCTGCTCAACAATCACTGGTCGCTGATCCTGGCCATGGTGACGATCGCGAGTCCCTACGCGATCTGGGTGCTGAAGCAGGCCTCCGACAAGCTGCCGGTCGAGCTGGACGAGGCCGCCGTCATGGACGGCGCCACGACGCTGCAGATCTTCCGCCTGGTCTATTTGCCGCTGATGATGCCCTCGCTGGTCGCGATCGGCACCTATGCGGTGCTGCTGGCCTGGAACGAATATCTCTACGCGTTCCTGCTGCTCTCGAACGACCGCGAGATCACCCTCCCCGTCGCACTCGGCAACTTCCTTGCCGCCGACGATTCGCCGTGGGAGCTGCTCATGACCACCGGCTTCATCTACGCGCTGCCGCCGGCCGCGGTCTATTACGCCTTCCGCCGCTACATGGTGGGCGGGCTGACGGCGGGCGCGGTGAAGTCGTAGTCTCGATCTCGCCGTACGTCATTCCACATACCTGTCGTAGCAACCGCTACGGCAGGTCGATGTCCATCATCTTCGCCAATCGTTGAACCTCAAGTTTCTGGCTCGCTGAGGGCTGGAGACGATTTTCCACGACTGAAGAGTGCAGCCATTCCAGCGCGACACCAAATTCTCGATTGTCGATAAACTCCGCCAGTAGCGCGCAGTCTCTGATAGAGAGTTGAGACGACATCGAGCCTACGAGGTTTGTCAGAGCCTCTTCCAGTTTACGCCATTCTTCGGCACGATTCATCGTTGCTCTCCGATAACACTACAGCGGCGCGGCGCTCTCGCCCTGCGAACTCGATAGTTTCGAGGCGAGCGAAGCGACGACGATGACAACCGCGATCAGGGCGATCACCAGCGTGCAGATCGCGTTGATCTCGGGCTTCACCCCGAGCCGCACCTCCGAATAGATCCTGATCGGCAGCGTTGCCGAGCCGGGGCCGGTGGTGAAGCTCGCGATCACGAGATCGTCGAGCGAGAGCGTGAACGCCAGCATCCAGCCCGCGACGATCGCGGGCGCGATCAGCGGCAGCGTCACCGAGAGAAAGGCGCGCATCGGGTCGCAGCCAAGGTCCATCGCCGCCTCCTCCAGCGAGCGATCGAGCGAGCCGAGGCGGGACTGCACGACCACGGCGACGAAGCACATCGTCAGCGTGGTATGGGCGATCGTCACCGTCCAGAAGCCGCGCTCGGCGTTCAGCGCGACGAACAGCAGCAGCAGCGACAAGCCGGTGATCACCTCCGGCATCACCAGCGGCGCATAGAGCATGCCGGAGAACAACGTGCGGCCGCGGAACCTCTCTCCGCGCGACAGCGCCACCGCGGCGAGCGTCCCGAGCAGCGTCGCGATCGTCGCGGAGGCAACCGCGACCCGCAGGCTCATCCAGGCCGCCTCGATCATGGCGCGATCATTGAAGAACTCGTGATACCAGCGCAGCGACCAGCCGCCCCACACCGTCACCAGCCGCGAGCCATTGAAGGAATAGATGACGAGGATCAGGATCGGCAAATAAAGGAATGCCAGCCCCAGCGCGAGCGAGGCGATGTTGAAGCGGGACAGGCGGGAGAGCTTGTGCATCGCCTCAGCGCCCCGGTTCGAGCTGCCGCTTCTGCAGCCGTTCGTACAGCAGCAGCGGCACCAGCAGCACCACCAGCAGCACGATGGCCGCCGCGGACGCAACCGGCCAATCCTTGTTGGTGAAGAATTCGAGCCACAGGGTCTGGCCGATCATCAGCGAGTTGGAGCCGGCCAGGAGATCCGGGATGACAAATTCCCCGACGATCGGGATGAAGCACAGCAGCACGCCTGCGCCGACGCCGGGCAGCGACAACGGAAAGATGACGAGCCAGAACACCTGCCAGGGCGGCGCGCCGAGATCGGAGGCCGCCTCCTCCAGCGCCGGCTCCATTTTGGCGAGCGTGGCGTAGAGCGGCAGGATCATGAACGGCAAATAGGAATAGACGATGCCGACATACATCGCGGTGTCGGTGGAGAGCCACACCACGGGCTGGCTGACCAGATGCAGCGCCAGCAGGATCTGGTTGAGCAGGCCGTCATGCTGGAGGATGTTGATCCAGGCATAGATGCGGATCAGGAACGAGGTCCAGAACGGCACGATCACCAGCACCATCGCCACCGCCTGCCAGCGCTTCGGCAATCGCGCCATGCCATAGGCGATGGGATAGCCGATCAGAAGCAGCAGCGCGGTCGCGGTCACCGCGACGGTGAGGCTGCGCATATAGGCAAACACATAGATGTCGTCGGAGACGAGCAGCTTGAAATTGTCGGCCGAGAGTGCGGCAAAGGCGCCCCTGAGCGCGTCCCATCCCGCCGTCAGGTCGAAGACCGGCGCGTAGGGCGGCTGTGCAATCGCCGTCTGCGACAGGCTGATCTTCAGCACGAAGGCGAACGGCACCAGGAAGAACAGCACCATCCAGACATAGGGTGCGATCGCGGCAAAGCGCGCCGGTCGCGCGAAGATGCGGCGGGAGCTCATGACGGCAACACCACGCAATCGTCTGGCGTGAACCAGGCGACGACGTGCTGGTTCAGGCTATAGGCGTCGACGTCGATGCGTGCGCTGTTGACGACCGAAGCCTGCACCATCCCGCCGGTGTCGAGCTTCACCTTGTAGGTCGTGGTCCCGCCGAGATAGCAGATGTCCGCGACCACGCCGTCCAGCCGGTTGATCGCCGTTTCACGACCGGCCTCGCTCACCGGACCGCGGCGCGACAGCTTGACCTTCTCGGGACGAATCGCGACCGCCAATCTTCCCGCTCCGACCGGCTCGCGCGGCTCGGCCACCACCAGCGCACCCGCATCACGCGTGCCGATGACCAGACGATGACCATCGCGCAATTTGGACTCGCCGTCGAACAGATTGATGTCGCCGACGAACTCCGCGATCCAGCGCGAGCGCGGCGCCTCGTAGAGCTCGCGGGGGCTCGCGACCTGAGCGAGCTTGCCGGCCTTCATCACGCCGATCCGGCTCGCCATCGTCATCGCCTCCTCCTGATCGTGGGTGACGATGATGAAGGTCATGCCGAGCCGGCGCTGCAGCTCCATCAGCTCGCCTTGCGTGCTCTCGCGCAGCTTCTTGTCGAGCGCGGCGAGCGGCTCGTCGAGCAGCAGCAATTGCGGCCGGCGCGCCAGCGCGCGGGCGAGCGCCACGCGCTGGCGCTGGCCGCCCGAGAGTTGATCCGGCTTGCGCTTCTCGAGCCCTTCGAGCTTCACCAGTGCGACCATCTCGGCCACGCGGGTGGCAATATCGGCACGCGGCATGCCGGCGCGCTTCAGGCCGAAGGCGATGTTGTCCCGCACGGACAGATGCGGGAACAGCGCATAGTTCTGGAACATCATGTTGACCGGGCGCTCGTGCGGCAGCGCCTGAGCGATGTCCTTGCCGCCGAGCAGGATGCGCCCCTCGTCCGGCGCCTCGAAGCCGGCGAGCATGCGTAAGAGCGTGGTCTTGCCGCAGCCGCTGGGACCGAGCAGCGCGAAGAACTCGCCGGCCTTGATGTCGAGTGAGACGCCATCCACGGCGCGGAACGTCCCGAACGTCTTGGCGACGCCCTCGATCCGCAGCAACGGCTGCCCTGCGGCCGGATACGGATCTCCACCGGCCGTATTGGCCGTGGTGTCTGTTCTGGGCAACTCGTCCGTCATGGTCCCCGCCAACCCCGATTCCGCTGCACGCTAGCGGCCGATCGTCCCTAGCTCAACCAGTTCGGGATGAATCGTTCACATCCGCCATGAACGCTGCCAGCGCATCGCGGTCCGCCGCGGGCATGGTCAGGCCGAGCTTGGAACGACGCCACAGGACGTCGTCCGGGAAGCGCGCCCATTCGCGGCTCATCAGGTGACGCACCTCGGCGCCGGTCAGCTCGGGGCCGAAGGCAGGGCCGAGATCGTCGCGGGTCCTGGCGTCCCCGAGCACTGCCGGCAATCGCGAGCCATAGGCCGCAACCAGGCGCTGCGCCTGCGGCTCCGAGAGGAACCGCCAGCGCTCGCGTGCGAGGTCGACCGCGGTGTCGAAGCGATCCCAGGCAAAATCGCCGCCGGGCAGCGCCGCGCCCGCGGTCCAGGGCGGTGACATCGGATAGAACGTCGTCAGCTTCGTCACCGCACGCTCCGCGCGCAGGCGCGACGTGGTGACGTCGCCGCCGAACATCGTGAGCAGCGGCGCCTTGCGCCGGCGCGCGTGGAACAGGGTCGTGCCGTCACCCCGCCGCACGGACGCCGGCCTTAAATTGACGCCCGAAACCGTCCGGACCACGTCGGCCGGAGCGATGCGCTCGCGGAAGTAGCGGCTGGCCGCTTCGCAGAGATAGCTGACGTCGGTTCCGGTCATCGCGACGATGGCGGGATCGCCGGTGAAATCATGCGTGACGGTGCCGATCAGCGTGAACTCCCGCTCGAACGGGCTTGCGAAAATCAACCGCCCGTCGTTGTTCTGGAAGACGTAGACGTTGTCCGACTCGAACAGCCGCGGCACGATGATCTGGCTCATCTGTGTGGCGGCCATGGCGGGCTGCGGTTGCCGCAGCACTGTCTCCGCAACCAATGGCATCCAGGCCCCGCTGGCGTTGGCCAGGGCCCGGGCCGTGATTGTGCGGCGATGGCCGCGATCAACCACCGCAAGCCGCCAGGTCTCGGTTCTATCGGCACGGACGCAGCGTGCCCCAGTTCGGATCGCCGCGCCACGTTCGGCCGCATCCAGCGCCGTGAGCACCACGAGCCGGGAATCGTCGACGACGCAGTCCGAATATTCGAACGCCGTGCCGAATGGGCGCCTTAGCGCGTTGCCGACCGGATGGTGGGTGATGTCGAGGGTCTTCGATGGGGCCAGGCCGCTCCGGCTGGCGAGGCTGTCATAGAGGAACAGAGCGCCGCGCAGCAGCCACGGTGGCCGCTCGTCCGCATGCGCAGGAATCACGAAACGCATCGGCCGGACCAGATGCGGCGCGATCCGGAGCCAGATCCGGCGCTCGGCCAGAGCCCGGCGCACCCGCCAAAAACCGCGGCGCTCCAGCACCGAGAGATCGCCATGGATCAGCCGCGGCGTCGCCGACGACGCGGCGCCTGCGAGATCGCCCTGCTCGAAGAGGATAACCCGCAGGCCGCGGCCCGCCGCATCGCGGGCGAGGCTGACACCGTTCAGGCCGCCGCCGATGATCGCGAGGTCGTAATCCGCCATGAAGCCGTCGAATGGGAGCGAAGCACTCCCATGACTAACCGGTCTTCAGCGCAAGCTCCATGGCTTCGGCGCGACCGACGAGGCCGGCATATTTCCCGATCGGCAGCGGCTTGCCGAGCAGATAGCCCTGCACGCCGTCGCATCCCTCCTTGGCGAGGAAGGCGAGCTGGTCCACCGTCTCGACGCCTTCGGCGATGATCGACATTTCGAGGCCGTGGCCGAGATCGATCACGGCGCGCACGATTGCCGCCGATTGCGGATTGCGGCCGAGATTGACGATGAAGGCGCGGTCGATCTTGATCTTGTCGAACGGGAACGCCTGGAGGTAGCTCAGCGAGGAGTAGCCGCTGCCGAAATCGTCCATGGAGATGCGCACGCCAAGCGCCTTCAGGCGGCGCAGCAGCGCGAGGCCGCGATCGAAATCCTCGATCAGCACGCCCTCAGTGATCTCGAGCTCGAGCCGGCCCGGTGCAAGGCCCGTCTCGATCAGGATCGAATGGACCAGTCCGACCACGTCACCGTGCATGAACTGCGCCGGCGACAGATTGACCGCGACCTGGAGCGGCTTCGGCCAGGACGCCGCCTCGCGGCAGGCCTCGCGCAGGATCCACTCGCCCATCTCGACGATCAGGCCGCTCTCCTCGGCGATCGGAATGAATTCGGCGGGCGAAACCTGGCCGCGCACCGGATGCTGCCAGCGCGCCAATGCCTCGAAGCCGATGATCTCGCTCTCGGCGACGCTGTGGCCCGCGATCCCCTGCGGCTGGAAGGCGAGCGAGAGCTCGCCGTTCTTGACCGCCATCGAGAGGTCCTGATGCAGCACGCGGCGATCACGGATCTGCTGGTCCATCTCCGGCTGGTAGAGACCGATCGTGCCGCGCGACTTCTGCTTGGCGCGGAACAGCGCCGCGCCCGCGTTGGCGAGCAGCGAGGCGCCATCGGTGCCGTTGTGCGGAAAGACCGACATGCCGGTGGTGATGCCGGCGCGGACCGGCCGGCCGTCGATCTGGAATTCCCGGGCGACGGCTTCGCCGATCTGCCGCGCCAGTGCGAGGCCCGCCTCGGGCTGCTTGCCATCGATGATCAGGCCGAACTCGTCGCCGGACAGACGCGCCACCACGCCGCCGCGCGCGGAGTCCTGGAGCCGATGGGCTACCTCGATCAGGAGCTTGTCGCCGAGCGCATGGCCGAAGACGTCGTTGACCTCCTTGAGCCCGTCGAGGTCGACGCAGAGCACGGCGAACTCCTCGCCGGTGCCATCGCAGGCCTCGATCATCTGGGTCAGCGCCTGGAGGAAGGCAGCGCGGTTCGGCAGATCGGTAAGGCCGTCGTGATAGGCCATGTGCGCCATGCGCGACTCGGTCTGGCGGCGGTCGGTGACGTCCTCGTGGGTCTTGATCAGATATTGCGGTTCGCCGGCATCATTGAGCACGGTAGCGCGGCGGGTGAGAAACAGCCGCAGGCCGTCCTTGGTCGAGATCGGGTGCTCCTCGGTGACCATCCCGCGCTTCTTGATCGCGGCCTCATCGCGCGCGATGATCAGCCTGGCTTCCTTGGGATTGAAGATGTCGGACGCGGTCAGGCCGGTGGTTTCCTCGCGCCTGCGGTTGAGGATCGTCTCCGCGCTGCGGTTGGCGAGCAGATAGCGGCCGTCCTTGACCTGTTCCACGATCAGCGCGACCGGGATGTTGTCGACCACGAGCTCGAGGAACTTCTTGGTGCTCTCCAGCTCCTGCGACAGCGAGCGGCGGTCGGTGACGTCCTCGAACACGATGAGCAGGAATTCGGGCTTGTTGCTCTCGTTGCGAACCACGATCCGGATCGAGGCGACCATGCGCCGCGCACCGGCACGGTCGACTTCGAACTCATTGCGGTATTGGCCATCCGGCGAATTGAGCGCCGCCCGGTCGGCCGCCTCGATGCTGGACGCCGAACTCGGCGCAAACAGCTCCCGCGCATTCCTGCCGACGGCGAAGTCCCGCGACAATCCCCAGAACCGTTCATAGGCGCTGTTGGCGAAGATGTAGCAACCGTCCTCGATGCTCTTGGCTGCCACGCAGGCCGGCACATGGTCGAGCACCGATTCCAGGAATTGCTTGGTGGAGGCGAGCTGCCGCGACAGCCTGCGCTGCTCGCTGACGTCGAGATGCGTGGCCACCGAGCCGCCGTTCGGCAGCACGAAGTACTTCACCAGGATGGCCCGCCCGTCGGGCAGTTCCGTGATCAGACCATTGGCGCTTGCCGCCTTGTCGTAAAATTCATCGTCGGAGGCGGCCAGCACTCCGCGCTTGCGCCGAAGCGCGAGGAGCTCACGGCCGTCCATGCCGGGCCGGACATCCGACCGCGTCAGACCATAGATCTCGAGATAGCGGTCATTGCAGAAGATGACGCGGCGCTGCGCATCCGTCATCACCACGCCCTGATTGAGATTGTTCATGGCGGAGGAGACGAAGGCGTTGCGCCGCAACTGCAAACGTCTGGTCCGGCGCAGCGAGGAATGGATCCACAGCGCGATCGCGGCGAGGAGCGAGCACACGACGATGCCCGCAATCAGGGCTTCCCAGATCACGCTGGGATCGAGCTTGGTGAGATCGCCCGGAGCGGCAAAGCTGTCCGACAGCGCAAAGGCACGCGCAGGCGTGACCGCACCGGCCAGGCATGCGACGGCCTGCACAGCAATCGGAAGCGTGCTGCCCGCGTGCCAGTTCTTCTCAGCCATCAGCCACCCGCGATTTCAACGTCGGATTGTCTGGCCTCCCGGGTTTGGATCGGGTAAACGCCTGTAGGCGCGACAGAAAAATGTGACGCGAAATGCGGCAATTGCCCTGACATGATAAATGCTTGCTTAATGGAAAACGGGCCCGCGCCCTCGTTCTCGGCTCCAATGCCACCGGCACTTCCAGCGGACATTCTGCACAACCATGGATAGGGTCGATTGCATCGTCATCGGAGCCGGCGTCGTCGGGCTCGCGGTAGCCCGGAAGCTCGCCCAGGCCGGGCGCGAGGTCATCGTGCTCGAGGCAGCCGAGGCCATCGGCACCGTCACCTCCTCGCGCAACAGTGAGGTGATCCATGCCGGCATCTACTATCGCGCCGGGAGCTGGATGGCGCGCATGTGCGTCAGCGGCAAGCACGCACTCTACCGCTACTGCGCCGAGCGCGGCATCCCTCACAAGAATTGCGGCAAGCTGATCGTTGCGACCAGTGCGAAGGAAACCGAGAGGCTGCAATCGATCAAGGCGCATGCCGAGGCCAATGGCGTGCTCGACATGCAGCTGCTCACGGGCGAGGCCGCGCGGGCGCTGGAGCCGGCGCTCGCCTGCGATGCTGCGCTGCTGTCACCGTCAACGGGCATCATCGACAGCCACGCCTACATGCTCTCGCTGCGCGGCGAGGCCGAGGACGCCGGCGCGGCCTTCGCGTTTCACACCCCGCTGATCCGCGCCAAGGCGAATGCCGGCGTCATCGAGGTCGAGGCCGGCGGCGAGGCGCCGATGACGCTGCAATGCGGCCTCCTCGTCAACGCCGCGGGGCTGTCGGCGACGAATGTCGCGCGCAACGTCGACGGCATGCCGCTGGACCGGATTCCTCCGGCCTATCTCGCCAAGGGAAATTACTTCAGCTGCAACGCCAAGGCGCCGTTCTCGCGTCTGATCTATCCGGTGCCCGAGCCCGGCGGGCTAGGGGTCCATCTGACGCTGGACATGGCGGGGCAGGCACGTTTCGGGCCCGACGTCGAATGGATCGAGACGATCAACTACGAGGTCGATCCGTCACGCGCCGAGCGCTTCTATCCGGCGATCCGCAAATACTGGCCGACGCTGCCCGATGGCGCGCTGATGCCGAGCTATTCGGGCATCCGCCCGAAGATCGTGCCGCCGGCTGTGGCCACGCAGGACTTCTTGATGCAGGGCCCGCGCGATCACGGCGTCGCAGGCCTGATCAACCTGTTCGGCATCGAATCCCCGGGACTGACGTCGTCGCTCGCGATCGCCGATCACGTCGCCGAACTCGCAGACATCTAGCGCGTTTTCGCGCGAGGTGGATGACGGTTGGCGTCGAGAAACGGTCCCAACAAAGCTGGCGCCAGACAGACGTCTTGCGCCACCTTGAAGCAGGGATGAGCACGAATGCCTTCATCCCTGCTTGAAAGGATGTGATCAACTCTACGATGTACGGGGGTCGCTAGTGGAGCGTATCGCCGTGCTTCAGACGCTCGATCTGGTCCTTGACCATCAACTTCCGGCGCTTCAACTCAACAATTTGCAGGTCGTCTGTTGAAAGGTGCACGAGAGCTTCGTGCAATTCGTTTTCGAGAAGTTTGTGCTTCCGTTCCAATTCAACAAGATGTGCCTGAATTGTCATTCGAAACCTCCTCGGTAGGGTTGAACCTTAGGATTCGATCCGGACAAGTAAGTCTACATCAGCGATTCGTTCTGTCGATGGGTATCCGTCGTCGCAGTGTCATTTTTGAAAGTTCATATGTAACGAAGCGTGACTAGGGGAACCGCGCGGGAAAAATCCGTGATATCAATGCGTCTGCGCGACGTCGCACCAGCCTGCGGAAATATCTTGCGGGAGATTGGCGAGTGAGGATCGCAGATCGCTTGCGATCACGCCGCGCAAGGACGATAATTTCCACAGGGCATCCACAGCCTTAATCTCACGCTTATCGGTTTTCGGCCACCGCAGACATGACCAATGAAGACGAGCGTGAGCTCGAAGCCGAGCTCACCCGGTTGCAGCAGGAACACCGAGATCTGGACGCCGCGATCGATGCACTGCATCAATCGCCCGCCCCCGACCTATTGCGGTTACAGCGGTTGAAGAAGCGCAAGCTGTTGTTGCGTGACCGTATCGCGTTCATCGAAGACCAGATTACCCCCGACATCATCGCCTGATCCGTGAGCGGCCTGCCCACATGAATCCGCTTGACTCAATGAGAACAAAATAGGAACATTTTGGAGCGCCCAAACCTCCGAAATGCCCAAGCCACGACACGAGGACAACGCAGATGTCGGCAACGCCCCTTCTCGACAACAGCCACTATGAACAGGCCTGTGATCAGGCGATCGCGATGTGCGACGGCAATCTGCGCAGCACCATCAAGGCGCTGATCATGGCCAATGAATATCTGGAAGCCGAGCTGGAGGAATTGCAGGCGGCGATTTCCGCCGGCTGCATTCCGGAGACCTCGCGCAGCAAGATGCGGAGCAAGAGCGGCGCCGCCTGATTTTCAACAACCGGAGCAACGCGATGTCGGATGTGACCTACTACGTTGCAATGCCCTTTTTGATCGATGCAGACGGCTCGCCGGTCGCGGGCACTGCCGAGGAATGCCAGACCTCGACTGCGGCGCTGCGGCGCGCCGAGATATTGGCCCACGGTGCCGGCCACATCGGCGCGGTCGCATTCAGCCGCAGCGGCGATCCCGTGACCGGCGAATTCGGCGACGCCAGGCTGCTGCGCAAATTCGGCAACGTGCCGGAAGATCTGGGGACACTGTAGGTTCAGCTGCTGACCAGCCTGATCCGCGGCTCGTGCCGCCGGCACGCCTTGCGCACGTACATGGCGGCGTCCGCCTCCTCCAGGGCGCGGCCTGCGTCGGACTGCGCCCCCAGCAGCGCGACGCCGGCGGAAGCGCCCGCGGTCACGTGCTGGCCGCGAAAGACGAAGGACAATTCGTCGATCGCCTGCTCGAAGGCCGCGGCCTTCGCCTTGGCGTCGGTCTCGGTGAGATTCCAAAGCAGCAGGGCGAACTCGTCGCCCCCGAGCCGGCCGACCACGTCGGAGGCACGGACCTGTCGCGTCAGCGTGGCGACGATCGCCTTGAGCACCTCGTCGCCGGCGGCATGACCGAACGAATCGTTGATCGGCTTGAGCCGATCGACGTCGAGCACGATCAGTGCCCCGCTGGCGCGGTAGCGCTTCATATAGGCGATGGCGCGCGCAAGCTCGCGCTCGAAGCCGCGCCGGTTGGGAATCTCGAGCAGGAAATCGGTGTCGGCCACAGCTTCCAGTTCCGCGACCCGGAGCTGCGCCTCCTTGAGCTTGGCTCGCAGGCCCCGGATTGTCGCCCTGACGTTGTCCTTGGCCCCACCATCGCCCGAGGCGGCGCGCCGGGGCGGCTTCGCCGGACGCTTGGTCAGCCGTTTGGGGGCGGATCGGCCGGCGCTGGTCTTCCGGCCGTTTTTGGCCTTCGCAGCGCTCGCCCTTCTTGGTTTCTTCATGGGCATCCTGCTCAATGAAGGCTTGCGGGGATTCACCAAGACAGGATAGTGGATTCCCTTCTCCTTGCCACCGCCTTGCGAGCCGCCGGCCGGAACCGTAAATCTGGCCTATCTTTCTGTTTTTCCGGGCACAATTGACGTCATGACCGCGCCGATCGCCATCATCATGGGAAGCCAGTCGGACTGGGACACGATGCGGCATGCCGCCGACACGCTTGATGCGCTCGGCATTGCCGCCGACAGTCGCGTCGTCTCGGCACATCGCACGCCCGACCGGCTGTTTGCTTTCGCCAAGGGCGCCAAGGCTGCCGGTTACAAGGTCATCATCGCCGGCGCCGGTGGGGCTGCACATCTGCCCGGCATGGCGGCGGCGCTGACGGAACTCCCGGTATTCGGCGTTCCCGTCGAATCCAAGTCGCTCAAGGGCGTCGATTCGCTCTATTCGATCGTCCAGATGCCGGCGGGTGTCCCGGTCGGCACCCTCGCCATCGGCAAGGCCGGTGCGATCAACGCCGCGCTGCTGGCGGCCGCCGTGCTGGCATTGTCCGACCCGGCCCTGTCCGATCGCCTCGCCGCCTGGCGCAAGGCGCAAACTGAGGCGGTCGCCGAGCGTCCGGAGGACAAGGCGTGACCGACACCAGGCATGTGAAGCTGAAGCCCGGTGACACCATCGGAATCCTCGGCGGCGGACAATTGGGCCGGATGCTGGCCATGGCTGCGGCCCGGCTTGGCCTGCGCTGCCAGGTGTTCTCGCCCGATCCGGACTCGCCGGCCTTCGACGTCGTCCTGAACGCGACCTGCGCCGAATATGCCGATGTCGAAGCGCTCGAGTTGTTCGCGAACGACGTCGACGTCATCACCTATGAATTCGAGAACGTGCCCGCAGCGGCCGCGATGGTGCTGGATGCGCGCCGCCCCGTGCTGCCCAACCGCAAGATCCTCGAGACCACCCAGGACCGCCTTGCCGAGAAGGATTTCGTCACGCGGCTCGGCATCGGCACCGCAGCCTATGCCGACGTCACCTCCGTCACCTCCCTACGCGAGGCGATTGCCAGGATCGGCCTTCCGGCCGTGCTGAAAACCCGCCGCTTCGGCTATGACGGCAAGGGCCAGGTCATCATCCGCGAGGGCGACGACATCGCCAAGGTGTGGACCAGCCTCGCCACCAAATCGGCGATCCTGGAGGCCTTCGTGCCGTTCGAACGCGAGATATCCGTGATCGCCGCGCGCTCGGCCGCAGGCGAGGTCGAGTGTTTCGACGTCACCGAGAACGAGCACCGCGACCACATCCTGAAGATATCGCGCGCGCCCGCGGCGATTCCGGATGCGCTCGCCGAGGAAGCGCGCAGCATCGCCAGCAAGATCGCAGGCGCGCTCGACTATGTCGGCGTGCTCGCTGTCGAGATGTTCGTGCTCGCCAATGGCACCGGACCGAAGGTGCTCGTCAACGAGATCGCTCCGCGCGTGCACAATTCCGGGCACTGGACGCTCGATGGCGCCTCGGTCTCGCAGTTCGAGCAGCACATCCGCGCCATCGCCGGCTGGCCGCTCGGCAAGCCCGTGCGCCACGGCGAAGTCGTCACCATGACCAACCTGATCGGCGACGAGATCAACGATTACGAAAGATGGCTGAGCGTGCCGGGCGCGACCGTGCACATCTACGGCAAGGGTGCACCGCGCCCCGGCCGCAAGATGGGCCATGTCACCGAAGTCCGGCCGCCAAGGGGCAAATGAGGGGACCGCAGCTGCCAAAGCGCGATAAATCGTCATCGCGCTTTGGGTTGTTGTTTAAGCATGATCTTTTCGGAAAACCGCTACGCACTTTTCCGGATCATGCTTCGGCCGCGATCCCCTTTGCGATCACGCCGTCTTCACGCCCGCAACGACGCCGGCGGGCTCCTCGCTGAGCCAGCGATAGACCACCCCGCCCAGCGCGCCGCCGATCAGCGGTGCAACCCAGAACAACCAGAGCTGCGACAGCGCCCAGCCGCCGACGAACAGTGCCGGGCCCGTGCTGCGCGCCGGGTTCACCGAGGTGTTGGTGACGGGAATGCTGACGAGATGGATCATCACCAGCGCGAGCCCGATCGCGAGCGGTGCGAAGCCCGCCGGTGCGCGGCCATGGGTGGCGCCCATGATGATGAACAGGAACATCATGGTCATCACCACCTCGGTGAGGAAGCACACGATCATGCTGTACTGGCCAGGAGAATGCGCATCATAGCCGTTGGAGGCAAAACCCTTGCTGACGTCGAATCCAGGCGCCCCGCTCGCGATGACATAGAGGAGCCACGCGGCAACGACCGCGCCCGCCACCTGGGCGATCACATAGGGCAGGATCTGGCCGGCCGGAAAGCGGCCGCCGGCGGCAAGGCCGACCGTGACGGCCGGATTGAGATGGCAGCCGGAGATATGCCCGATCGCATAGGCCATGGTGACGACGCTCAAGCCGAATGCGAGAGAGACACCGACCAGGCCGATGCCAACCTGCGGGAAACCGGCCGCGATCACCGCGCTGCCGCAACCGGCGAATGTGAGCCAAAAAGTACCGATGGCTTCGGCGGCGTATTTCTTCATGTCCATGTGGCATCTCCCCTGATTTCAGCTCCGGATCAACTTCCGGAAACGGCCCGCCTTCTGGCGCCAAACCACCCAAATTGGGACCGTTCAGAGGTATTTTCGCCGCATTTAATGGCCGAACTTGGCCCGAAAACCCGCTTGGCCGGTGGACATCCAAGGTTTTGTCTGATACATCCGCGCGCTCAAGGCCAAGGGCGCCCGGCTTTTTGCCATCCCCTTTGACTTACCAGAATTCAAATCCGATCCACCTAAAGAGGATGCCGCGTGCAGGTTCTCGTTCGCGATAACAACGTCGATCAAGCTCTCAAGGCGCTGAAGAAGAAGATGCAGCGCGAGGGCATTTTCCGCGAGATGAAGCTCCGCGGTCATTACGAGAAGCCGTCCGAAAAGAAGGCCCGCGAAAAGGCCGAAGCCGTGCGCCGTGCGCGCAAGCTGGCCCGCAAGAAGCTGCAGCGCGAAGGCCTGCTGCCGATGAAGCCGAAGCCGGTGTTCGGCGCAGGCCCGGGTGGTGATCGCGGCGGTCGTGGCGGCCCCGGTGCAGGTCCGCGCGGACCGCGCTGATTTGCCGAACCTTTAAGATCTCGGTTTTCGATGACGCGGGCCCTTGGCCCGCGTTATTGTTTGTGAGCGGTGCCTTCGCGGGACGGGGCACGACCGATGCGGCGTTAAAGCGCGATAAGATTGGATGAATGGTCATCGCACTTTAGGTAGTTGTTTGAGCACGATCTCCGCGCCAACGCGTTCCGCGTTTGTCGCGAGAGGAAACCGCGGCACACTTTGCCGGCTCCTGCTCTAGCGCGAGCGAACCGTAGATGGCTTCCCCTTTCCCTCAGCGCGGCTTGGCGTGGCGACGCCGGATCTGGCAGCAGCCGCTCGCGTTGGGCTTGATGGGGATCGCGCTATGCGGCTGCTCCTTCGATCTGGGATCGCTGATCCCGGAGAAGGACAAGCCGCAGGAGACACCCAAGGCGGAGGCGCCTGCCGAGAGCGCGGTGAGCGCCGGCAACGTCGCCGAAGCTCAGGCCCGCACCGCGAAGGGCCAGTCCCTGGCGAAGTCAGGCGAGACCGCGGCAGCGCTCGACGAGTTCAATCGCGCCGTCGGGCTCGATCCCTACAATGCGCAGGCACTCTATGGCCGCGCCCTGATCTACCAGGGCAATAACCAGCACAACTTCGCGATCGCCGATTTCAGCGCCGCGAGCGGGCTCAACCCGCAGAAGGTCGAGCCTCTGCTCGGCCGCGCCACCAGCTATCTCGCGATCGGCAAGCTCAAGGAGGCCGCGGCCGATCTCGATGAAGCCTCCGAGGCGGATCCGCACAATGCCCAGGTCTGGACCACGCGCGGACAGGCTTATGAGCGTTTGGGGGACAGGGCAAAGGCGGCCGCGTCCTACACCAAGGCCGTCGCGCTTCGTCCACGCGATGACGCCGCCCGCAGCGGCCTCGCCCGCGTCGGCGGCTGACGGTCTGGCGCAGCGCGGGCCAGTCTTAATCGGGCGTGGCGCTCTTCGGCAGAACGGAGTTGAACATCGACTTCATGCCCGACAGCATTTCGTCGGCGACATTGGTCTTCCTCGGCCGCGGCATGGAGGCACCAACATCGGCACGCAGGTCAAGCGGGGGCGCTATGACCGGCACGGGGATGTCGGCCGGCGGCGTCACCCGATTCGGATCGTCGCTGCCGACCGAGGCCGTGTAGGGCGGATTGGAGCCGCCATTCCCGTAGGCCTCGGATGAGGGCGTCGAGACCGTGATCGGCGGCGGCAGCGGACGGACCGTGGACGGCTCCGTACCAATGACCCGCGGCGCCTCCAGCGTGCGGGCGGCTTCCCGCACCACAGGCTCCGCCGACCTCTCGGTTGGCTTGGCCTCGGACGACCTGACCTCGGCAGGCTTGGTTTCGGAAGATCTGGCCTCAGCGGACCTGCCCTCAGGCGATTTGCGCAGGCGCTCGATCGCGGCACGTACGAGATCGTTGGCATCGGGGGTTGCGGCCGGAGCGGCAGCAGCTGGCGCCGAATTGGCCTCCACCACCGACGCAACAGGGGCAGGTGCGGTCACGGCCGGGCTGGGCGTAGACTTGGCGAGCGCCTTTTCACGGGCGGATGGCTTGGCGCGCGGGCTCTCGGCCGGCGCCACATCCGGAGCTTTCTCCGCGGCCTTCTCAGACCCCTTGGGCTCGGCGACCGGCTGATGATCGGCCGCCTTGTCGGCTGCCGGCTTGTCGGTCACGCTCTTCTCGGCGATGCCCTTGGCCTTGACGCCGGGCGCAGGGAGGTTGGCGACATCAGCAGGCTTGCCGTTCTGGCCGGCGTCGGCGGGCGCAACAACGGCCGCGGGGGCATCGGCCGCCGGCTTTGCGTTGATGTAATGATTAACGATGTACGCCCCGATGATCGTCGCGAGCACCGAGGGGAAAATATCCATCGAGATTTTAGCGAGGTATTTCAGCATTTCTCGGCCACTCCCCGCGCGATCTGATGCGGGAACTTTAGGGCATTGTGAGGGATCAACTGCGACGGATCAATGGCAAAGGGTAACGCCGGACTTACGGCTTCAGCTCGATCTCAAGGAACACGATCTCAGTTGAGGTTTCGTTAAGTACGTCGTGTTGGACGCCGGCCTTGCGGAAGTAGGATTTTCCGGCCGCGAGCTGCGCCTTGGACCGTTCGCCACTGGGCGCCACGATGGTCATCTCGCCGGCGACGACGGGAACAATCACATAATCCATCCCGTGGGTGTGATGCCCGGTGGCGCTGCCCGGGGCGAGCCGCCATTCGGTCACCCGGACCTGCTCATTGTCGATCTGAACCTCGGACTTGGCGGCAAGCATCGCAACTCTCCTTTTGCACTTCAGGGCACGAAAACCATGAACACGTAGACGGCAAATACCACCATATGGACCAGTCCGAACAGGACATTGGTCCTGCCCGTGCCGAAGGTCAGCATGCTCAGGAAGAAGGTCAGCAGCAAAAGCACGCTGCCCTGGGCGCTGAGGCCGAGCTCGAGCTCCTTGTCGAGCGCGTAGGTGGCGACGCCGACGGCGGGGATCGTCAGACCGATGGTCGCCAGCGACGAGCCGAGCGCAAGGTTGATGCTCTTCTGGAGATCGTTCCTGCGGGCCGCGGCGATCGCCGCGACGCCCTCGGGCATCAGGATCAGCAGCGCGACCAGAAGGCCGGCGAAGGCCGACGGCGCGCCGATCCTGGCGCCGACGGCATCGACCACCAGCGAGAATTTCTTCGCCAGCAGCACCACCGCCAGAAGCGAGACCAGGAGCAGCGCCACGGTGAGCGCGAGCGCCCCGGCCGACAGGTGCATCTCCCCGCCCTCGCCCTCGGCCCGTTCATGAACGAAGTAGTCCTTGTGCAGGACGGTCTGGGTGTAGAGAAACACCCCGTACAGCGCGAGCGTGACCACGTCGACGAAGCCGAGCTGAACCGCCGAATAGGCCGGCCCCGGCGTGGTCGTGGTGTAGTTCGGCAGGATCAGCGTGATGGTCGCGAGCGCGAACAGCACGCTGAGATAGACGTTGGCCCCCGAGAGCTGGAAGCCCTGCTCGCGATAGCGCAGGCCGCCGATGAAGATGCAGAGGCCGACGAGACCATTGCAGACGATCATGACCACGGCGAACACGGTGTCGCGGGCCAGGGCCGGGGCAGGCTTGTCGCCCAGCATGATCGTGGTGATCAGCGCCACCTCGATGATGGTCACCGAAAGCGTCAGCACCAGCGTGCCATAGGGTTCGCCGACCCGCTCCGCGATCACCTCGGCATGATGAACCGCGGCGAACACCGTGCCGAACAGGATGAACAGAAGGACGATGGCGAAGACGAGTCCGCCAAACGACAGCGTGAAAACATAATCCGTCGCGCTGACGGCTGCGAACAACAGCACGGCCAGCACCGGAAAGACCCAGGCCGACCGGGGCATCGAATTGTGCGCGCTCATCCACCGGCTCCAGTCCCAGCATGATCCGGAAAAGCGTGTTGCGGTTCTTCCGATAAGATCATGCGCAATCCCAAAAACCGAGCTGCGATGAAAATTCACCGCAACTCGGCCGAGCAGTAGCAAATCGGCCGGCAGATTCAATGCCAGTGCAGGATCGGGGCGACCGGCAGCAGCGTCAGCAGCAGGAACAGGGGGATCAGCACGATACCCGCGCGCAGGAGATAGCCGAAGAAGCTCGGCATCTCGATGCCGTTCTCGCTGGCGATGCTGCTCACCATGAAGTTCGGCGCGTTACCGATATAGGTGAGCGCCCCCATGTAGACGGCCCCCATCGAGATCGAGGCAAGCGTGCCCGAGAGCTCGTGCATCAGCACTTGCGGGTCGCCGCCGGCGAGCTCGAAGAACAACAAATAGGTCGGAGCATTGTCGAGGAACGCGGACATCAGGCCGGTGAACCAGAAATAGGCGACCTCGCGCGGCGCGCCGTCCGGCCCCGTCACGGCGGACAGCAGCCATGCGAACGCACCGTGATGGCCGGCATTGAGCATGGCAATGACCGGAATGATGGCGACGAAGATGCCGGCGAACAGCTTTGCGACCTCACGGATGGGCTCCCAGGTGAAGCCGTTGGCCTGCCTGTGCTCGTCCGGCGTCAGCCACACCGACAGCGCCGCAATGGCCAGCAGCGCCAGATTGCGGACGACGTCCTCGAGGTCCAGCTTGGTGCCGAGAATGTCGAAGGCTACGCCGGGCTTCCACATGGCCGAGGCCAGCAGGCTCGCGACGATGGCCGCGATCAGCACCAGATTGACGAGGCCGCGGATGCGGACCGGCTGCGCCGGGCCGGTGTCACCGAGCGGCTCGCTCCGGAAATGCCAGACGTCGACGGCGATGAAGATCGCGAGCAGCAGTCCGGCCACGATCGCGGTCTGCAACCAGAGGGCCCGCGTGGTCCAGAAGAAGTCGACGCCGTGCAGGAAGCCGACGAAGAGCGGGGGATCGCCGAGCGGGCTCAGCGCGCCGCCGACATTGGCCACCAGGATGATGAAGAAGATGACGACATGGGTGTTGTGGCGCCGCGGGCGGTTGGCGCGGATCAAGGGGCGGATCAGGATCATCGCGGCACCCGTGGTGCCGACGACGCTCGCCCCCAACGTGCCAAGCGCGAGGATGCCGGCATTGGTCGCCGGCGTCGCCTTGATGTCCCCGGTGATGAGGACGCCGCCGGCAACGACATAGAGCGAGAACAACAGCACGATGAAGCCGAGATATTCGGCGAGCACGGCGTGAACGAGCGCCGCCAGCGTCGCCATGCCGCCGGCAAAGATGACGAGCGAGGCGAGCGCCAGCAGCGACCAGGCCGCGGCGATCTTGCCGTAATGGTGGTGCCAGAATTTTGCGAACAGCAGCGGCCCCAGAGCGATCGACAGCAACAGGCCGGCAAAGGGCAGCGCATAGGGCCAGCGCATCGCCGCGCCGTCGAGCCCGGTCGCGGCCCACGCCTGATGCGGCAACAATGTCAGGATGGCGGCGAGGGCCTGGCTCCAGAGCCGCGTGACGAGCCGTTTAGGATCCAATGAATTGCCTTGCCTTTTCGACCGCACCGAAGGCGTCGAGATTGTCATGTCCGCCACCCGCAAAACGAACGAACTGCTTCGGTTCGTGCGCAAGCGCGAACAGACGCTCTCCGAACATGATCGAAATGGCAAGGTCGTTGGTGCCATGCATCACCAACAGCGGCACCTTGACGCGCGCGATCCGTTCGTCGGAACGAAACTGGTCGCGCATCAGAAGGCGAACCGGCACGAACCGGAATGCCAGTGCGGCGATGTCGACCGTCGAGGTAAAAGGCGCCTCCAGGATCAGCCTGCCGATCGGGTGTTCGGATGCGAGCGCAACCGCCACGCCCGACCCGAGCGAAAAGCCCCAGACGACGATTCGTTCCGCTCCATAGCGCGCAGTGGTGAAAGCATAGGCGGCTGCGGCATCGCGCAGCAGGCCCCGTTCGCTCGGTGCCCCGCTCGAGCCGGCATAGCCGCGATAGGACAGGGCGACGAGGCCGGTGCCGTCGGCGGTCATCGCCTTGAAACGGCTGACGCCGCCGGCGAGAAAATCGCCATTGCCGGGGAAGTACAGAATCACGGAATGACTTGGCTTGGCCGGCACGTGCCAGACGACGATTTTCTCGCCGTCCGACGTGGTCAGCACGTGCTCTTCCGCCTCGGGAAGGCCCGCGGCACCGGGAGCTGTGCGGCCGACGGGCGGGATCGGAAACAGCAGCTCGCGCTGCCGGACATACAGCACGAGGAGACCGGCGCAATAGACGGTCACCAGCGCAATGGCGATCCACTTGACGATGGTCATCATTGCACGGCCCGCCTCTCGATCGAGACTTACGGCTTGCGACGACTCCGCAGCAATTTCATGACATCGGGCCGAAGGCTCGCCGGAACATCGCGGCAGCCGCACGCCTGCTTATGAGCAGCGTGCCAGACGACGCGCTGCTCGCGCGTCGCTTTGGGGGGCATGGGATGGGACCGGTGCCATTCCTTGTTGATGGCCACGGTCCGCGCCTCGCGCTACATCGCCTTGACGATGTTCTCGGTGACCTTCTTGGCGTCGCCGAGCAGCATCATGGTGTTGTCCCGATAGAACAGCGGGTTGTCGATGCCCGCATAACCAGAAGCGAGCGAGCGCTTGATGAACATCACGGTGCCGGCCTTCCAGACCTGGAGCACCGGCATGCCGTAGATCGGCGAGGACTTGTCCTCTTCGGCAGCGGGGTTGGTGACGTCGTTGGCGCCGATCACGAAGGCGATGTCGGCCTGGGCGAATTCGGAGTTGATGTCCTCGAGCTCGAACACCTCGTCATAGGGCACGTTGGCCTCGGCGAGCAGCACGTTCATGTGGCCGGGCATGCGGCCGGCCACCGGGTGAATGGCGTATTTCACCTCGACGCCTTCCTTCTTCAGCATGTCCGCCATTTCGCGCAGCGCGTGCTGGGCCTGGGCCACCGCCATGCCGTAACCGGGCACGATGATGACCTTGGAAGCGTTCTTCATGATGAAGGCTGCGTCGTCCGCCGAGCCGAGCTTGGCCGGCTTCTGCTCGCCGGTTGCCCCACCGGCCGCGGCGGTCTCGCCGCCGAAGCCGCCGAGGATGACCGAGATGAAGGACCGGTTCATTGCGTGGCACATGATGTAGGACAGGATCGCGCCGGAGGAGCCGACCAGCGCGCCGGTGATGATCAGCGCGGAATTGCCGAGCGTGAATCCGATGCCGGCCGCGGCCCAGCCGGAATAGGAGTTCAGCATCGAGATCACGACCGGCATGTCGGCGCCGCCGATCGGGATGATCATGAGCACGCCGAGCGCCAGCGCGAGGATGACGATCATCCAGAAGTCGAACGCGCTGCCTGACAGCACGAGGCCGACGATGAAGAACACCAGCGCCAGGGCCAGCGCGATGTTGATGATGTGGCGGAACGGCAGGAGGATCGGCGCGCCGCTCATGCGTGCCGACAGCTTCAGGAACGCGATCACCGAGCCGGTGAAGGTCAGCGCGCCGATGGCGACGCCGAGCGACATCTCGACCAGGCTCTGCGGATGGATATTGCCGGGGGTCCCGATCCCGAAGGCCTCCGGCGCGTAGAACGCGCCGGCCGCGACCAGCACTGCGGCCATGCCGACCAGCGAGTGGAAGGCGGCGACCAGTTCCGGCATCGAGGTCATCGGCACGCGGCGGGCGATCACCGCGCCGACGCCGCCGCCGATCGCGACCGCGAGGATGACGAGGATCCACGCCACGCCGTCGGCCGGCGGATGGCTTGCGAGCGTGGTGGCGACCGCGATCGCCATGCCGATCATGCCGAACAGATTGCCCTGGCGCGACGATGCCGGGCTCGACAGCCCGCGCAGCGACAGGATGAACAGCACCCCCGCCACGAGATACAAGAATGCAGAGAGATTGGCGCTCATCTCAGGTCCCCATTGATCCCTTCAGCCCGAGGTGGCCGCTCACTTCGACTTCTTCTTGTACATCGCCAGCATGCGCTGGGTGACAAGGAAGCCGCCGAAAATGTTCACGCAGGCGAAGACGAGCGCGACGAAGCCGAAGCCGCGCGCCCAGCCCGAGCCGCTCGAAACCATGCCGACCCCCACCGCGAGCAGCGCGCCGACCACGATCACCGAGGAGATCGCGTTGGTGACGCTCATCAGCGGCGTATGCAGTGCCGGCGTCACCGACCAGACGACGAAATAGCCGACGAAGACGGCGAGGACGAAGATCGACAGCTGGAAGATGAAGGGGTCGACGAGCTGTGCTGCATGCTCCATGGCGGCTCTCCTTAAACCTTCGGCTGGAAGTTCGGATGGATCACGGCGCCGTCTTTCGTCAGCGCGGTGGCCTTGACCAGCTCGTCGTCCCAGTTGACGGCGAGCTTCTTCTCTTTCTTGTCGACCATGGTCTCGATGAAGGAGAACAGATTGCGGGCATAGAGGCTGGAAGCCGAAGCCGCGACGCGGCCGGCGACGTTGGTATAGCCGACGATCTTGATGCCATCGACATCAACGACCTCGCCCGGCTTCGCACCCTCGACATTGCCGCCGCGCTCGACGGCGAGATCGACCAGCACCGACCCCGGCTTCATCGATCTGACCATGTCGGCGCTGACGAGCTTCGGCGCCGGCCGGCCCGGAATCAGGGCGGTCGTTATCACGATGTCCTGCTTCTTGATGTGCTCGGCGGTGAGCGCGGCCTGCTTGGCCTGGTACTCCCTAGACATTTCCTTGGCGTAGCCGCCGGCGGTCTGTGCGTTCTTGAACTCCTCGTCCTCGACCGCGAGGAATTTCGCGCCGAGCGATTCGACCTGCTCCTTGGTGGCGGGACGCACGTCCGTGGCCGTGACGACGGCGCCGAGGCGGCGCGCGGTCGCGATCGCCTGGAGGCCGGCGACGCCGACGCCCATCACGAACACCTTGGCCGCAGGCACGGTGCCGGCGGCCGTCATCATCATCGGGAAGGCGCGGCCGAAGGCCTCGGCGCCCTCGATCACGGCGCGGTAGCCGGCGAGATTCGCCTGCGAGGACAGCACGTCCATCACCTGCGCGCGGGTGATGCGCGGCATAAGCTCCATGGCGAATGCGGAGATGCCGGCATCGGCCATTACTTTGAGCGCCGCGTCGTTGCCGTAGGGATCCATGATCGCGATGACGAGCGCGCCGCGCTGGTACTGCGCGAGCTCGGACGCCTCGGGGCGCTTCACCTTGATGATGATGTCCGCGTCCTTGAGAGCGTCGGCACTGACGGTGGCGCCAGCCGCGGTGAATTCGGAATCCGGCAGACCCGACTTGATACCGGCGCCCGGCTCGACGGCAACCTCGGCGCCCAGCGCTTTGAACTTCTTCACCGTGTCAGGCGAAGCGGCGACGCGCGGCTCCGACGGATCGATTTCCTTGGCAACGGCAATCTTCATGAGGCCTCCGGCGACGCGGGAAAAAGCGCGCACGCGAACTTAGCGTTACTCCCGCAACGTTGGATACCGGTTTTGGGACCGGCTTGAATGCAAATTTTATGGGCACCGACGACGCTGGCGGTGCGGCAGGCGATGGATCAGGTGAGGAAGATCGCCATCAGGATCACGATGAGCGCGACCGAGGCCGTGCCGTACTTCACCAGCTTGATGAAGCCCTCATAGGTCTGCTCGTGGGCAACGTAGTCATTGCCGTCGGCGGTGGTGTACGCCACTTCACTATGGTCAGCCATGGATGTCCCCAGTCGAAAGTCGAATTCTCGGGCTGGGATACCTTAAAGATTTGAACAGGGCAACGGCACCGGGGCGGGGTTTTCCCGCAAATCGGGTCATTTGGAATCCAAATTGTCGCGGATCCAGCGCGCGAGGCTCTCCTCGCTGACTTCGCCGGAAGCGAGCGACAGGATCATGGCTGCCGCTTCTGCCTCGGGCACAACGAAGTCGATGCCGTTCACGCCGAGAAACGTGTACAGCGCCAGCAGAGACGTGCGTTTATTGCCGTCGACGAACGGATGATTGCGCGCGATGCCGAAAGCGTATGCCGCCGCCAATTCAGGAAGATCGGCGCTCTCGTAAGACCATTTGTTTCTGGGCCGATCGAGCGCGGATTCGAGTATGCCTTCGTCTCGAAGATCGCTTGCACCGCCATGGGTCGCCAGCTGTTCGTCATGGATCGCAATGATGATCCGACGCGTCAGCCAGAACGGCTCGCTCATTTGGCAAGCTCGGCGAGAGCGTTGTGATAACGCTTCATACCTCGCCGCGCGACTTCCATCGCTTTTTCGAAGTCGGGATCACGCGGCGTCAGCAAGACACCACCGTCCGATTGCTCGACCGGAAACAGCTTGTCGCCCTCTTTGAGATTCAGACGAGCCGCGAGCTCCTTCGGCAAGATGACGCCGATCGAATTGCCTATCTTGCGCACCTGGAGCACGGTGGACTCGTTCTTCAGATCCTTGGGGTCCGCATTCTCGTTCATGGCCACACCTCGTTATACACTTGTATAACATGACCCCGAGCGATCGTTCAACAAATGTTTTACGGCTCTACCTCAGCCCATCGCCTCCAGCTCGTCGATCATCCCGGCGATGACGCTGAGCCCGCCGTCCCAGAATTTGGGATCCTTGGCGTCGAGCCCGAATGGGCGCAGCAGCTCGGAATAGTGTTTGGTGCCGCCGGCGGCGAGCATGTCGAGATAGCGCTCGGCAAAGCCTTCGGCCGCATTCTCGTAGACGGCGTAGAGCGAGTTCACGAGGCAGTCGCCGAAGGCATAGGCGTAGACGTAGAACGGCGAATGGATGAAATGCGGGATGTACATCCAATAGTTCTCGTAGCCCGCCTTGATCTCGATCGCAGGTCCTAAGCTCTCGCCCTGCACCGACAGCCAGATCTCGCCGAGCCGCGTCGCGGTGAGCTCGCCGTTCTTGCGCTCGGTGTGGACCGCGCGCTCGAAGGAATAGAATGCGATCTGCCGCACCACGGTGTTGATCATGTCCTCGACCTTGCCGGCGAGCAGCGCCTGGCGCTGTCTTGCATTCTTGGTCTGGACCAACAGCCGCTTGAACGTGAGCATTTCGCCGAACACGCTCGCGGTCTCCGCCAGCGTCAGCGGCGTCGGCGCCATCAACGCGCCGTTCTTCGCCGCCAGCACCTGGTGCACGCCATGGCCAAGTTCGTGCGCGAGCGTCATCACGTCGCGCGGCTTGCCCTGGTAGTTCATCAGCACGTAGGGATGCGCCGACGGCGTGGTCGGATGCGAGAACGCCCCCGGCACCTTGCCCGGCCGCACCGGCGCATCGATCCAGCGATCGGTGAAGAAGCGCTCGGCGATATCGGCCATCCTGGGCGAGAAGCCGCGATAGGCCGTCAGCACCATGCTTCGTGCCTCCGGCCAGGCAATGACGTCGGTGGCCGCAAACGGCAGCGGCGCGTTGCGGTCCCAATAGGCCAGCCGCTTCTTGCCGAACCACTTCGCCTTCAGCGCATAATAGCGATGCGACAGCTTCGGATAGGCCGCGCGCACCGAGGCGACCAGCGCATCCACCACCTCGCGCTCGACCCGGTTGTTGAGATGGCGGGAATCCGCGACGTCCTTGAAGCCGCGCCAGCGGTCGGAGATGTCCTTGTCCTTGGCCAGCGTGTTGGTGATCAGCGCAAAGGTGCGCTCGTTGGCCTTGAAGGTCTTCGCCAGGGCTTCCGCTGCGCTCTTGCGTTTGGCGCCGTCGCGGTCCTGCAGCAGATTGAGCGTCGGCTCGATCGCGAGCTCCTTGGATCCGACCTTGAAGCGCAGGCCGGAGATGGTCTGGTCGAACAGCCGGTTGAAGGCGGAATAGCCGGTCTGCGCCTTCTCCAGAAAGAGCTGCTCGAGCTTGTCGTCGAGCTGATACGGCTTCTCCTTGCGCAAGTCTTCGATCCAGGGACGGTAGTAGGCGAGCTCGGCGGCCTGCATCGCGCGGTTCAAAATATCGTCATCGATCCGATTGAGCTCGAGCGCGAAGAACAGAAGATGCGTCGACGCCGCCGTCAGGCGCTCGGACACGTCGCCGTAAAACTTTGAAATCGCAGGGTCCACGCTGTCGCCGGCATGGACGAGACCGGCATAGGAGCCGAGACGGCCGGCGAGATCGTCGATCGCCTCATAGCGTCGCACGGCTTCAGCGAGCCATTTTCCGCCATCTTCGTTTGCTGTCCCTGTTGCCAGCTTGCCCTTGTAGTCCGTCTCGAAGGCGACGCAGTCGGCATCCAACTTTTCGAGATCGCGCGCCACTTCCGGCGCGTCGATCCCGGAATAGAGATCGGCGAGGTTCCACTCCGGAAGCTTGCCGGTCTTGCTCGCAGCCTTTGCAAGTGAAGGCTTGGCGAGCGAAGGTTTGGCGAGTGAAGGTTTGGCGGGCGAAGGCTCGGAGGATTTTTTCTTGGCGGCGGATTTCTTGGTGGCTGGCTTGCGGAGTGCAGATTTTGCGAGTGCGGTCTTGGAGCGCGAAGTCATTGTGTGGAAAACCTGTGTTCAACAATCGCGACGGCGGGCGGGGGCATCAAGGCTTAAGCATGCGTTAATCGGCTTCGGCCAGAGTGCCCCGATTCGAGACAGATAGTAGTAGCGTGCGGGGAACACCATGGCTGCCAGTATTTTGATCGCCGACGACGACGCTGTAGCCCGCCGGCTGGTCGAGAACATGGTGCAGAAATGCGGCTATGAGACGGTCGTCGTGGACTCCGGGGACGCCGCAATTGCTACCCTCACCGCCCCCGATGCACCGGCCATCGACGCCGTCATCCTCGATCTCGTGATGCCCGGCCTCGACGGCATGGGCGTACTTGCGAAAATCCGCGAAGCCGGCCTGAGCATCCCCGTCATCGTGCAGACCGCCCATGGCGGCATCGACAACGTGATCTCGGCGATGCGCGCGGGCGCGGCCGATTTCGTCGTCAAGCCGGTCGGCGTGGAGCGGCTCCAGGTCTCCTTGCGCAACGCGCTCAACACGTCCGCGCTCAAGGGCGAATTGCAGCGCATCCGTCACAGCCGTGAGGGCCGGCTGACTTTCTCCGACATCATCACGCGCGCTGAGGCAATGACCCCGGTGATGCGAGCCGCGCAGAAGGCGGCGAATTCCGCGATCCCCGTGCTGATCGAGGGCGAGTCCGGCGTCGGCAAGGAAATGTTCGCGCGCGCCATCCATGGCAGCGGCGAGCGCAAGGCCAAGCCGTTCGTCGCGGTCAATTGCGGCGCGATTCCCGACAACCTCGTCGAGTCCATCCTGTTCGGCCACGAGAAGGGCGCCTTCACCGGCGCCACCGAGCGGCATATGGGCAAGTTTGTCGAGGCTCATGGCGGCACGCTGTTTCTGGACGAGGTCAGCGAGCTGCCGCTGACCGCGCAGGTGAAGCTGCTGCGCGCGCTCCAGGAAGGTGCCGTGGAGGCCGTCGGCGGCCGCAAGCCGGTCAAGGTCGACGTCCGCATCATCTCGGCAACCAATCGCAAGCTGCTGGAGCGGGTGAAGCAGGGACATTTCCGGGAAGACCTGTTCTATCGCCTGCACGTGCTGCCGCTGACGATCCCCTCGCTGCGTGCCCGGCGCGAGGACATCCCGCATCTGCTCAGGCATTTCCTGGCGCGCTTTGCCGCCGAGGAAAACCGCCCGATCACCGGCATCAGCGGCGAGGCGGTCGCGCATCTGGCCCAGCTCGACTGGCCCGGCAACATCCGCCAGCTCGAAAACGCGGTCTACCGCGCCGTGGTGATGAGCGACGGCGACCAGCTCGACATTGCCGATTTCCCCCTGCTCGCCTCGCAGCCGCATCCCGTCACGGATATTCCGACCGCTCCGCTGATGCTCGAGCCGGCGGCGATGCCTTCGGTGGTTTCGGGTAACGAAATACCGATCGCGCCACTCCCCGCCGTGGGAACTCTCGCCATGCTCACCGCGACCGGTGATGTCCGCGCCCTGGAGGACATGGAGAACGAGATCATCCGCTTCGCGATCTCGCATTATCGCGGCCAGATGTCTGAAGTGGCTCGCCGCCTCAAGATCGGCCGGTCAACGCTCTACCGCAAACTCGACGAGGCCGGGGTTCCCGGACATGGCGGCAAAAGCGGCGAGGAGACGCACTGAGCCGGGGCGCGAACGGAGGTTTGCGCGACAGCTGTAAGCCGTTCGCATGACGACAGAATTCGACTGTGATTTGAACCGTGACCTGGAAGTGACAGACAGAGGGAAAACCGCGTGGCAGAAGCGCACCATCCGTTGCCAAGAGGCTGCCTTGAAGTCAGTTTGTCGTGAGTTGTCCCGGGTAGCGCTGGCCGCAGAATCGGGGCCTGTATATCGTCTGCGTAAGAATCGTTGCGTGCAGGCGTGCAACTTTCGAGAGGCCGGCGCGGTTTAGCCGAAGCTCATCAATAGGCGATAACGAAGCTGTTTCACGAGGGGACAGCTCACCCGAGGGGTGCGACACAATGCGTGACTGTTTGAACCACCGTGCGGGCTTTGACCGTGTCTTGATGACGGTCGCAGCGACCTTCCTCGCGGTGTCCGCCAGCTCGGCGCTGGCGCAGGACCAGGCGCGCAGCAGCGCCGCCGAACTCGCGATCGAAGCTGCGATCCCGCGCCCCGAGCCGGCAAACGTCCCGCCCCCCACCGCAGCCGACATCAAGCTCGACACCACCGCCACGGTGCAGGATCCCACCAAGGAAATCGCGAAGGAGTCCGTCAAGGCGCACGCCGCGCCTGCGCCGGACAAGGTCGAGACCAGGCCGTCCGACGTCGCCACCACGCCGGCGCCCGAAGCGCCGAAGAGCGAGACTGCGAACACCGAGCCTGCAAAGGCTGACACCGCGACCGTCACGCCGGCGGCACCTGCTGCAGCGGCTCCCGCCGCCGAGCCGGTGAAGGCCGCGAGCAACGTGCCCGCCGCCGACCAGCCGGTCGCGGACAAGCTCAAGGACATCATCGGCGCCAAGACCTCGCGCTATTTCGACCGCAAGAACGAGCGCGCGGCGATCGAGAGGTTTTACGGCGCACGCGATTTCGCGCCGGTCTGGACGCAAGGCGGCAACCCGACCGCTGCGGCGAAGGGCGTGATCGCGCGGCTGAAGGACGCGGCCTCCGACGGCCTCAATCCCGCCGACTATCCGTTGCCGGATTTCGCCGCCGCCACGACGCCCGATGCGCTGGCGGATGCCGAGCTCAAGCTCACCGCCAGCATGTTCGACTACGCGCGCCATGCCCAGAGCGGCCGCATGCATTGGTCGCAGGTCAGCGGCGACATTCTCTATCCCGAGCATCCGGTCGACCCCAACGAGGTGCTCGCCAAGGTCACGACGGCGGCGGATGCTTCCGCAGCGCTCGACAGTTACAACCCGCCGCACAAGCTCTACAAAGAGCTGAAAGCCAAGCTCGCCGAGCTGCGCGGCCAGGGCAACGGCCCGGTGATCGAGATCGCCGACGGCCCGGCGCTGAAATACACCCCGGCCAGCAAGAAGCACGCTGAAATCGTCGTCGAAGATCCGCGCGTGCCGCAGCTCCGCACCAAGCTCGGCCTCGCCGAGAACGCCAGCGACACCCGCTACGACGCGGCGGTCGCCGAGGCCGTGCGCAAATTCCAGAGCAGCGCCGAGATGAAGCCGACCGGCATCCTCGACGACAAGACGGTCAAGGCGCTCAACACCCCCAAGCGCGACAAGCAGATCGACGTGGTGGTGGTGAACATGGAGCGCTGGCGCTGGCTGCCGCGCGACCTCGGCGCGCCTTCGCTCGGTGATGCCTATGTCATCCTCAACATTCCCGACTTCACGCTGAAGGTGATGCAGCGCGGCCAGCAGGTCTGGACCACCCGCGTCGTCACCGGCAAGCCCGGCCAGCACGCCACCCCGCTGCTCACCGAGACGATGAAATACATCACCGTCAATCCGACCTGGAATGTGCCGCCGTCGATCGTCTACAACGAATACCTGCCGGCGCTGCAGCAGGATCCGACCGTGCTTCAGCGCATGGGCCTCAAGCTCGAGCAGAACCGCGACGGCTCGGTGCACATCTCGCAGCCGCCCGGCGAAGCCAACGCGCTCGGCCGCGTCCGCTTCAACTTCCCGAACAAGTTCCTGGTCTATCAGCACGACACGCCGGACAAGCATTTGTTCGCCAGGGACGAACGCGCATTCAGCCATGGCTGCATGCGCGTGCAGAATCCGGATCAATACGCCTCCGTGCTGCTCAACATCACCATGCCGAACGAGAAGTACACGCCGGAGCGCGTGCGCAGCATGTACGGCAAGAGCGAGATCGATCTGAAATTCCCGACCCCGATCCCGGTCAACATCACCTATCAGACTGCGTTCGTGGATGACGCCGGCAAGCTGCAATTCCGCAAGGACATCTACGGCCGCGATGCGACCATGATCAACATCCTGAAGAACAGCCGCGGCAAGGACCTGGAGAGCGTCGTCGCCCACTCCCAGCCGAGCTATTCGCGGCCGGCGACGACGTTGCCCTCCGGCGTGGCGGTGGCCAACAATGGCGGTGGCTTCGGTTCGTCCGGCCCGAACTTTTTCGAGCGGCTGTTCGGGGCGGCTCCCACCCCGCCGCCGGCTCCGGTCGGCCGCCGCCCGCAGCAGCAGCGGGTGTTTACCCGCTGAGCCCGGCTCGGCGCCTCATTTCCGAAAATACCGCAATGATATCAGCGACCCCGTCCCCCTGGATGGGGTCGCTTAACGTTAACCATCGTCAACCTGGGCCTGGGCAGCGGGCTTTTTTTGGCCACAGTCAACCGCTTAGGATTGTATTCTGACTTGGTTTGGGGGCGGGAAGGTCAACCTCGAATTAACCTTCTTGCTTTAAGAAAGCGTTCATCCTCTTCGCGCTGCTAACGGGGTTGGCGGGAGAGTCCATTTTGAACGCTCGTCGACTGGGTGGGCTCATACGTGCTGACTGGTCTCGCACGCAAATTCGTTGTGCTGTCGTTGTCCCATGCGGGGGTGAAGGCCGGATCCCGGATCGGCCTCGCCTCCGTGTTGCTGCTTGCCGCCGCAGGCTCGGTTCACGACGCCGCGGCGCTGAACGAGACCAAGACGCTCTCCTTCCACCACACGCATTCCGGCGAAGACATCACCGTCACTTTCAAGCGCGACGGCCGCTATGACGAGGCCGCGCTGAAGCAGCTCAACCATTTCCTGCGCGACTGGCGCACCCAGGATGAAACGGTCATGGACCGTCGCCTCTTCGACATCCTCTGGGAAGTCTATCGCGACGTCGACGGCAAGCAGCCGATCCAGATCATCTCCTCCTATCGCTCCCCCGCCACCAACGCCATGCTCCGACGTCGCTCCTCCGGCGTGGCGCGCTCCAGCCAGCACATGCTGGGACATGCGATGGACTTCTACATCCCGGGCGTGCCGCTGGAGCAGATCCGTTTCGCCGGCCTGCGCCTACAGCGCGGCGGCGTCGGTTTCTATCCGACCTCCGGCTCGCCCTTCGTGCATCTGGACACCGGCAGCGTCCGGCACTGGCCGCGCATGACGCATGACCAGCTCGCCCGCGTCTTCCCGGACGGCAAGACAGTGCATCTGCCGACCGACGGCGTTCCGCTGAAGAACTATGAGCTGGCAAAGGCCGAGATCGAGCGGCGCGGCAGCGGCGACGACGCCGGCAGCAAGCCGAATTTCTTCGCCGCCTTGTTCAGGAGCAAGCCGGCTCCCGCCGCGAGCAGCGACGAGGACGACGAGGGCGCGCCCGCAACGGCCGCGAAGCCGTCCGCGCCGACCGTGGTCGCAGCCGCCGCCAGGCCCGCCGAGCCGGTGCCGACGCCGCGCGCAAAGCCGCAGATCGCCGCAACCCTCCAGCTCGCCTCGGCCGATGCGCAGGTCGTTGCGCCGGCCAAGCCGAAACCCGCGCCCGTGGCTGACAAGCCGGCGACCGGCAAGTCTGTTGAGGGCAAGCTGGAGACCCCGGCCGACATCATCAATGCCCGCGGCTTCTGGGATGATGTCCCGGCCGCGCCGCAGCAGGCGACGCCGGCTCAGGTCGCAGCGTTGAAGGCGCGTCAGGCGCTGGCCGCCGCCACCGAGCCGCAAGCAACCGCGAGCGTGTCCAACGCAGCCTTCCAGGCACTGGCTTACGCGCCGGCCGCCTCCCCGGTTGACCGCGCCAATGTCGTCGCAGCCTCCGCGCCGATCCCGCGCACCGCCCGCACCGCTGCTGCCTCCCGCAGCGTGGCTCAGGCGACGGAGATCAACATGGTGGTCGGCAAGAGCATCGACGGCAGGATCGCCACCGCCACCCGCCTCTCCGCGGCCGGCGAAAGCATCTGGCTCAAGATCGTGATGCTGTCGCCGAGCGCCAGCCGCGCGATGTCGGTGACGCTGATGGGCGAGCTCGACACGGTTGCGCTGCGTGCCTATTTCGTCAAGCCGCGATCCGTGATTGCGATGGGTTTTGCCGACGATCCCATGCATGGCCTGTCCTGCGAGAATTTTTCAGGCAGCGCGACCGCAAAGCTCGAGACGACGTCCTTCGTCGTGCGCACCGCCGCGCTGCGCTGAACCCCGGGTCCGACAAGGCTCTTTCTGCTCTCCCTCGCTCGGATCGATCAAGCCGGAAGGCCAGCCGCGATGAGGCCGGACTCGTGGCGCTGCCGGTCGAGTTCGCGCTTGTAGTGCAGCGTCGCAAGATGAACTGCCACCGAGAAACCTGGTTCGCGCTTCAGGACCTCCGCGGCGTGAGCGCCGGCCGCGATCGCATTCTTCATCTGCGCGAACGTCGCCGCCAGGAACGCATGATGGGTATAGTCGGGTCGTGTGATCCTTGAAAACGCCTCCGCGGCCTCGGCGTATTTCTCCGCGCAATAGTAGGCGCGGCCCAGGTGGCTCCAGAAGCGCTCGGGATGATAGGGGTTGAGACGCATCGCTTTCCTGATCCAGTCGATGCCCTCCTCCGGCAGACCCAGCCAGGTCAGGAGCTCCCCCTGTTGCACGACCACCAGGTCGTAATTCGGGTTGAGGGCGAGCGCACGCTCCTGATGATAGGTGGCCTTCTCGTAGTCGTGACGCGTCAGATTGAGTGCGGCGAGAATCCGGTGCACGTCCGCGTCATTGTCATCGAGTGCCAGCGCGATCTCGAGTTCCGAAGCCACCTGCTCGAAGGTCGCCTCGCGGTCGGCGCACCAGCCATAGATCCAGCACTGGCCGAGCACGCATGCCATCCAGGCATGAGCGTGGGCATAGTTCGGATCCATCGCCAGCGCGCGGTTGAGCAGCGTCTGCGCCTGGGCGTTGTCGTCCCGGTTTGACCGGTGATGCAGGAGCTTTGCAGCCAGCACGCATTCGTAAGCGGGCATGTTGTCGGTCGGCTTGCGCTTGGTGCGGTCGTGCGTTGCGGCTTCTACCCGGCCGGGCAAAGTCGCCACGATCGCGCGGGTCATCTCGTCCTGGATGGCAAAGATGTCCTGGAGCTCGCGGTCGTAGCGTTCGGCCCAGATATGGCGATCGGTCTCTGCATCGATCAGCTGCACGGTGACGCGAACGCGCTCCCCGGCCTTCCGCACGCTGCCTTCGATGACGTAGTCGACTCCGAATTCGCGGCCGATGTCCTGAACCTTTACGGCCTTGCCCTTGTAGACGAACGTTGAGTTGCGGGAGATGACAAGCAGATCGTGAAAGCGTGAAAGCTCGGTGATGATGTCCTCGGTGAGACCGTCCGCGAAGAACTCCTGCTCCGGATCGCCACTCATATTGGCGAATGGCAGCACGGCGATGGACGGCTTCTTCGAGACACCCGGTGGCGTCAGCGCAGTGTTCGACCCGTCGAGCAGGCCTGCAGGCCCCTCCACCAGCCGAATGCGGAAGACGCGGATCGGGCGAGCGATGTTCTTGACGCTCTGTTCACCGAGATCATCGAACTGAACCCCGTCCAGCCGGTCGCCGACCTGATCGCGCACGGCGCCTGAAGCGCAGATTCCTCCAGGCTCGGCCAGCGCCTCCAGCCGCGCCGCGACGTTGACGCCATCGCCGAAAATGTCGTTCTGATCGACGATGACATCGCCCAGATTGATGCCGATGCGGAATTGTATCCACCGCGGCGGCGGGACGTCGGCATTGCGCCGCGCCATCCGGCGCTGAACCTCGACGGCACAGAGCACGGCATCGACGACGCTGTGGAATTCGGCCAGCATGCCGTCGCCGGTCGTCTTGATGATTCGGCCGCGGTTCTTGGCAATGGCTGGATCGATCAGTTCGACCCGATGGGTCTTGAGGCGCGCGAGAGTGCCGGCCTCGTCGACCTCCATGAGCCGGCTAAAACCGACCATGTCGGCGGCGAGGACCGCGGCGAGCCTGCGCTCTGGTCCCGGCACATCCATCGCTCGGTCCCTTCACCGAGCACTCTAGCAGACGCAGAGGTTCTGCCCAAGCGTGTTGCGCGGCAACACCCCGGGCGATGCGTCTCAGATCATCCCCAGCGCCTGCATGTAGGTCTCGAGAATGGTCTCGGCCTCGGCGCGCTCGTTGGGGTCCTGCTTGCGCAGGCGCACGATGGTGCGCAGCGCCTTGACGTCGTAGCCGTTACCCTTGCTTTCGGCATAGACGTCGCGGATGTCGTCGGAGATCGCCTTCTTCTCTTCCTCCAGCCGCTCGATGCGCTCGATGATGGACTTGAGCTGGTCCTTGGCAAATTTCGTCGCGGGCTCGTCGTCGCGGACGGCGGCGGAGGTGGCCATCTTGTACTCCCAATGGAACTGGCAAAACGAGGTGACGCCGGCATCCCTCACCGCGCGTGCTGGGTAGACCCTTAGGGTTGGGGCCAGCTGCATTCAAGCAAGCATCGCGCTCGTCCACAGCGCGCCCACACCTTCCTGCGCCGAGGCGAAGAAAGCTGTTGTCTGGGTGCGACTCGGGCGATGGAGGTCGGGCCGCTCAATGCCCGTGGGGATGGACCTTCTTCATCGTCTCAAGCTGCTCGGGCGTGGCCGTGCCCTGGTACTTCGCCTTCCAGGTCTCGTAGGGCATGCCGTAGACGGCCTCCCGGCTCTCGTCCTTGCTCAAGGGCACGCCCTGGGCGTCCGCGGCGTCCTTGAGCCAGTTGGACAGGCAGTTGCGGCAGAAGCCCGCCAGATTCATCAGATCGATGTTCTGGACGTCCGTCCGTGTCTTCAAATGGTCGACCAGGCGCCGGAAAGCCGCCGCCTCGAGCTCCGTTCTGGTTTTGTCGTCGATTGCCATGGCTGTATTCCTTAAGGGCCCGTGCCGATGGAGGTCACCCTTACGGGATCAGGTGGGTCCTGTCACAGATTTTGCCATATCGCGGCGCAAACGGGCCAAAGCCCGGCTTCGGGGCACACCCCGGCCCAACGCCAAATCGTCAATGATCTGGTATAGCTTCCGCGACAATGATTGCCGAATCTCCCCGCTTCCCGCTTCGCCTGCTTGCCCGGTTGGTCCCGGTGCTGGTCGTCGCCCTGCTGTGCCTTTGCGCCAGCCCGGCCTCGGCCGATTTCCGCCTTTGCAACAACACTTCGAGCCGGGTCGGGATCGCGCTCGGCTACAAGGATGCCGAGGGCTGGACCACCGAGGGCTGGTGGAACATCTCGTCGCGCTCTTGTGAGACGCTGCTCCGGGGCACGCTGGTCGCCCGCTACTACTACATCTACGCCATCGACTATGACCGCGGCGGCGAATGGTCGGGCCAGGCCTTCATGTGCTCGCGCGACAAGGAGTTCACCATCCGCGGCACCGAGGATTGCCTCGCGCGCGGCTATGATCGGACCGGCTACTTCGAAGTCGACACCGGTGAGCAGCGGGCCTGGACGGTGCAGCTGACCGACGCCAACGAACAGCCGGCGCAGCAACGCGTACCTGGCCTGCCCGGCCCGGTTGGCCCGGGCGGCGTTCCCGGTTTGCCCAATGGTCCGCCCGGTGGTACGCCCCCCGCCGCGCCTGGCCTCCCGCCAGCGCCCTCGCCCCCGTCTGGAAATAAGCCATGAGGCGTCTTCGCCGTATCAAGATTCTCGCGACCCTGGGACCGGCTTCTTCTGACCTCGCGATGATCCGCCGCCTGTTCGAGGCCGGCGCCGACCTGTTCCGCATCAACATGAGCCACACCCCGCATGACACGATGCGGGAACTGGTGGCGACGATCCGCAACGTCGAGAGCAGCTATGGCCGGCCGATCGGCATCCTGGTGGACCTCCAGGGTCCGAAGCTGAGACTCGGCGCTTTCGCCGAAGGCGCGGTCCAGCTCCAGAACGGGCAGACCTTCACGCTGGATTCCGACAAGACGCCGGGCGATGCCACGCGCGTCCACCTCCCGCATCCGGAGATCCTGGCTGCGCTGCGGCCGGGCCATGCGCTGCTGCTCGACGACGGCAAGGTCCGGCTGATCGCGGAGGAGACCTCGAAAGAGCACGCGGTGACGCGTGTCGTCGTCGGCGGCAAGATGAGCGACCGCAAGGGCGTCAGCCTGCCCGACACCGACCTGCCGGTCTCCGCCATGACGCCGAAGGACCGCGCCGACCTCGAGGCGGCCCTGGTCACCGGCGTCGACTGGATCGCGCTATCGTTCGTGCAGCGCGCCGAGGACGTCATCGAGGCCAAGAAGATGATCCGCGGCCGCGCCGCCGTGATGGCCAAGATCGAGAAGCCGCAGGCGATCGACCGCCTCGCCGACATCATCGAGGCTTCCGACGCGCTGATGGTGGCGCGCGGCGACCTCGGCGTCGAACTGCCGCTCGAGCGCGTGCCGAGCCTGCAGAAGCAGATGACGCGGATGGCGCGCCGCGCCGGCAAGCCGGTGGTGATCGCGACCCAGATGCTGGAATCGATGATCCAGTCGCCGGTGCCGACCCGCGCCGAGGTCTCCGACGTCGCCACGGCCGTCTACGAGGGGGCCGACGCCATCATGCTGTCGGCGGAATCGGCGGCCGGCAAATTCCCGGTCGAGGCGGTCTCGACCATGAACCGCATCGGCGAGGAGGTCGAGCGCGACCCGACCTACCGGTCGGTCATCATGGCCCAGCGCCCCGCTCCTGAATCCACCGTGGGCGATGCCATCGCAGACGCCGCCCGGCAGATCGCCGAGACGCTCGACCTGCCCGCCCTGATCTGCTGGACCAGCTCGGGCTCGACCGCCGTGCGTGTTGCGCGGGAGCGGCCGAAACCGCCGATCGTGGCGATCACGCCGAACATCGCCGCCGGCCGCAGGCTCGCGGTCGTCTGGGGCGTGCATTGCGTGGTGGCGGAAGACGCGCGCGACCAGGACGACATGGTGAGCCGCGCCGGCCAGATCGCGTTCCGGGACGGTTTTGTCCGCGCCGGCCAGCGCGTGATCATCGTCGCCGGCGTCCCGCTCGGCATTCCCGGCACCACCAACATGGTGCGCATCGCCTCGGTCGGCCCCGAGGGCGACGCCAACATGTGATTTCCGGCCGCTCCAACAAAAAGTGCGAAAACAACCCCATGCACAGTAGAAGGCGACTTCGGCGCGCGTGCTGCGGTTTTTCGAAAAGGCCAGCCCGACCAGCTGCCTGAGCGCGGTCAGGCCTCCACCTCGTCGCGTGGCCGATTTTACGCCCCCACCAGCGCCTTCGTCGTCGGCAGCAGCGTCTGCTGCACCACGAGGCCGCGGGCGCGGGCGTCCATGACGCCGACCGCGCGCAGCGCCAGCAGTGTCACGGTCTGCACCGCATCGCGCATCTTGACGGGATCGTCGAGATTGTCGGGCGCGAGCGGCCCGACCAGGGCCTCGTGCAGCGCACCGAGCAATGCGGTGGCGGCGAGCGCGGTATCCTGAGCCGGCAGGTGGCCGGCGCGCACCGCGGCATCGATTCGCGTGGCGATTTCGCCCGCGATCTCTCGCCGGCTGGCAAGGCGCGAGGCACTGACATCGACATCGACAGGCTCGGCCAGGATGCCCCAGGCCAGCCTGCGCTGCGACAGGGTATGGACCGCCACGGTGGTCACGGCCGCCGCCAGCGCGGAGGACGGCCCCGGCGCGGCGTCGGCGGCCCTTCGGATCGCCGCGAGCTCGTCGCGGGAGACCTCGGCAATGAGCTCGGAGATCAGGTCGGCCTTGGAGGGGAAGTAGCGGTAGACCGTGCCGGCCGCGACATTGGCCCGGACCGCGACGGGCGCGATCTGCACCGCCGCCATTCCGCCTTCCGCGGCCGCATCCCGCGCCGCCGCCAGAATCGCGCTCCGCCGTGCCGCAAGGCGCTTCACCACTTGATGCGTCCGCCGATAAACCATGGCGCGCTTCCTGTCCCACACGCCGGCCACACGCCCCTGCGGCCAAACGCTTCGTCACGTCAAAAGATGCAAATCGCCCCGCAAGGACTGAACAACTATTCAGGGTGAATGACAAGATGGGAAATGCGTGAAGCGTCATCGCGAGCGGATGGAGGCGTCAAGCCTGCATCGACGGCAATTTTGTCGAGGCCGCCGTCCAAACGCTGGGAGTTTGCCCGGAGCAGCGCGGGATCAGCGTCACACTTGGCCGGTCCGTTCGACGTGCAACAAACCCATCGCGCGGCCGAACGAGTATTCTTCGAGGGCTTGGACCGCCAGTTCACAATTTGAGTTCAGTGGTCGCTGTTCCGCCTGTGATTGCGCCGCGATCATAAACTTATAGGTTCATTTATCCTGTTCACAGCCGGACGTTGACCTCAGTCACGCGCAGTGTGCTGATGGCGTCGCCCCTCACTGCCGGGCAATCTCGAAAGTTCGAGCGAGATCGGCGCTGTCGATCTGCGGTGTTGGGGGGTCTCACGGAAGAACGGAGCGTGCGACATGAATCGGCTCTTGGGCCTCGCGCTCATTTGCTTTCTGATGCCGACGTCAGACCGCGCGGCAGCCAGCGACTTATTTTCGGTGCGGTGTGAAGGTGGCGCTCCGGTTCGCCCCTACTTCGCAACGTTCGACATCGACGCAAAAGCTGTCGTCTTTGAAACGCCGCCGATAGACGTCGAAACAAATTTCGGCATCAATGTGCATTCGGGAGAGATCATTTCCACAAATGATGGAAAGATTGAATTCATACTGCACGTCCGTCCAGGACGGATCGACCTGATCTTTGATCGCAATAGGAAGACAATGACTTGGCCGGGATTCGACGACCCCACCTTTCGGCCGACATTGACTCATCAGTGCACCGTCACACCGCCGAGAAGCATTTTGAGCTTCCGGGTTCGCGAACCAATTCAGCATCCGATCTCCGTTCGCTGCGAAGACGCGGGGTACATGTATTTCACGATGGATGCTGCTTCAAAACAAGCGATCTTCGAGCGCGGCAAGGAAGGACGGCTCTACCGAGGTGAGGTTACCGATGTCCGCGATGATGAGATTACGCTGTCGATGAATTTTGATGTTCCTCGTCAGGTCGTATGGAACAAAAGTCGTCAGACCATCACAATTGAAGGCATTGACGGCGATTCATCGCGGCCGCGGGGTGTCATGCAATGTCAAGAAGTCGCGCCCCGAACGATGATGGTCTACCACGCGAGACTCTGGCGACGTTGAGCGCCAGTCCCCGGCCATACCCCTCAACCGGTCATCCGGCTGCCGACCCCTCCTACAAAAAAGCACCCTGCCAAAGACGGCATTCTCGAATCACAGGTTCCGGCTGCACGCGAGCAGGTAGTAAACGCATCCTTTCACCCTCTGGCAGCGCAGATCTCGCCCGGTTTACCCGAGCTTAAAGGCGGTCGTGCTCAGATGCCGTTGCGCGCGGTCGCCCAACCCCGAGACTCCAATGTCGATTTCCGTCATCAGCAGCGTTCCCGTCCGCGGCGTTGCGCGCTGGCTTTTGCCGGTCTGCATCGGCGTCGGCGTCTACCTGTTCTTTCTGGGCGTCGGCGACATCATGCTGCGGGATTCGGACACGCTGTGGCAGATCAAGATCGGGCAGTGGATCCTCGAACACCGCGAGATGCCCTACACCGACATCTATTCGTTCACGCGCGCCGGCGAGGCGTGGATCTCGAGCTCCTGGCTGTCGCAAGTCCTGTTCGCGCTGGTCTACGAGCCATCGAACTGGTCGGGCGTGGTCATCCTGACGTCGCTCGCGATCGGCGCGACGGCGGCGATCTTCGTTTACCTGCTCGAGCCCTATCTGGAGCCGGCACGCGCTTTCGTGCTCGTCACCCCGCTCCTCTTCATGTCGATGGGTCATTTTCTCGCGCGCCCGCACATGCTGGCGCTGCCCGTCATGGTGGCCTTCGTCGGCGGGCTGCTGGCGGCCGCCGACCGGCGTAGCGCGCCGTCCTGGCTGTTGCTGCCCCTGATGGCGCTGTGGGCCAATCTTCACGGCGGCTTCGTCATGGGCCTCGCCCTGATCGGAGCCATCGGCCTCGATGCGATCGCGTCCTGCGATCGCAAGGACCGGTTTGCACTGGCGGCGCGCTGGACCGTGTTCGGCCTTGCCGCGCTCGCCGCAAGCTGCTGCACGCCCTATGGCTGGAACACGCTCCTGGCGTCGACCAAGATCCTCAGCCTCGGCAAGCTGCTCTCGCTGATCTGGGAGTGGATGCCGGCCGACTTCAGCTCGCTCGATCTGTTTGGCGCCAGTCTGCTCGGTTTGATCGCCATCGGCTATTGCAGCGGGGTGGTGCTGTCATGGACCCGCATTTTCCTGCTGCTCGGGCTGATCTGGGCGGCACTCAACCACGTCAGAAACATCGAGGCCTTCGCGCTGTTGACGCCCCTCGTGCTGGCCAAACCGTTCGCCGAACATTTCGGAGTGACGAGAGCGCCCGCGCTGAAGGGAAGCGAGGCGCGCCCCTCCTTTGCCCTGACCGCAATCGCGGCGCTGGCCATCGTCGCGGCCGGCTGGAGCATCACGCGGTCCTATGCCACGCCGAGCCGGTATGCGTTCATCGGCAATCAATCGCCCGCGGCCGCGGTCGACCTGCTCGAAAAACGGCATGCGCAGCGGATCTTCAGCACCGCGCCGATCGGCGGCTATCTGATCTCCCGCAACATCAAGAGCTTCATCGATGGCCGCGCCGAGCTGTATGGCGAGCAGTTCGTGCTCGACTATTTCGATGCCATCGAGGGCAAGAACGTGGACACCCTGCTGCGCCTGCTCGAGACCTACCGGATCGACGCGACGCTGCTGAACACCACCGTTCCCGCCGCCAGGATCATGGACCATCTGCCGGGATGGAAGCGGCTCTATGCGGATGATATCGCCGTGGTTCACGTCCGCGACGCCGCGCCGACGCCTTCCGCATCACGGTGAGCCAAAGCAAGGCCGTTAAAGCGCGATACGATTGAAACGAATCGTCATCGCGCTTCAGGTCGTTGTTTGAGTATGATCTTTTCGGAAAACCGGCGCGTCATGCTGTAGCTCTCGCGGGCCTTCGCCGAGGCAAAGCTCGCCTGGAGCCATCCTTCGCGGCACCTGGGTACGGCGGGCTCTCAGGTCGCTTTTGCAGCGGGATATCCGGGGCTCATCGCGAGGCGCCTGCCAAAGCGAACGTATGCACCTCGACCGGTCGTCCGGCTGCAGGCGCCCCATACGAAAAAGAGCCCCGCCAGGGACGGGGCTCTCGAAAATTCGTCGCTCGTTCCGGCCTTACTTGAGGCTGGTCGAGATCGAGCTGAACTTGGAGTTCAGCGTGGTACCGAGATTGTTGACGACGGTGATGATCGCCAGCGCGATGCCGGCAGCGATCAGGCCGTATTCAATGGCGGTGGCGCCGGATTCATCCTTCACGAAACGCGCAACGAGGTTCTTCATAGAGTGCTCCAAATGGGTACACGAGGCTTACAACTGATCTGGTCTTTTCGGCTTCCCAGCGCCGCCCGACCATGGAACCGAACGTAGAGGCAAAGAATTGCGCCGCAGTTAATCCGACTACGTAAACATCGAGCGGTTTGCGAGTATTCGCCGATGGTAAATCGGAATCCAAAACAATCTGTTAAATTGTCGGGACATGATGCCGGCCCGGCGCGGCGGATTTACCCGAAGTTATGACCGCCATGGTCCAATGCCCCCGCTCGGACCGAAGCGCGACGAGGTGAATCGTTCATCGCGCTTCAGGTTATTGTTTGAGCGTGATCTTCTCGGAATACCGCTACACACTTTTCCGGATCATGCTCGGCCCGACGAGAACAACAGGACGACGAGGCGGCATGTCCCTTTCCCTTGCCAACAGCATCGCGGTTCAGAGCCGCGCGCGGGCTCTGGTGCCCCTGTGCGTCGGTGCCGGCGCGTACCTGTTCTTCCTCTATCTCGGCGACACGCTGCTTCAGGATTCGGACTCGTTCTGGCAGATCAAGATCGGGCAATGGATCCTCGATCACGGCGCCATGCCATACACCGACTTCTACTCTTTCACGCGCACCGGCGAGGCCTGGATCTCGACATCGTGGCTGTCGCAGGTCTTGTTCGCCTTCTCCTACACGCAATGGGGCTGGGCGGGCCCCGTCATCATCACCTCGATCGGTGTCGCGCTCACCGTCGCCATCTTGGTCCATTTCCTCGACGCGCAGATCGAGGCACCGCGCGCTGTGCTGTTCGCGATGCTGGCGCTACTGCTGTCGATCCATCACGTGTTGGCGCGTCCGCATATCCTGGCGCTGCCCGTCATGGTGGCGTGGGTCGGCTTGCTGATGGCCGCCGCCGATCGCAAGAGCGCGCCGTCCTGGACCTGGCTGCCGCTGATGGCACTCTGGGCGAACCTGCACGGCGGCTTCGTGCTGGGCCTCGCGCTGATCGGTCCGATCTCGCTCGAGGCGGTCGAGCATGCCGAGAAGGGGCGGCGGCTCGCCCTGTTCATGCGCTGGGTGCTGTTCGGAATCGGTGCGTTGATCGCGAGCTGCTGCACACCCTACGGCTGGCGGACGCTGCAAGGCGCGACCAACATCCTCAGCCTCGGCGAGCTGTTGTCGCTGATCTTCGAATGGATGCCGGCGAACTTCGCCACGTTCACCTCGTTCGAAGGCGCCCTGCTCGGCCTGATCGCGTTCGGCTATTATCGGGGCCTCGTGCTGTCGGCGCCCCGGATCTTCCTGATCCTGTTCCTGACCTGGAGCGCGCTGACCCACGTCAGAAGCATCGAGGCATTTGCGTTCCTGGTGCCGCTGGTGCTGGCAAAGCCGCTCGGCCAGATGTTCCCGCGCCCGGCGCCCGACGCCGCAGATGCCGACCGCTGGCCGGCCCGCCATGTCACTGCGCTAGGCGCGCTGATGATCGTGGCGGCAAGCTGGACCTCGACGTCGCTCTATCTGGGGCACCACCGCTTCACCTTCACGATGACGCAGACGCCGGTTGCAGCGGTCGACCTGCTCGAGCAACGCAAGGTGCGGCGCATCTTCAACGCCTACCAGTTCGGCGGCTATCTGATTTCGCGCGATATCCCTGTTTTCGTCGACGGCCGCGCCGAGCTCTATGGCGAGAGATTCGTCATGGACTTCTTCAAGGCGACGGAGGGCAAGAAGCCCGAATTGCTGCCGCGCCTGTTGGATGAGTACAAGATCGACGCGACGCTGTTGGTGGCTGACGCGCCGGGCCCGCAGATCCTCGACCAGCTCAAGGGCTGGAAGCGGATCTATGCGGACGACATTGCGGTGATCCATGTGCGGGACGACGGGCAGAGCGCGGCCACGCCCGCAGCATCAAATTGAGGCGCAGGACGATGTCGACCCGCGTCCTGCCGACCGAGCGAGGATCCACCGCTGCGCCGAACCCTGCGATCGTGCTCGCGATCACCTGGGCAGCGATCGTGGTTGCGCTCGGGTTTCCCGCGATCAAGACGGGAGTGTTCGACGCACTGTCGACCGACGACGCGATGCGGCTGGTCGAGGTGCGCGATCTCCTGGCCGGCCAGGGCTGGTTCGACCTGACCCAATACCGGCTCGATCCCCCCGGGATCGCGATGCACTGGTCCCGCATCGTCGATGCGCCGCTGGCCCTGCTGATCCTCCTGCTTCGCCCCCTGCTCGGCCAGCACGCCTCCGAAGCGCTCACGCTGGTCGCGTGGCCCTCGCTGTTGATGGGCGCCGCACTCTGGCTCGCAGCGACGATCGCAAGTCAGGCCAGCGCCCCGGCTGACCGTCCGCGGATGCGGCTCGCGACGATTCTGGTCACGGCGCTGTCGATCCCTGCCCTGATCCACTTTCGCGCCGGCGCGATCGACCATCACAACGTACAGATCGTGCTGCTGCTCGGCTTCGTGCTCTGCATCACCGACGTCGAACACTCTGCGGCCAAGGCGGCTCTGGCCGGATGTCTCGCGGCGCTGTCGCTGGCGATCGGGTTGGAAATGCTGCCCGCGATCGCCGTGGCGAGCGCGGCCGTGATGGGGTTGCTGATCTGGAAGGGCAATGAAGTCCTGCGCTCCGCCTGCGCTTTTGGTGCAGGCCTCGCCGGGTCGTCGCTGCTGCTGGCACTGCTACTGTTCCCGCCGAACAGTCTTGCCAAGCCGGTCTGCGATGCCTTCGGCGGCCCCATCCTGCTGTTGTCTGCGGGCGGCGGCGTCGCGCTGCTTGTGGTGGCCGGCGTCAGCCATCTCCGCCGGTCCATCTGGATGCGGTTCGCGGCGGCTGCGCTTGCCGGTGCGCTCCTGCTGGGCGCCTTCTTCAAATCGTATCCGAGCTGCGTCGCCTCGCCCTATGCGCAAGTCGATCCCCTGCTCGTCAGTTTCTGGCTCGAGCGGGTCGGCGAGACCATGTCGGTGACGGATCTGGCGCGGATGCAGCCGCAGAGGCTGCTCGAGTGTTATGGGTTTCCGTTACTGACGCTCGGTCTCTGCCTTGCCGCCCTCATCCGCGACACGCCGCAGACGCGCTTTCGCTGGATCGTCTCGACCGTCACGCTCGCAGCGCTGTTCGGCATCAGCCTATGGGAATTGCGCGGCGCCGCCGCCGCCAACATCGTCGCGGCTCCACTCTGCGTCATCGGAATCGCGGCGCTTCGCACGGGTGGCGCGACCAATTGGGGGCTGCTGCGCGCCGCACTCCTCGTATCGCCCGCCACCCTTGGCGGCGTTGGCTTTGCAATCTGGCCGGCATTTGCCGCGGGAACGAGCGGCCACGAGATCGCGATGCCCGATCGCAACGTGTCCTGCCAGACCATCTCCAGCATAGTGCCGCTCGCCGCGCTGCCGCCCGGGCGCGTGATGGCGCCGATCGACTCGGGCCCTGCGATCCTGGCTGCGACGGACCATTCCGTGTTCGCCGGTCCCTACCATCGCAACAACGACGGCAACCTCGTCATGGTGCACACGATGACGGCAACACCGGAAGCCGCGCGCGCAATGCTCCGCGCACGGCAGGTCGACTACATCCTGACCTGCAACCGCTCTGCCGATCAGGGCGACCTTGTCCGCATCGCGCCGGAGGGCCTCGCCGCGCAGCTCGGCCGCGGTGAAGCTCCAGATTATCTGGAGCCGGTCGAAGCGATGTCGAAACCCGGCTGGACGGTCTGGCGCGTGCGCAAGTGAGAGCGTGAGAGCGCGAGAGCGTGCGACCGCGCCTGAAGCCGGCGTCATCCGAAGAGATCGACCAGGAGCAATGCGGCGCTAGTAAACAGCCCTGCAACCGGCACCCAAACGGGCACGACGAACACGCCGGCGGGAGGCTTTGCTTCGTTTGCCTTGATTCGAAGCAGTGCCAGATTGACCAAGGCGAAAATCCCAAGCGTCAAACGCGAGGTCCATTCCGCCAATCCCGTCAGCGGAACGCCGAGCGCGAGGATCAGGATGGCGCCGACGCCGAGGAGGGTCGCGACGACCGGCGTCCTGCTTCTGGCATCCACCCGCGCGAGAAGAGCCGGAAGGCTGCCCCGGTCCGCAAGGCCGTACAGCACACGTCCGATCATGATCATGTGAACGATGATTCCATTGATTGTCGCCACGACCGCAATCGCGCTCAGAACCGAAAGGGGAAGCCCGGTCAGACGCTGAAATACCAGAGCAAGAGGGGCTGATGAATGCCCGAGCTCGGCCGGCGGCACGGCGACCACCGCAATCCAGGTAACCGCCATGTAGAGGAGCGCCGTCACGCCGAGGGTAATGAAGAGGGCCCAAGGCAGAGTCCGCGAAGGATTCTTCATTTCCTCGGAGATGTTGACCAGGTGCTCGAACCCGATAAACGCAAACACGGCGAGCAGCGAGGTCTGTGCGATCCCGGTCCAGGCTGCCAGGTCGTTCGTGGGAGCCCACAATTCGGGCAGCCGAGAGACCAGAGATTCACCCTCGAATAGGCCGGCCCCGATGATGAGGATCAATCCTCCGATTTCCACCACTGTCATCAGTCCAGCGAAGCTGATGGACTGAACCGCGGACAGGCAGGCGATCGCTCCCATCGCAAGCACGACGCCGGCGATGATCCAGGCGGCAGGCAGCGGCAGAAATACGCCGATGTAGCCGGCGCTTCCGACCGTGATGGTGGCCCCTGAAATCGTCGCCGCCGCCACCACGAGCAATCCTGCGACACCGCCGAGCCATTTGCGGTGAAATGCGGCTTCAACATAGGCCGCCTCGCTCGCCGCAACCGGCAGCCGCGTGCCCAGTTCAGCAAAGGTCCCGGCTGTGATGCCCATCACGACGGCAGCAGCGAGGAACGCCAGAGGCGCGTGCATCCCGCTCCGCGCGGCGGCCGCCCCCACCAGGACGTAGATTCCGGCGCCGATCGTGACGCCGAGCCCGTAGAGCACCGCGTGCGTCAGCGTGAGCGATCTGATCAGCTTTGAAGACTTGTGCGGCGTTGTCGTGCTGCCCGGTCGATGAGTGGCAGCATCTGTTCTCACCTCTTGCATGGACCAACGTCAATGCGAAAACAGAATCGGGATCGGCGGCTTGGACAGCAGACTTCTCGTCGCACCGCCAAGCACGAATTCGCGCCACCTGGGCGTCCCGTACGCGCCCATCACAAGCACGTCGATGCCGTGAGATAGCACGTACGCTTCGAGGACCTCGCCGATCGGCTTGCCTTCGGCGTCGACCTTGTCCAGCACGACCTCGATGCCGTGACGGGCCAGGTTCTTTGCCAGCTCTTCGGCGGAACGTTTGGAATCCAGGGCCTTTTCATGCGTGACGGTAACGACGCGCACGTTTCTCGCCTTTTCAAGCAAAGGGATCGCATCGGCAACCGCTCGGGCGGCGGTGCGGCTGAAGTCCCAGGCCACGCAAGCAGCATCGAGCCGGAATGGACGCGATCGCGGCGCCGTCGGCAGGATCAGCGTCGGCCTGCCGGATTCGAAGATCACTTCCTCGGCATCCCACCGCTCGTGGGATTCCCGCATCGGCATGATCGTGAGATCGCGAAGCCTTGCATAGTCGACCAGCAGCCCCGGCTCGCTTTGGGTTGCACATTGCTCGAAGATGGTCTCATGCCGAATGCCGGACCTTTCGGCCGCCGCTTCGAACGCCGCGAGCAGCGCTTGCGCATTCTGGCGGCTCCTGGCGGCCTCGCGCGCGATCATCGCAGGGATGTCGATGATCGCATTCCCAAGCAAGCTCCCGCGCACTTCCAAATGCACTTCGCAGGAAATGGCTGCGAGGTGCGTATCCAGGACGGCGGCTAGCGAAACCGCATCATCGATCACCGAGACCGGCGTCGGTTCCGGATAGCTCATCAGGGTCAGCAGAACATCCTTGAAAGCCATGTTTCCCTCCTTGAGGATTCGAGCCTAACGCTGTTGAGGTCCCCCTTCTTGACCCACCGCAACAGGTTCAGCCGCGTAGGCTGTGGCAAAACGGCCAAGGCTCGAATGAGGGGCCGGCGGGAGCGGGAATGCACCGATTCGGCGGTGCTCACTCCGCTGGAGGGATTCAGCGGAATGCCAGTTCGCGAACGCGCGTTCGGTCAATAAAAAACGCGGCGTTTCCGCCGCGTTCTTCAATTCGGTCTGCCGCTTGCGATCAGGCCCTGCGATCAGGCCTGCGGCTGCGGCTCCAGGCCGGGATCCGGATCGGGCCGCGGGCGCGACTTGCCGGCCGGAGGCACCGCGGAGGCGCGTGGCGTCGTGGGCTCGAGCACGGATTCGCGGTTCGGCTTCTTGCCCTTGAGCAGGTCGACGATCTCGTCGCCGGTCAGCGTCTCGAATTCGAGCAGGCCCTTGGCGAGGGCTTCGAGGTCGGCGCGCTTCTCGGTGAGGATGCGGGTCGCTTCCTGATAGCCCTCCTCGACCAGGCGCTTGATCTCGGAATCGATCTTCTGGACGGTCGCTTCGGACGCGTTCTGCGTGCGCGACACCGACATGCCCAGGAAGACCTCGTCCTGGTTCTCGCCATAGGAGACGGTGCCGAGCTCTTCCGACAGGCCCCAGCGCGTCACCATCATGCGGGCAAGGCGCGTGGCCTGCTCGATGTCGGAAGCGGCACCCGAGGTGACCTTCTCGCGACCGAAGATCAGCTCTTCGGCGACACGGCCGCCCATCATGATGGCGAGCCGCGAGGTCATCTGCTCCAGGGACATCGACAGCTTGTCGCGCTCCGGAAGCTGCATGACCATGCCCAGCGCACGGCCGCGCGGGATGATGGTCGCCTTGTGGATCGGATCGGTCGCGGGCACGTTGAGGCCGACGATGGCGTGGCCGCCTTCGTGATAGGCCGTCAGCAGCTTCTCTTCCTCGGTCATGACGAGCGACTTGCGCTCGGCGCCCATCATCACCTTGTCCTTGGCCTCCTCGAACTCGGCCTGGGTCACCATCCGCTTGTTGCGGCGGGCGGCGGTGAGCGCAGCCTCGTTGACGAGGTTCATCAGGTCGGCGCCGGAGAAGCCCGGGGTGCCGCGCGCGATGGTCTTGAGGTTGATATCCGGCGCCAGCGGCACCTTGCGAACGTGAACCTTGAGGATCTGCTCGCGGCCGACGACGTCCGGATTGGGCACCACGACCTGGCGGTCGAAGCGGCCCGGACGCAGCAGCGCGGGATCGAGCACGTCGGGACGGTTGGTCGCTGCGATCAGGATCACGCCCTCGTTGGCCTCGAAGCCGTCCATCTCGACCAGCAGCTGGTTCAGCGTCTGCTCACGCTCGTCATTGCCGCCGCCGAGGCCGGCGCCACGGTGACGACCGACGGCATCGATTTCGTCGATGAAGATGATGCAGGGCGCGTTCTTCTTGGCCTGCTCGAACATGTCGCGGACGCGGCTCGCGCCGACGCCGACGAACATTTCGACGAAGTCCGAACCGGAAATGGTGAAGAACGGCACGTTGGCTTCGCCCGCCACCGCACGCGCGATCAGGGTTTTGCCGGTGCCGGGAGGGCCGACCAGCAGCACGCCGCGCGGAATGCGGCCGCCGAGGCGCTGGAACTTGCCGGGGTCGCGCAGGAACTCGACGATCTCCTGCAGGTCCTGCTTGGCTTCGTCGACGCCGGCGACGTCCTCGAAGGTGACGCGGCCGTGCGCTTCGGTGAGCATCTTGGCGCGCGACTTGCCGAAACCCATCGCCTTGCCGGCGCCGCCCTGCATCTGCCGCGACAGGAAGATCCACACACCGATCAGCGCGATGAAGGGCAGCCAGGAGACCAGCAGCGAGACGAACCAGGGCACGTTGTCGCCCGGCGGCTTCGCGGTGATCTGCACCTTGCTGTCGTAGAGGCGCTTCACCAGCGTCGGATCGTTCGGCGCGTAGGTCTGGAAGCTCGAGCCGTTGGTGAAGGTGCCATGGATATCAGGCCCCTGGATCACGACGTCGCGCACATTGCCGCGGTCAACTTCGCTCAGGAGCTGGGAGAAGGCGATGTCCTGCGATGAGGCCCGCTGACCCGGATTCTGGAAGAGCGTGAACAACGCCAACAGCAGCAAAACAATGATGACCCAGAGGGCGAAATTGCGCAGATTGGCGTTCATCGATCTTCCTTCGTGGTCGCGCGGATCGCGACCCTGATCCTTGGGCAGTGGCTTTGGTCAATGCGAGGAAACCCCAAGGAATCCTCATCGTTAGACGGATACAATTTAGGTGCCGCCCCGGTCGCTGCCAAGGGAACGAGATGGGACTATTTATCCCATCTTAGGGCGATTCCCGCGGAAATAATGGCGTCCGATCGCCGGTTTTTCCGGCCTGGTTAAGGTGGCCTGACGGCGCGGATGCGAAATGGCCGGTGCCATGATCCGCCCGTATTCGTTCGTGCTCATCTCCCGGTGCGCCGCCGGGCCGGTGCCGGCGCAATGTGGATACGCCCGCCGGCAAGGCTGATCAAGGCTCCCGCGAGGGTCTGCTTCAGGACCGGCCGGCCGGTCGCGCGGGCGCGGAGACTCGCGGCCACGGCCTGGTCCAATGCGGACATCAGGGTTTCGACCTTGCCGAGTTCCGCCGGCCCTTCATGTCCGAGCGCGTTGATGGCCCGCAGCAGAAGTCGCAGCCGGACCTCCTCCGGCAGGGCGGCAAAGGCCGAGGCCTCGAAGCTTCGGACCCCCGCCTGCGGCGCAACGCCGCGATCCCGCAAACGGAGGAAGCGCTCGGCGCCGTCGGCCAGCACCTCGACCGCCGCATTGGCCCGCGCCAGCCTTGCCGCGAGCCGCGCCAGGTTGCGGGCATCGCCGCCCTCGGCCGCGAGAAGCGGCAGCAGCGCGCGCAGCCGCGGCCGGGTGAAGGCGGTGTCCCGGTTGGTGGGGTCTTCGGCAAAGCCGACCTTCGCCCGCCTCAAGGTCGCGATCAGCTGCGACTTCGGAACATCGAGCAGCGGACGCGCCAGCACGATTCCGTCGCGCTCGCTGAGGGGTGCCATGGCCGACAGCCCGGCAAGTCCGCTGCCGCGGAAGAGGCGCATCAACAGCGTCTCGGCCTGGTCGTCGCGGGTGTGGGCCGTCAGCACATGGCTCGCGCCGGCGGCACGCGCGGCGTCGGCGAGCAGGCGGTAACGGGCCTCGCGCGCTGCCGCAGGCAGCCCCGCCTTCGGCTTTGTGCCGCGCCAGCGCAGGGTCCGGTGCGGCAGCCCGAGCCCGGCGGCGAGCCGCTTGACCTCGCGCGCCTCGCGCGGCGCCTCTCGCCGCAGGCCGTGATCAATGGTGACGACGGTGAGAAGCGGACCGCGCGCGAGGCTGCGCCGCCAGCGCGCCGCGAGCCACATCAGCGCGACCGAGTCGGGCCCGCCCGAGACCGCGAGCACCAGCGCCGGCGCAGCTCTCAGGTCGGCGAAGAGTCGCTTCGCCTCGCGCGCCGAGATCGGAGAATCGTCGTCTGACATGGCCCGGCCCAGCATCATCAGCGGATGATCGCAATGTTTAGCGCAGCACCATCCGCGTTGTCAGGACATAAACGCCGGGCGTCAGCACTTCACCCGCTTCTGCTCGCGATCGACCGCCGCTTTGACGCCGGCGGAGGCGCGCGGATATTTGCGGCCGATCTCGCCGAAGGCGGCGCAGGCGGCCTCCTTCTCCTTCAGCGCGGCGAGCGACTGGCCGAGCCGCAGCAGCGCATCCGGCGCCTTGGCCGATTTCTCGTATTTGGTGGTGACGGCGAGGAAGGCTTCCGCGGAGTCGCGATATTGCTGGCGCTGGAAGTAGCTCTCGCCGAGCCAGTATTGCGCGTCCCCGACGAGCGGGTCGCTCGGAAATTTCTGCGCAAAATTCTTCATGGTCTGCTCGGCAAGCGCATAGTCCTTGCGCTGCATGTAGCCGATGCCGAGGTCGAACTCGTCGCGCGGCGTCGCCGAGGGCGGCAGGGTGGTCAGGCCAGCGCCGCCGGCCGGCGCGGGATAGCCGGATTGGGCCGGCGGATAGCCGGGCTGTGCGGCTGGCGGCACACCTTGCTGGTAGCGGGGGCTGGTGTTGGCGAGGTCGAGCGGCTCGCCCGGGTTGCGGCCGCCGGTGCCGGCTCCCGCCGGCAACGGCTGCGGCCCGCCGCCGAGCGCGCGCGGCGCGCCCGGCGCGTTCGGGTTCTGGTTCGGATCGAACGCATCGCCGCGGCGGCGCGCGCCGGGTGCGCCGGGTGCCGGCTGCTCCTGAACGATCGGCGCAGGGGCGGCGATCTGCGGCTGCTCGTAATTCGGCTGCGCGGCCGGCTGCTGCTGGCGATAGCCCGGCGTGGCCTGGGTTGGTGCGATTTGGGCGGGCGGCATCGCCGCAACGTTCGGCGCCTGCGCGGGCGCGGCTTGCGCACCGCCTTCGAGCGCCCGCAGCCGCTCCTCGAGCTGGCGATTGCGATATTGCAGCTCTTCGTTCTGGCCGGTGAGCTGGCGCAGCTGGTTCTCCAGCCGCTCGATCCGCATCTCGGGGTCGGCATCATCCGACTGCGCAAAGACCGGTTGCGCCAGTGCGGGCGAGCACAAAGAGAGCAGCGCGGCGGTCGCCACGGTGCCGGTAAAGACCTTAATTCTGGATGACATCTTGCCCTGACGACAAAAGCGAAATGGCCTGCGACGGAACATTCGGCGCGCCCCACATTGAAGTGGAGTACGCCAAAAATGTGACTGCTACAAAGCGGTTTCTGTCACAGAATGCTGAAATGAAACCGGCGCCCGAGAGGGCGCCGGCATAGTCCATTTCCGAAGCTGAACGGCGGCTGACTGAAGCGTCAGGAGCTCGCGTTCAAGACGGTGACGGCGCGGCGGTTCTGCGACCAGCAGGAGATGTCGTTACAGACGGCGACCGGCCGTTCCTTGCCGTAGGAGATCGTGCGCATGCGGTTCGGATCGATGCCGCGCGAGGCGAGGAACGAGCGCACCGACTGGGCGCGGCGGGCGCCGAGCGCGATGTTGTATTCGCGGGTACCGCGCTCGTCGGCATGACCTTCGATGGTGAAGCTGTAGCGCGGATAGGTCTGGAGCCACTGCGCCTGCTTCTCCAGGGTCACGATCGCCTGCGGGGTCAGATCGGTCTGGTCGCTTTCGAAGAACACGCGGTCACCCACGTTGACGACGAAATCCTGCTGGCTGCCGGGCGTCGCCGCATTGGCCATCGCATCCGTCGCGGCATTCTTGTTGGCGCAGGCGCCCATCGACAGCGCGACGGCGAGCACCGCGGCCAGCTTCAATCCCTGGAGGATACGCATAGGATGTTTCATTCCGGAGCCTCCACGCTCACGTTAGTCCACTGCTGTCCGGTCTACAGGGGGTTGGTTAAGCGAACGTTCCGTCAACCTTGACGGAACCTTGCCTCAGCCGCTCAAATGCCCCCAATCAGCGAAAAGCAACCGTGATGGTTAATGAGTTGTAAATGTGGCGCGAGGGTGAAGGCAAGCCGCGTCGGCCGGCAAAAACGCCGGCTTCTGCTGGAATTTTGGGCCGAATCGAGAAGAGGGACCGCCCTAAAGCATGATCCGGAAAAGTGCGCAGCGGTTTTCCGAAAAGATCATGCTTAAACAACAACCTAAAGCGCGATGACGATTGATCCTAATCGCATCGCGCTTTAGTAGGCCGAACCGACTGCCGGAGCCGCCACATCCCGGTTCCGTGGCGTGGTCACCAGCGCCGGCCGCGTGGCAGCCTGGCGCGGCGTGCTGCGCGCAAACAGCATGCGCCGCTCAAACGCGCTGGAGCGCATGATCGGGAAACGCGTCAGGATCTTTTCCCGGACCTTGGGATAATCCGAGGCCATCAGCACGGCCTTCTTCGTCGGCCAGCCCGGAAATGAACGCGGCTCGGTGAGAGTCTCGGAGAGGAACACGCGGCGGTAGAACGCCTGATGATCGGTCCGCACCATCGAGAGTCCGACATCGGCATTGAAATGCTCGCAGGCAACGAAGGGAAGCCGGACAGTCAGATAAGGCAGTTCGGGGAACCGCTGTTGCATTTCGGGATCGGCAACGAATCGACACGGATCGACAAAGACCTCGCCGCGGTCCAGCCGAGGATGCAGGACGTCGCCGAACACCTCCGTGGTGTAGGACATCCGGCATTCGGCCGTCAGAACGTGGATGCGAACGGAACTGCAGAGTTCGTCGTCGACGTAGACGCCGAAATTCCAGACGTTGGGCGCGTCGTCGAAACGGTCCGTCACCCGCTGCGACTCTGACGGCGGGATCAGTCCGGCCTGCAGATAGGCGCGGTAGCGCATCAAGTACAGGTTGTCCTTGTCCTCGGGAGTTTCGATGAGTCGGTAATCGATACGGTCAAACAACGCGGCGCCGCGTGGAAGGAGCGCCGCGCTCGGTTCGGCTCCGGACTTCATCTGCTACCTCTAAACTCCAAGCAACTTCCGCGAGTAGTAGCAGATTAATGGTTCCTTAACGAAATTGCAAAGCATTAGAACTGTTAGGGTTAACCTTTTGGGGTCCGCAATATTACGGTGCTGGCGGGAGCCGATTGCAATGGAGGAGCTGCCAGGAAGGATCAGGCCGATCGCGACGACGCGATGGCGAGCTGGTCGTCAGGCATACGACGGCCATGCGAGGCATTGAGCAATTGGCGGACGCGCACCGCCGGAACGGGCCGGCTGAACAGGTAACCCTGCCCTTCGGTCACGGTGCCGTCGGCGCTGATCAGCTCGAGCTGTTCGTTGGTCTCGATACCTTCGACCACGACGGCCATGCCGAGGTCGGCGGACAGCCGCGCGACGCCGCGCAGCAGCGTCAGCGGCCGGTCGGTATCGATGCCTTCGAGGAAGGAGCGGTCGATCTTCACTTTCTGCATCGGGAAATTGTGCAGGTAGCTGAGGCTGGAATAGCCGGTGCCGAAATCATCGAGCGAGATGCGCACGCCGAGCGCGCGCAGCTGCGACAGGATGTCGTGAGTGAGCTGGGTGTTGCGCAGCAGCGATGACTCGGTGATCTCGATCTCCAGTCGATGTGCCGGCAGGCCCGACACTTCGAGCGCGTAGCGGATTTCGCTCAGGACGTCGCGCTGATGGAATTGCTGCGGCGAGAAATTGACGGCAACGCTGACGCCGTCCGGCCACTTCATGCATTCCATGCAGGCGCGGCGCAGGATCCAGCGCCCGAGATCGACGATCAGGCCCATGTCCTCGGCGACCGGGATGATGTCGACCGGCGAGACCGTGCCGCGCACCGGATGATTCCAGCGCAGCAGCGCCTCGCAGGTGGTGATCTTGCCGGACTTCAGATTGACCAATGGTTGGTAGAACAGCTCGAATTCCTCGTTGGCGAGCGCCTTGCGCAAGTCGAGCTCGAGGATGCGGCGGGCCTCGACGGTCGCCGCCATCTCGTCGCGGAAGAAGCAGAAGGTGCCGCGGCCGTCGGCCTTAGCTCGGTACAATGCCATGTCTGCATTCTTGAGCAGTGTATCGGCGCTAATCTCGCCCGGGAAGGTCAGCGCGATGCCGACGCTGGCGCCGATCTCGACCAGATGATTTTCGATACGATAGCGCTCGCTCAGCCGCTCGACGATACGGCGGGCAAGCGCCGCGGCGTCCTCCGGTGAAGAGATGTTCTGCTGGAAGACGACGAACTCGTCGCCGCCGAAGCGGGCGACGAAATCCTCGGGGCGCAGCATCTCGCGCAGGCGGTTGGCGACCGCACACAGAAGCTGATCGCCACAGGGATGACCCAGCGTATCGTTGACTTGCTTGAACTGGTCAAGATCGACGAAGAGCAGAGCCGACAGACGCTCCGAATGGCGCGCGACTGCGAGCAAACGCTCGATCTCGTCCCGAAAATTGACACGGTTCGGCAGCGCCGTGAGATCGTCATAGCGGGCCAGATGGCTGATCCTGGCCTCAGCGTTGCGGCGCTCCGTGATGTCCTCGAGCAGCAAAACCGCACCGCCATCAGCCATCGGTTGGACGGTCCAGGACAGCGAACGATTCCTGTGCGGATCGGGGTCGGCGGTGACGATTTCGTTCGCCTGCGCGGTTTCGATGTCGGAGATGATCGCCTCGCCGCTGGCCGCCGAAATCGATCCCGCTTCGACGCATGCGGCGATGATGTCGCGCGCAGTCGTGCTGCTCTGGGTGAGATTGTCGGGCAGATTCATCATCGCGCCAAAGCGGTGATTCATCACCGCGAGCTGGCCGTCGATGCGAAACATGCAGAGCCCGTGCGGCATGTTGTTGAGGGCCGTGTCGAACTGGCCGGCGAGTGCGGCCTCGCGCTCGCGTGCGACAACGGCGCGCAAGAATATCCTGTGCAGGTTGCCGGAGAGCCGCATGACCGAGAAGAGGAACGCGGCGCACACGACCGACATCGCCACGTAATAGGGTGTAGCGTGCAGCGCCAGCGCGATCACGGCCGGGCCGAATATCAAGGTGGCTTGCAGACGAAATATCCACTGCCGTCCGTAAGCTCTCCCCGCTCCTCCCGCCACGATTCCGGTGGTGACCGAGAGGGCGATCATGTGAGCGATGGCGTCGTCATTGCTCAACAGGGTCGTGGAACACCATAGACCGATCACGGCGGCCTGGATGAGTGCTCCGATTTGGTAGCGCTGCTGCCAACGCGCCGCTTGCTCCGCGTTCAGAACCGATTTTCTGGCCTGGTACCGGCTCAAATCGAAGGCACGTATGGCTCCCGCAAGAATGAGCAGCGGGACAAATCCCCAAAGCAGCGTCTGTCCCGTCTTGAGCGCGGTCAAGGAGGCGGAGAACGCCGAGAAGACTATGCCGGTAAGCACCGTGCCGGGAGCCTCGAACAGCGAATCGGTCAGCGCCGCCGAAATCGTCGGCGAGGCCTGTTCGTCCTGCTCTCCGCTCTGGCTAGCGAACTGCATGTTGGTTTGTACGCGCGTCCTGTTTAAGCGCGTAGTTCTACCCCAGCTGAGATGAAGCCTTTCTGAGGGAACATCGTTAAAGTCGAGTTGTTTTTCCGCAATAGCGGACCGATTTTCGCTTAAATATCAAGCAACTAGGCAAGTCCTGCCGCCCACAAGGTGAAGGAAGTCTTGCCTTGCGCAACGAACTCGACAAATCGGCGCGCTTTTCGGAAACATCGCGCAACGCGCGATGTTCTAGCTGCACTCTTGTCAGCCCGACGTCGAGGACAGCAGCGGCGACCAGGCGGGGTCCGAGGCAAAGCCCGGTGTCGGCACCTTCAGCTCGTTGCGGCCGGAGATGTCGACCGTGTACAGCGACGGCCCGCCATTGCCGCCGGGATCGCGGAAGAACATCAGCACGCGGCCGTTCGGCGAGAAGGTCGGGCCCTCATTGTGGAAGCCGGAGGTAAGCAGCCGCTCGCCGCTGCCGTCCGGCTTCATGATCCCGATCGCGAACTGTCCGCCGCCCTGCCGGGTGAAGGCGATGTAGTCGCCGCGCGGCGACCATACCGGCGTCGAATAGGTTGCGTTGGTATCGTCCTTGGAGAAGGAGATGCGCTGCGCCGGCCCGCCGCCCGCCGCCATCACGTAGATCTGCGACCGGCCGCCGCGATCGGACTCGAAGCAGATGCGGGCGCCGTCGGGCGAGTAGGACGGTGAGGTGTCGATGGCCGGCGTATCGGTGAGGCGCGTGGTCGAGCGCGAGCGCAGATCCATCACGAACAGGTTGGAATTGCCGCCCTGCTGAAGGCTCATGATGACGCGCTGGCCGTCCGGCGAAAAGCGCGGCGCAAAGGTCATGCCGGGGAAGTTGCCGACGATCTCGCGCTGGCCGGTCTCGATGTTGTAGAGATAGACCTTCGGATCGCCCTGGCCGAACTCCATGTAGGTGATCTCTTGCGAGTTCGGCGAGAAGCGCGGCGTCAGCACGAGGTCGGAGCCGCGGGTCAAATAGCGCACATTGGCGCCATCCTGGTCCATGATCGCGAGCCGCTTGACGCGGCGCTCCTTCGGCCCGGTCTCGTCCACGAACACCACGCGGCTGTCGAAATAGCCTTTCTCGCCGGTCATCCGCTCGTAGATCTGGTCGGAGATGATGTGGGCGATGCGGCGCCAATATTCGGGCGAGGTGAAATATTGCTGGCCGGCAAGCTGCTGGCCGGAGACCACGTCCCACAGGCGGAATTCGGCCTTGAGCCTGCCGTCCGGCTGCCGCGTCATGCGGCCGGTGACCAGGGCCTGCGCGTTGATGGTCTTCCAGTTCTGGAATTGCGGCGCGACGTCGATGTTGCTGATGCGCTCGATGAAGGCGGCTTGGTCGATCGGCGCGAACAGGCCCGAGCGCTTCAGATTGTTGGTGATGACCTGGGTGACACCGTTGCCGACGTCGCCGTCGGAGGGCGATCCCGGCACAAAATTGGTGATCGCGATCGGGACCGGCTGAAACTCGGTGGGATCGATGCGCAGTCGCGGCTGCCCCTGAGCGAAGGCGTGTCCGCCGCCGAGCATCGCGAGCGTCGACCCGGTCAGGGTCATGAAGCGGCGGCGGTTCATCGATCGGGCGTCATTCATCGCAAAATTCTTTTGTTCGGATGTCACAACATATCTTTCAGACCGAAAGTCATCGGAATGAGCTTCCAGCTCTCGTACTGCTGCTTCGGCATGAACGAATAGACCTGGCACTGCACGATGGCGCGCTTGGCGCTCTCCGCCACCGCCTGCGCGATCGACCGCGACGGTCCCCGCACCGCGACGACGATCGGCTCGGCGGCCAGCGATCCGTCGATCTTCATGGGAATGTCGATGTCGGCTTCGTACTGGTCGGCATCCTGCCCGTTATAGGTCGGCGTGAAGCAGCGCTTGACCGCGCCCTGGAAAGCACCGCGCCAGGTCGCGACGTTGGCGACAGCCGTGCCGGTGCTCGATCCCAGCGACGCCGACGCATTCAGCGCCGATCCAGTCAGTTCGTGCCGTGTCGTGGCACGCTTGTCGAGGTCGCGCTGTATCTGCGCGGGGTCGAAGGTGCGCTCCTTTGGTTTCGGTTGCTGCTGCGGCTGCACTGCCGCGACCTTCTGCTCCACGGGCTTCGGCGGCGGCTTCTTCGTGTCCAGCTTCTTCTGGAGCTCGGCGATCGGATCTTCCTTGGCCGGATCAGGCTTCTTTTCCTGCGGCTTCGGCTCTTCCTTCGGCTTCGCCTCGGCCACGGGCTTCGGCGGCTCGGGCTTCTTCTCGACCGGCTTCTCGACGGGTTTCGGCGGCGGCTCGGGCGTCGAGTTGGTCTTGATCAGCTCTTTCTTCTCGGTGACCTTGCCGACGGCGTCTTCCTCGGGCTTGGCTTCCGCGATCTTCTCGACCTTGGGCTTCGGCTCTTTCTTGTCGCCGGTCTTCTGCCCCGCCATCATCTTCGCGAGTTGATCTGAGGAGATGATGTCGACCGGAAGCGACTCCTCCGGCGCCACATAGGCCTTGCTGCTAAAGGTGACGAGGCCCCATCCAAGCACGAGGACATGGAGGGCAATCGACGCAACGAGTGTCTTGTCGACGTTCACCTTCACCGCTTACCCCTGATCCGCTTCGGTGACGAGGGCCAGCTTCTTGAATCCGGCGCCGGACAGCAGGCCCATGACCTTGGCCACCGTCCCGTAATCCGCCTTCTTGTCGGCGCGCAGGTAGATGCGTTCCTCGAGCCCGCCCCGCGCATCCGTGATCGCCTTGAGCTTCGGCACCAGCTCGTTCAGCGCGATCTCGGCATCATTGATGAAGACCTTGCCCTTGATGTCGACCGACATCTGGATCGGCTTCTGGTCGTTGTTTTCGAGACTCTTGGCCTGGGTCTGGGGCAGGTCGAGCGGCACGCCGACCGTCAACATCGGCGCCGAGACCATGAAGATGATGAGCAGCACCAGCATCACGTCGACCATCGGCGTGACGTTGATCTCGGCCACAACGGGCTTGCGCCGGCCGCGGCGTCCGCCGCCTCCGGATGAACCTGCGACGTTCATGCCCATGGTCTGGTGCCCAAATTGCCCTTCACACTATACATGCCGTCCGTCAGCCCCGCTCGTCGATCTGACGCGAGAGAATGGCTGAAAATTCATCAGCGAAGCCCTCCAGCCGCTGGGCCTGCCGGTTCACCTCGGACGTGAACTTATTGTAGAAAATAGTGGCAGGAATGGCGGCGATAAGGCCGACGGCGGTCGCAAACAGCGCTTCCGCGATACCGGGGGCGACAACCGCCAGAGAGGTATTTTTCGACGCCGCGATCGACTGGAAGCTCGACATGATGCCCCAGACCGTGCCGAACAGGCCGACGAAGGGGCCGGCGGAGCCGACGGTCGCCAGCACCAGCAGGCGCCGTTCCAGCCGCTCGACCTCGCGCGCGATCGAGACGTTCATCACCTTGTCGATGCGCATCTGCAGGCCCGCGACCGAGCGCGCATGGCTTTCGAAAGAGCGCTTCCACTCGCGCATCGCCGCCACGAAGCAGGCTGCCATGGAGTGGGTCGGCTTGGCCGACAGCGTGCGATAGAGCTCCTCGATCGACTCGCCGGACCAGAACGCCTGCTCGAACCGGTCCATGGAGCGCCGGGTGCGCGCGTAAAGAAAGATCTTGTCGATGGCGATCGCCCAGACCCAGACCGAGCAGGACAGAAGTCCCAGCATCACCGCTTTCACGATCCAGTGAGCCTGCCAAAACAGCGCAATCAGCGACACGTCGGCGGAGGCGGCAACCGGAAGGGCTGACTGAGCCACGTCGGCCGGATTCATAAGCAGTATCCTCTCAAGGCGATCGTTACCTGATGTCCCGGCCAACGAAATGGCCGGTTCCCCAACAGCCGCGCGCGCGGCCGGCAAGCCCGCTCAAAGCCTTGTTCTTTCTGGGGTGCAGGGCTCGTCCAAAGCCGGCCGCCTGCATTCCCCGCCAAGATGTCAAAACTATGGGCCTCGACACGGCTTTGGGCGCGACTGTCCGCAATTACCAGAGCCCGGCGTTGGTTAATGCGGGGTTACCGGCGGCGAATTTGGTCGCCGGAAAGGCAGGCCGGCCAGTGATTTGGCCCCGGCAGCCCCGGGCGGCGACATCTGGCCGGAAAATCGAGGACCGAGCCCGCGTCCGGGAACCCGGTTTCGAGCTCTGCACGACCGTCACTCCGCACCCCCCAAAAGACCGCTTCCTGATGCAGAGAGATCTTCCAGAGCGCTGGACGAGCAATCCCTCAGGCCGCGTTCGTCGCTGCACCGCTGCGCCCGTTCCCAATCGCCCGCTGTATTGCCTCGACGAACGTGGCGAGCCGCGGTGCGTAGTTTGTCGATGCCACGTCGCGCGCGGTGACGGAAAGACAATCAAGAGGCTGCTTGCCGACGAGCGCCCGCATCTGGCCGAAGACCTGATCGCTGCCGGCCCCGCCAAGCGTACAGAAGAACGCCACCGCAGGGAGTTTCGACCTGTTTGCGAGCAAGTAGGCACGGACGGGCGAAGACAGCGACCAGGCCCAGACCGGGGTTCCGATCACAACGAGATCGTAGAGAGATGGATCCCTGACGGTGGCGGCGATGCGCGATGGGATCTGCCGTCGCGCTTCTACGGCCGAGCGTAGATAACCGAATATCCCCTTGCGGCTACCAGCCTCGGCGATTTCTTCACTGTCACAGGACAGCGCAGCCGCCAGGGATTGAGCAACTTTGCGCGTCGTGCCGGTCCGGGAATAATAGACCACGAGTATCCTTGCGTTCGCCATCGTCGTGCTCCTCGCCTCCGCCTGGCGAACTACATCGCGTTCGCGATGCGCGCGGCTTGATTCACGTCAACAGGCGCAGAGAAAGCGTCAAAGCGAGCCCGGTTTGAAACATCTTGCCGTGCGACCTGACGTGCGAGAGCCGTGGGAACGCATGCTCTAAGCGAGGGCGCGTCAGGCGGCCGAGACCGTCTTGGGGCAGTTCGTCAGCCGGGCAGGATTGCCGACTACCGTGCAGCCGGCGGGCACGTCGCCCGTCACAACAGTGCCGGCGCCGATCTTTGCAAGATCGCCGATGCTGATGTCGCCGAGGATGCTCGCGCCTGCGCCGACGTAGACGCCGCAGCCGATGCGCGGCGAGCGCGCCGGCAGCTCGCTGCTGCGGCCGATGCTGACGTTCTGGAGGATGGTGACGTCGTCGCCGATGACGACGTTGGCGCCGATCACGATGCCGGTGGCGTGGTCGAGATACACGGCGGACCCGATGCTGGCAGCCGGATGAATGCTGACCTGCAAGACGTTCGACGCCTCGTTCTGAAACAGCAACGCCGCGTCGCGACGGTCGTGGCGCCAGAGCCAGTTCGAAACGCGCCAGGCTTGCAGCGCGAGGTAACCCTTGTAGTGAAGCAGTGGTGGCAGCAGGTCGGTGACAGCGGGGTCGCGGCGCGCGATGGCCGCCAGGTCCTGGCTGGCAGCTTCGATCAGGTCCGGCTCGCGGTGAAAGGCGTCGCGGGAAAAGGATGTGAAGCGCGCGCGTTCGGCGCCGCCGCCAAGCCGCCGCCCGATCAGATCGGCCAGAGCCGCGGCAAAATCGTCATGGGTGAGGATGGCGCCGGTGAGAGCCTTGCCGAATAATGGATCGGCGGCTGCCGCACGCTGGGCCTCGCGGCGGATCGCCTGCCAGAGGTCGTCGCTCGCGTTTATCGCAGCTTCCGGCATTGTCGCCTCCGATCCGCGTGCATCTGTGACGGCGAATATAGGCGGTCCGGATCAACGCGCCAGCGGTGTCCACGGGATGCGCGTCCTCTCGCGCGGCTATCCGGCCTCTCCCGCTAGCGCGAACACGCCGAAACCAAACCGCCCGCCTTGCGGATCGCGCAGGCGGGCGGCTCGGGGCCATCAGGACTTTCGGGGCATGCGCCTGAAGGCTTTGAGAGATATCTGGCCTGGATGTCAGCCCTGCTGCTGGTCGGTGGGCGGCGGGGTCGGACGCGTCTTGTGCTGCGCCATGAACTGGTCGAACTCTTCCTTGTCCTTGGCGTGACGCAGGCGGTCGAGGAAGTTCTTGAACTCGACCTGCTCCTCCTCAAGACGCCGCAGCGTTTCAGAGCGATATTCGTCGAAGGCGCGGTTGCCGGAAGACGGCGGGCCGAAGCCAAAGCCGAAACCGCTGCGCTCCATGCGGCCGCGCATGCGGTCCATCTTGTACTGCATCCGCTCCATCTTGTTCTGCCAGCGATCCTGATGGTTCCAGCACGACATTCTTCTGCTCCCGAGTGTGAAAAAGAGAAGGGCAAGTCCGATCGGCCACCAGATGATGAAGCCGAGGATGGTCACGGCGATCCAGCCCGGATGCCAGGGCGTATCGAGCATGCGGGGACGCGCGTACTGTTGGTGTTGGTCCGAAGGGCCGCGCCATCGATTGACATCAGCGGTGTAGGCCATTTCCCATCTCCATCACGGCACCTGCGCCGTTGTGAATGTAAATAACATTTACATAGCTAGACCATCCCGCGATTTTGTCAAGCCGGCCGCCAGACAGGCCCGCGCAATTATTTGAGCAACTTTATTTCGGCTTGCCCCAGGGTCCGCCCGGCGGCACGCCCGAACCGGAGGAAGCCTCCGGCGGCACCGGCGGCGGCTCGGCCCCCTTCGTGGCCGAACGGCGGTCGGTCGGGAAACCGAGGCCACGCAGATAGATCAGCACCTCGGCCTCTAACAGCTCGTCCGGCGACATCGGTAGTTTGCGACGCGCGGCATCGCCGCGGGAAAACAGCGAGGCGACGCCATGGGCCATCGACCAGATGTGCAGCGCCATCATCATCGCCGGCGGACGCGGTGTGCCGGGCGGCGTCAGCGCCGCGAGGCGCTCGGCGGCGGCGCGGATGACGCCGAATGCGCGTTCGCCCGCTGCCATCAAGGCAGGATTGGCATCGACCGGCAGGCCCGATTCGAACATCGCGTTGTAGAAGGCCGGCTCCTCGCGGGCGAAGGCGAGATAGGCCCTGCCGACGCGCTCGAACGCGGTGACCGTATCGGGGCGCCCATCGTCCCAGGCCGCGGTCAGGCGCGCCTCGAACTGCTCGAAACCGCGCTGAGCGATCGAGGACAGGAGCTCGTCGCGGTCGCGGAAATGCCGATAGGGCGCCGCCGCGCTGACGCCGGCCATGCGCGCGGCATCGGCGAAGGTGAAGCCGGCCGCACCCTTCTCGGCGATCAGCCCGAGAGCGGCCTGCAACAAGGCTTCCTTCAGATTGCCGTGGTGATAGCCGCGCTCGGCGCGGCCCTGCTCCTTGCGCCAGCTCATGTGAACGACCTTTACATGAGCCGGGCGTGAAGGTCACTAGCGGCGATGAGGCAGGATTAACCCCGTACTTCCACGGTCATGCCCGGGCCGATGCGTCGGCATTGAGCCCGGAACGAGCTCGCACCGAAGCTACATCCGCGGAATGGGAAGGACGGGCATCACTTCGATCGCCTCGCCCGGAAAGATCGCGAAATGCGGATGGTTCTCGAACAGTCTGGCAGCTTCCTCCTGCGAGGCGGCACGTACCACCGTGAAGCCGGTCAGCGCATTGCTGACCTCGGCGATGCCGCTCGCGTCGATCCTGCGGGTCTTGCCCAGCGGGCCGCCGATCTCGACGATGACGGACTTGTGCTTCTCGACCCAGCCGTGCCAGGCAGCCATGCCCTCCTGCTCCTTCGCCTTCCGCTCGGCCTCCGGCAGGGCGCGCCAGGCCGCCATCTTCGTTCCGGTCGTGCTGCCGAGATAGACGGCGAGAAATTGGTGTTCGTCGCTCATGGATATCTCCTCTGGTTGATTGATGGGAAAATCGTCTGGCGGCTGTCTACTTCTTCAGGTCGCCAAATCCGGCCACGACCTCCTGCACTTCAGGCGAGTAGTCGGCCACCTCCTGCACCTGCCGGATCTCGATGATTTCGTTGGCCGAGGCCGGGCACTTCTTCGCCCAGGCGATCGCTTCCTCGCGCGAGGCGACCTCGATCATCCAGTAACCGCCCAGCACTTCCTTGGCTTCAGCGAAGGGGCCGTCGGTGACGATGGGCTTGCCGGTCGCAAAGGAGACGCGCGCGCCCATTGATGGCGGATGCAGGCCGTCGAGCGTGATCAGCACGCCGGCGTCCTTCAGCGCCTCGTTGTAGCGCATCATCGCCGCGACACGTTCGGGATCGAGTTGAACGTCCGGCGGTGCCGCCTCGTAGCCGAGCGGGATCATCAGCATCATGAATCGCATGGGATTACCTCGTCGCTTGCTGTCATTCCGGGCGCGACAAGGTCGCGAGCCCGGAATCCGTTGATCCATATTGCCGCCGGTCCCGGTGAATTCTCCGATGCGCGATTGCGCTTCAGAGCCGCGCCATGCGCGCCCCGGAAATGGCGGCGGCGGAGAGCTACTTCCTCGTCGCATGCGCGCGCGTGCGCTCTTCCTGCTCGCGCAGCTCGGGGGTGAAGGCTTCGCCGAAATCCTCGGCCGAAAACACCTGCCGGATCTCGATCTCCGAGCCTGGCTCGAACGGCGCACGCTTCATCCAGTCAAGGGCCTCGTCCAGCGAGGCAGTCTTGATCAGCCAGAAGCCGGCGATCAGGTCGGGCGAAAGACTGAACGGACCGCGCGTGACGCCTGGCCCGGACGCCGAGTATCTGACCCGGGCGCCCTTCACCGTCGGATGCAGGCCCTCGCCGGCTTCGATGACGCCGGCCTTGGCCATCTCCTCGTTGAACTTGCCCATCGCAGCCAGCATCTCGGTGGTCGGCATCTTACCGGCCTCGGTATCCTGGCTTGCCTTGACGATCACCATGAAACGCATCGACCTGCTCCGTTATATGTCCTGCGGGCGGAAACAGCTGGCCCGCGTTCCCCTCTAGGACGAACGACCTTCTGCCGAGCCGACAGCGGGGCGGAAAATTATCCAGAGGCGCGCCGGCGCGACCGCGGCAGGCGCATTCGGGGCCGAATCGGGCTCGATTGGCGCGGCGCGGGGGCCTTTCATGCCTGAACCAAAGCGAAGTAAAAGGGGCCGGCGCTCGCGCGCCCCTCCCCGACACAGGACAGATCAGCCAATGCCGCAAGCCCCGCAGAAAGTTGCCCTCGTCACCGGAGCTGCACGCGGCATCGGGCTTGCGACCGCGAAGAAATTCCTGACCGAGGGCTGGCGCGTGGCGCTGCTCGACATCGAGGGCGAGTTGCTCGGCCGCGCGGTCGCCGAAATCGGCAAGAGCGAGGCGACGCTGGCGCTGACGTGCGACGTTTCCGACGCAGCCGCGGTCAGTGCTGCAATGACGACGATCGAGCGGTGGTTCGGCCGGTTGGATGCCCTCGTCAACAATGCCGGCATCGCGGTGTTCGCGCCGCTGATGGAGACGTCCGACGCTGACTGGCGCCGCGTGCTCGAGGTCAATCTCACCGGACCGTTCCTCTGCACCAAGGCGGCGGTGCCCCTGATGCGCGACGGCAATGGCGGCGCCATCGTCAACATCACCTCGATCTCGGCGGTGCGCGCTTCGACGCTGCGCTCGGCCTACGGCACCAGCAAGGCCGGCCTTGCGCACCTCACCAAGCAGCTCGCGGTCGAGCTCGCCTCCCTCAACATCCGCGTCAACGCGGTCGCGCCGGGACCGGTCGACACCGCGATGGCGAAGCAGGTTCACACCAAGGAGATCCGCGCCGACTATCACGACGCCATTCCGCTCAACCGTTACGGCCTGGAAGAGGAGCTCGCGGAAGCGATCTATTTCCTGTGCTCGGCGAGCGCGAGCTACATCACCGGACAAATTTTAGCCGTTGATGGCGGCTTCGATGCGGCGGGTATCGGCCTGCCAACGCTGCGCGGGCAACGACGAAACGGGTAAGCCGTGTAGGGTGGGCAAAGGCGCGCAAGCGCCGTGCCCACCACTTCTCCAGATATGAGGCGACAATGGTGGGCACGCTACGCTTTGCCCACCCTACAAGAGCGAGTTGGTGGAGAGCTTCATGCGACGTATCACCTGCCTCAAAGCCCTGATGCTTGCATCCGCGCTGCTCGGCGTCACGCCCGCGGCGGCCGAGATCCGCATCATCCAGTCACCGGGCGGACAGGTCGGGCCGTTCCTCGATCTGTTCGAGAAAGTGCGCGAGAGCGGCGAGCGCGTGGTGATCGACGGCCCCTGCCTGTCCGCCTGCACGCTGGTGCTGAGCATCGTGCCGGGCGAGCGCATCTGCGTCACCAAGCGCGCGGTGCTGGGCTTCCACGCCGCGCGCTCTGTGGACCGGCGCGGGCGCTTCTATGCCGAGCCGGAAGCATCGGTCGCGGTGCTCGCCGCCTATCCCGGCCCGGTGCGCGACTGGATCAGCCGCCGTGGCGGCCTGAGCTCACGGCTGCTGCTGTTGAAGGGGCGCGACCTCGCCGCGATCTATCCGCGATGTCGGTGACGAAGCCGTCGTTGATAGTCTCGCGACCGACATTGACAACCATTGTTGTCGGAACCGCTGCACGACCTCGTCAGAGAACTCGCCGTCTAGAACAAAGTCTGGACCACCGGCACGAGCTTCATGCTCACGCAAATGACCATTCCCCAAAGAGCAAAGTTGATTTGTAGCGCCGCCGCCATCGGTCGCTCCCTTCCAAGTCGCCCCGCCCTGATTTGTAGATTTTATGAAGCAAAGTTAGCGATTTTGGTGTGCAGATCACAGCCCAATATTGCGCCAATTGTTGTGCGGTGCAGTCGGCTTCACGAAGCGGCCTCACTCCGCGAGCAAAGTGATGTGAAATTCCGATTCGTATTCGGCCATGCCGGCTGGTCCGTTTGCGTTGAGTTCCATTAGATTGACGTGACGCGAAGTGTTTCACGCGGATTGCGCGTCGCATACGTAGCAAAGGCCCCGGCATGATTCGATACAGCCTCATCCTGCTCAGTTTTTGCACAGCGCTGATGGCTTGCGCAGGCGCTCCAGCGCAGGAACGTCGCCCCATCGCGTGGGATGGTCTTGGCAAGGATCCGAACCGTCCTCACGTCGCGAAGCGGCGCGTGGCAAATCCCGCGCCCGCGGCGCGTGACCCCAATGAGGAGCGGCAACGCGTGCTCGGCACCTTGCAGCCATATTCCCAGGCGTGGTGGGCGGTCCATGACGAAATACAGGCGGAGAACGACAGGCGGCTCGGCACCAAGCTCCTGATCTGCCCTCGCTGCGTGGAGTCGTCGCCGCCGAGCGAGAACGTCACCGGATCGATCCGGTGAGAGGACAAACGGCCGATCGGCGCGTGAGGTAAGGAGTCCATGCGTGTCCCCTCTCCCGCAGCATTGGAGAGAGGGGATCGCAACTCAACGGATCATGGGCGCGGTCGTGCCCGTCACATTCCCTCCGCCGGGCAGTTCACCATCCAGGGAATGCCGAACTTGTCGACGCACATGCCGAAGCCCTTGGCCCAGAACGTCTTGCTGAAGGGCATGGTGACCGAGCCGCCGTCGGCGAGCGCGTTGAACTTGCGCTCGCCGTCCGCGGGATCCTTGAGTGTGAGCGAGATCGAAAAGCCCTGCGGCTTGTGAAAGTGCTCGGCCGGCGCGTCGGAGGCCATCAGCACGCTGCCGTCGGGCAGCGACATCCGTGCATGCATGATCATCTTCTCACGGCCGGGAGCGGCCGGCACGTCCGGCGGCGCGTCCGATGACCGCATCATTGCATCGATCTTGCCGCCGAGAACCTTGGCGTAATAGTTGAACGCCGCTTCGCAAGTATCCTGATAGAACAGATAGGGATTGAGCATCGATTGTCTCCTCTTCGCTTGCAGTGAGGTTATTGCTTCTCGGTGAGCTTCTTCAGGCCGGCGAGACCTGCCTCGAAATCCTTGCCGATCATGCTGTCCATGTTGACGAACACCTGCATGACCTTCGACAGGAACGGGGCCGGACCGTACATCGCCCACGTGACCAGAGTGGCATCGCCTTGCGGCACAAAGGTGAACTCGACGGTGTTGTGCCCTTCGAACGGCCGCTCGAAATCGAGCTTGATGCGAAGCCTGGAGGGCCCGTTCGCCTCCAATATCTCCATGTGGCCGGCACCGACATTGTTGTTGCCATCCCAGGCATAGGTGGCACCCTTTCCCGCCGCGGTTCCGCCGAACGTCCGCTTCATGGCGGGATCGCGCTCCTCATAGGGCGACCAGGCGGTCCAGCGATGGAAATCAGCAACCAGCGGAAAGATCGCATCGGCCGGAGCTTTCACGGCGAGACTGCGCTCCACGCGGAACGTGTCGGGCTTTGTCAATGCGAAGACCAGGACCGCGGCTATGCCGACGGCGAGCACGATAGCGATGACGGCAAGGGCTTTCAGCATGAATGGCTCCCCGGGATACGGAGCCTAGGACGAACGCGGGAGGCCCCGGCCGACAATGGGACAGAAATTCCTTGGCGCACTGCCATCCCACGTCATGGCCGGGCTTGTCCCGGCCATCCACGTTCTTGGCGCGGAGGGAAAGACCGGGGATGCCCGGGACAAGCCTGGACCAAGCTCGGGCATGACGACGTGGAAGCAGGCGGGCCTACTTCGCCTTCGCGCCCTGCCTGGCGCCGCCATTGGCCGTCTTCGGCTGGCTGTCCCGGATCAGGCGATCGAGATGCATGCGGATGTGGGCGGCTTCGGCCGAGGTGTTGGCGAGCGCGATGGCACGGTCGAAGGCGACGCGGGCCTCGTCGTTGCGGCCGAGCTGCATCAGGAAGGCGCCGCGCACGCCGTAGAAATGGAAATAGTTGGCGAGCTTCGGTGCCAGCGGCTCGATCAGTTCGAGCGCGGCCTGCGGCCCGCGGACCTTGGAGACCGCGACCGCGCGATTGAGCGTCACCACCGGTGACGGCTGCACCACTTCCAGAGCGCCATAGAGCAGATCGATCTGCGTCCAGTCGGTCTCCTCCGGGGTCGCTGCGCGCGCATGCAGCGCGGCGATCGCGGCCTGGATCTGATAAGGACCGCTGCGGTGGTGACGCATCGCCTTGTCGATCAGCGCGAGACCTTCCGCGATCATGGTGCCGTTCCACAGCGAACGATCCTGATCGTCCAGCAGGATCAGCGATCCGTCCTCGGCAAAGCGCGCGGCGCTGCGGGCGTGCTGCAACAGGATCAGCGCCGTCAGGCCCATGATCTCGGGCTCGCTCGGAAACAGCCGCAGCAGCAGCCGCGCCAGCCGCATCGCCTCTTCGCACAGCGGCTTCCTGATCTCCGCAGTGTCTCCACTCGCCGAATAGCCTTCGTTGAAGATCAGGTAGATCATGGCGGCGACGCCGGCGAGCCGCTCGGAACGCTCGACCGCGCCGGGCGCTTCGAAGGGGACGCCCGCGTCGGCGACCTTTGCCTTGGCGCGCGTGATGCGCTGCTCCATCGCGGCTTCCGAGACCAGGAAGGCGCGTGCGATCTGCTTGACGGTGAGGCCTGAGACGATGCGCAGCGCGAGCGCGATCTGCTGCGTCGCCGGCAGCTGCGGATGGCAGCAGATGAACATCAGCCGCAGGATGTCGTCGCGATAGTGCGAGCCGTCGAGCCGCTCGGCCAGCTTCCCCTCGGCATCATCGAGATCCGAGATGGCCAGGTCGTCCTCCGGCAGGGGCTGCTGCTTGCGGGCGCGGCGCACCTCGTCGATCGCGACGTTGCGGCCGACCATGATCAGCCAGGCCGCGGGATCGCGCGGCGGCCCGTTCTGCGGCCAGGACTTGAGCGCGCGCAGGCAGGCGTTCTGAAAAGCCTCCTCTGCGGTGTCGAGATCGCGGAAATAGCGCAGCAGCGCGCCCACCGCCTGGGGTCGCGCCGAGGTCAGCGCAGTCTCGATCCAGGCGGTGTCGGTCTCGCTCACGTGAGAGCTCCTCCGGGCCGGAACACGCCCACGGGACGCACCTCGTAGGCACCGCCGGGATTGGCAGCGCCCAGCTCGCGCGCGACGTCGAGCGCATCGTCGAGATTCTTGCAATCGACGATGTAGAAGCCGAGCAGCTGCTCCTTGGTCTCGGCATAGGGACCGTCGAGCACCAGTGGCGGGTCCTCCTTGCGCAGGGTCGCCGCCGCGGTCGTCGGCAACAGCCGCGCCACCGGTCCGAGCCGGCCCTGCCTGGTGAGCTTCTCCTGCACCACGGCGAGCTTCTTCATCACGGCCTCGTCCTGCTCCTTGCTCCAGGAGCCGACGAAATCCTCGTCGTGATAGCAAAGAATGGCGTAAAGCATAGGCGACACTTTCCTCGTCTGCTTTGAAGACGCGCCAATATGCCCCGCGCCGACATGGCTGCGGAAAAAATTTGCAAGAAAAATCCGGCAGATCGTGCCAAGGAGGGCCTTCTCAAACGGAACCGACGAGGCACTTCGAATGACCCTGGGTACACTGGCCGTCCTGATCAACAGCACGCAGCAGAACTGGCTGCCGGAGCGCTGGAAGGCCCGGTTCGAAGCGGTCTGCGGGGACCGTCGCGTGGTGCTGCTGCCGGACGCCGGGCTCGATCCGGCGGAGGTGCACTATGCCGCGGTGTGGAAGCCGGTGCCGGGCGATCTCGGTGCGTTCCCCAATCTGCGCGCGATCTTCAACCTCGGCGCCGGCGTCGACGCGCTGATGGCGGACAAGAGCCTGCCCGATGTGCCGCTGGTGCGCGTCGCCGTGCCCGATCTCACCAATCGCATGACCGAATATGTCGTGCTGCACGTGCTGATGCACCACCGCCAGGAGCTTTACCTCAGGCAATCGCAGCGCGAAAAACGCTGGGAGCCAAAATATCAATGGCCGGCGAGCGCGATCACCGTCGGCGTCATGGGATTGGGCACGCTGGGGGCCGATGCGGCCAATGTGCTGCGGCGGCTCGGCTTCCGCGTCGCCGGCTGGAGCCGCAGCCCGCGGACGATCGACGGCGTCGCGTGCTTCCACGGGACTGCGCAGATCGATGCCTTCCTGCGCACGACCGACATCCTGGTCTGCCTGCTGCCGCTGACGCCTGACACAAACGGCATCCTCAACCGCGACGTCTTCACGAAGCTCAACCGCAACAGCCCGCTCGGCGCGCCCGTGCTGATCAATGCCGGTCGCGGCGGCCTTCAGAACGAAGCCGATATTCTGGCCTGCCTCGACGACGGCACGCTTGGCGCTGCCTCGCTCGACGTCTTCGTGCAGGAGCCGCAGCCGGCGAACAGCCGCTTCTGGACCCACCCCAAGGTGGTGTTGACGCCGCACAACGCAGCCGACACCGACGCGGACGCGATCTCGGCTTATGTCGCCGAGCAGATCGGACGGTTCGAGGCCGGCGGAGCGCTGGAGAATGTGGTGGATCGGGCAAGGGGCTATTAAGCCCCTGGATTTCGCGAACGCTGGCGCTTCAGGCTCGGTGTCATCCCCGCGAACGCGGGGATCCATACCCACGGGCAGAAATCGTAAGGCGAGCGGGCAACTCCGGGTCTTCGCCGAACGTCTTCCGTGGTCCGGAGCTGCGCTCCGCTTGCCGGCGACGGCAGCCTACGCTTTCGCGCCGACCATCATATCGATCGCGCCCTTCACGATGGCCTCCAGCTCCTTGCGTGGGACGCGGGCGCGCGAACGAACGGCGATGGAGTGCACGGTAGCTGATGCGATCTGCGCCAGCACCGCCGGATCGGCGCTCTCCGGCAACTCGCCCTTCTCCTTGGCACGGCGGAAGCAACTGGCAAAAGCCTTGTCGAGCTCGGTGAGTCCGTCGAGCACCATGGCGCGGATCTCGGGATCGCTCACCGCCTCGGACGCCGCCGTCACCACCGTGAAACAGCCGCGCGGGCCGGTCTCGCCGGAGAGATAGATGTTCAGCGCGGAGGCGAAGATTCGCTCCAGGCGCTGGCGCAGCGGCATTTCCTCGCGAAAGATCGCGGCCATGGAGGCCCGCGCTTCCTCACGGTAGCGCTGGTAGCTCTTGATGTAGAGCTCGCGCTTGTCGCCGAAGGCGCCGTAGAGGCTCGGGCGGTTCATGCCGGTGGCCTCGCTGAGATCGTCGAGCGAGGTCGCGGCAAAGCCCTGCCTGCGGAACAGGTCGAGCGCCTTGCCGAGCGCGACATCGGGCTCGTAGGCGCGGGGACGGCCGCGGCGCTTGGGCTGACTGGCAGCAGCTGGCGGCTTCGATTTTTGTACCATTTCGCAACTTAATCCTTGACCGCGGATATATTATGCAATACAGTACAAAAATCAATCTGGCCAGGTTGAGCGAAACTTCCAGAGAATTGCCCAAGGAGGCTACAGATGGATCTCTATTTCTCGCCCCTCGCCTGCTCCATGGCGACGCGCGTTGCGCTGTATGAAGCCGGCGCCGAGGCGAACTATCTCGAAGTCGATCCGCCGACCAAGACAGTGCTGAGCGACGGCTCCGACTTCCGGGCGGTCAATCCAATCGGCCTGGTGCCGACGCTGCGCACCGATGAGGGCGTGGTGCTGACCGAGAACGCCGCGATCCTGCAATATGTGGCCGACCGCTTTCCGCAATCCGGCCTCGGTGCCGCCGCCGGCATCGAGCGCACCCGGCTGCATCAATGGCTTTGCTTCATCGGCACCGAGCTGCACAAGGGCCTGTTCATCCCCGTGCTCGACCGCAAGGCGCCGCAGGAAACCAAAGCCTACGCGCTGGAAAAGAACCTGTCGCGGCTCGACTATCTCGACAACTATCTGAAGGGCCGCGATTTCCTGCTCGACCATTTCAGCGTGGCGGATGCCTATCTCGTCACGGTCATCAACTGGACCATGGCGACGCCGCCGATCGAGCTTGCGAAATGGCCGAACGTGAAGGCCTACTACGAACGCCTGCGCCAGCGCCCGTCGATCGCCAGGGCGATCGCGGAGGAGTTCGAGTTGTACAAGGCCGAGCTCGCGCGGAAGAAGGCCGCGGCGTAAAACACGATGAAATGAGGCTTGATCGCTGCAACGACGGTGGTGCGCTCCCTCTCCCGCTTGCGGGAGAGGGTGCTTCTCCAATGGGACAACCCCAAGAGGAGAAAGCCCTCACCCGCGCCTCCGGCGCGACCTCTCCCGCAAGCGGGAGAGGTGAACGAGCCGCGGCAATCGATTCAACGAAAGCCGTTCCGGAGTGCAGATCGACTATTTCGGCGCCTGCAGCACGATGCCATAGCGGCGGTAGATCTGGTCGATCGTGCCGTCGCCTCGCAGCCGTTCCAGGGCCCGGTCGATGGCCTCGCGCAACGCATCATCCGGGCGGATCATGCCGACGGCGACATTCCAGTTGAGATCGGCCATGCTCTCATCACGATCCAGGATCCGGAGCGGATTGTCCGGATGCGTCAGATTGAAATAGCCCGCCGCAGTCGGCGTGACCGCGGCGGCATCGATCTCACGGTTCGACACGGCCTCCAGGCTGTCGCTCTCGAAGCCGAACGTCGACAGGGGCACGTGCCGTTGGCCGATGATCATGGCGGCGATCGATCCGACCTGCACTCCCACCTTGGTCCTTTCGTTGAGACTCTTGAACGAGGTGAGCGGGCTGGATGACGGCACCGCGAGCGCGACGCCCGTGCGATAATATGGTTTCGAAATCCGCAAACGTGTTTCGCCTTGCGCCTCGCGGTCGGCGATGACGTCCAGGAGAATGTCACAGCCGGCGCTGCGCATCTGGTACTGCGTGATGATCCAGTCGAGCCTCAGCGCCACACCGAGCTCGCGGGCCATCACCTGTCCCAACTCGACCTGAAAACCGGGCGGCTCGCCGGTCTTGCGGGCAAAGGGAAGCGAGTTGGGATGCGCGCACAGCCCGATCACGCCGCTCGCACGGATCGCGTCCAGGGTTCGCGCCTGCGCCGGTCCCGGCAGCCCGATGGCGGCAGCGACGATGACCGGCACGATCGTCTTCATTGCACACCCTCATCTGGACGCATCGCGGTCTGGTTCAGCCTTCGCGTGGTTTCAAGGCGCGGATGTACTTGACGATCAGGTCGATCTGCGCGTCGGTGAAAGCGCCATCGAATGCCGGCATCGCGCCTTGCTTGCCGTGCTTGATGCGATTGCGAATGAAGTCGTCGTCGCGCGGCGAATTCATCAGTTGCGGACCCTTGCCGACGGCCCGGCCGCCGTCGGAGTGACAAAACCCGCAAGTTCCCGCGAACACCTGCTCGACCTCGAACGGCGCATTCTCGGGCGCAGGCGCCGCGGATTGTGCTTGAGCCATTGCAGCGCACAGCAACGAGGCGCCCACCGGAACTGTCCTCAAATACAGCTTCAACACGTCCACTCCGTTCCTGAAGCAGGTGGCCGTTGCGACCAGCAAGGAGCGGGCTTGCACCCGCTCTTGCAGGTCGTTTGCAGCAACTATTTCAGGCTGAAGACGACGAGCGCGCCGTCGTCACGCGGCATGCTCTTGTAGACGCCGCCGAAGTTCGGGGCATACTCGTCAGCCAGCATGCCGCCAAAGCCCGCGGTCACGGCGATATATTGCTTGCCGCCGACGGAGTAGCTGACGATGCCGCCCTGGTGACCGGTGCCGTTGTTGTGCTTCCACAGTTCGGCTCCGGTTTCGGCATCGTAGGCGTGAAGGACACCGCGGGAGTCCGGCACGAAGACCAGATTGCCCGCCGTCGACAGCACGCTTCCAAGCGGCGGCTCGGGATATCGGACCTCCCATTTCTTCGCTCCCGTTATGGGGTCCCGCGCGTCGAGATGGCCATAGATTTCGCCGCCGGGAGGAGGCACCATCTTGAAATCGGCGCCGATGTTGAGCTGGACCTGTGGCGTCGTGACCGGTGTCGTCTTCTGGATGTCCAGCGTCATGCACCATTCCTGGCCGATCTTGTAGTAGAGACCGGTCTTCGGGCTGTATGAGCCGGCGTTCCAGCTGATGCCGCCGCCGATGAACGGACACAGAGGTGGTTCAGTGACTTTCCCGACGGAGAAATCGCGGCGGCCGATCAGCGCGCCGGTCTTGGGGTCGATATCCTTGACGAAGTTGATGTTCTCGACCAGCCGCCAGACGTTCTTCACCTTGAGATTGCGGTCGTAGACGAAGACGAAGCCGCCCTTGTTCGGATGAACCACGTATTTCTGACCGTCGCGCTCGAGCATCACGAACTCGCCGACGGAGCTGTCAAAGTCCCAGGCGTCGTGCGGCAGTTCCTGATGATAGAATTTCAGCTTGCCGGTATCGATATCGAGGCCGATCACCGAAGTCGTATAGAGATTGTCGCCGGGACGTGCACCTTGCGTCTTGTAGTCGGCGCCCGACCAATCGTAGAGCGGCGCAGGGTTCGCGGTGCCCCACAGGATGGTGTTGGTCTCGGAATCATAGGTGCCCGGCATCCAGCCGCCACCACCGCCGGTGCGCCAGGACTCGTTGCCCCAGGTCTTCATGGCCTCTTCGGTGCCCGCGACCGTCAGGAATTCCCACTTCTTCTTTCCCGTCGTGGCATCGAGGGCGAAGATCGGGCCGCGGCCCGGCCATTCGCCACCTTGCGCGCCGATAATCACGCTCCCCTTCGCGTAAAGAGGCGCGCCGGTAAAGCCGACAGTGAGCTTCTGCGAGTCGATCAGCTTGGTCTCCCAGAGGACCTTTCCCGTCTTCGAATCCAGCCCGAAGACACGCCCATCCATCGTGCCGACGAACACCTTGCCCTCACCGAGAGCTACGCCGCGGTTGTAGGGAGAGTGGGTCTGCCGGCTGATGAGCGCCTCGTCCAGTTCCGGAAAGAACGACCAGATGACCTCGCCGGTTGCGCCATTCAGCGCAAAGACCCGGCTGTAAGAGCCCGAATAGTAGAGCACCCCGTCAGCCACGAGTGGCATGGACTGCAGACCGCGCGTCGATCGCCCGGGGATGTGCATCCAGGCTACGCCCAAATTGGCGACGTTGTTCGTGTTGATCTGCGCGATCGGGCTGTAGTGGTAGGACTTGTACGAGCCGTGATAGGTGAGCCAATCGTTCTGGCCGGCGGCCTCGATGCGGGCCGTATCCACGGCTTGTGCCGACGCCGCCGATGCTGCAAGTGTCGCAACGACGACGACAGGCAAGGCCGAGCTGAGCCACTGCTTTCTCATTTGCACTTCCTCCCGCTCTTGTGTTTGTTGATTGCGTCTCGTGAGCGCGGCCGCGAGGGGGCATTTGCAGTTCAGTACGCGTCGATCGTCCTCCATCGGACCGAGTCGCCAACAGATATCCCCTCTTTCGGCGGATAGCGCCGAAGGAGCCACCTTCACTAGTGTGATTGCTGTTGTACTTCTGCTTGCCGCTGCAGCTTACGACGGATCACAGGGCGTGCAAACACGGAACGCGCGCAGGAGACGACTTTGACGCACGGGCCGAATTGAAACGGCAGCGGCACTGACCGTTTCGACCTCGATCGGCCAATCCCGGAGCGAAGTGGCTTATCCGTAAAGCACTTTCGGCAGTATCGTGACGATGCCGGGCCACAGCGTCAGCAGCAGCACGAAGCCGATCATGATCATGAGGTACGGCATCGTCACGCGGGCGATGTAGCCGAGGCCGTCCTCGGTCAGGCCCTGGATGACGAACAGGTTGAAGCCGACCGGCGGGGTGATCTGCGCCATTTCGACGGCGAGCACGAGGAAGACGCCGAACCAGACCTCGTCGAAGCCTGCGCCCTTCACGATCGGCAGCACGATCGGCAGCGTCATCACGATCATCGAGAAGCCGTCGAGGAAGCAGCCGAGAACGAGATAGAAGACGATCAGCGTCACGATCAGCATGAACGGCGACAGGCCGAGCCCCTTGACGAAGGCGGCCACCGCCTGCGGGATGCCGAGGAAGGCTGCGGCATTGCCGAGGATCGAAGCGCCGAGCACGATCAGCGCGATCATCGAGCAGGTCACGACCGAGCCGATCAGCACGTCGCGCATGACCTGTTGCGACATCGCGCCTTGCGCCCAGGCAACCAGGGCCGCGCCGAGCACGCCGACGGCGGCAGCTTCCGACGGCGTCGCGAGGCCGCCATACATCGAGCCGAGCACGCAGGCGATCAGGAACAGCGCCGGGGCGAGGTCCTTCAGAGCGGCGAAGCGTTCGCTCCATGGCACCTGCGAGAGCTTGGCTTCCGTTTCCGGCACCATGCCCGGATTGAGGCTCGTATGCAGCATCACCCAGGCCATGAAGGTGGCGGCCAGCAGGAATCCCGGCAGCACCCCGGCCGTGAACAGCTTCAGGATCGAGACATCGCCGAGCACGCCATAGATGATCATGATGTTTGACGGCGGGATCAGGAACCCGAGCGTGCCGGCGCCGGCGAGCGAGCCGATTGCGATGTCGCGGGAATAGCCGCGGCGCAGCAGCTCGTTGAGCGACATGCGGCCGATCACCTGTGTGGTCGCGGCCGACGAGCCCGAGATCGCCGCGAAGATGGTGCAGCCGATCACGTTCACATGCAGCAGGCGGCCGGGCAGCAGCCCGGCCCAGGGCGCCAGTCCCTGGAACAGCGAGCGCGACAGGCGGGTGCGAAACAAGAGCTCTCCCATCAGGATGAACAGCGGCAGCGCGAGCAGCTCCTGCGTGGTCAGGATATTCCACGCGTATTGAGGCAGCAGCTTGTCGAGCGGGATCGAGCGGAACATCGCGAGCAGCAGCGTCGCAGTGAGCGCAAGCGTCAGGCCGATCCAGACGCCGCAGGCCAGCAGCGCAAACAGGATCGCGAACAGGGCGACGACTTCGATGGTCATGCGATCTTGGATCCGGGAGCGAGCAAAGCGGTCATTCGACGGGCGAGGCCTTCATGCGATGATCCTCCAGCGGCAGGCCGAGCGCGGCCTGGATCGCGCGCGCCAGGAACTGGAGCGTGAGCAGCAGCATGCCGAAGGTGACGACGGCCTCCGGAAACCACAGCGGCGTGTCGCTCGAGGTGGAGACCTGGCCGCGCACGAACGCGCCCCAGGCGAATTTCGCCATGGCCGAGGTCAGGAACGCCATGAAGGCGAAGCCGGCTGCCGCCGAGAGAATCTCGAGCGCGCGCTGCACCGGCGCCGGCACGTTCTTCAGGAGCAGCACGACGCGGATATGGCCGCCGACACGTAGCGTCATGGCGGCGCCGAAAGTGAAGGACGCCGCCATGAGATAAGAAGAGTATTCCCACGCGATCGAGATGCTGGGCGGGAAGAACGGCAGGAAGTTCGACAGGAAGCGGGTTGCGACCTCGCAGAGCATCAGCAGCGTCAGCATCAAGAGACAGCCGCCGCCGATCCAGCCGTCGAGCCGGCCGAGGCGATCGATTCCGTCGAGCAGGATGCGCAGCGGCGCCGGCGCCGCTGCATTCAGACTCTGCGGAGCTTCGGGCGAGATGCTCACCACGACGTCAAACTCAGCCACGCTTCATTTCGGCGAGATAGGCCCGCACCGGCTTGTCGGCCGCCGGCACGCGCTTGAGGAAGGCGTCGAGCTGCGGCGCGGTCTTGGCCCGGATTTCCGTCATCATGGCTTGCGAGACCGGCACCACCTCCATGCCGCCTTCCTTCAGGCGGTTGAGGCTGTCGACATCGGCCTTGAGCGAGTTGGCCCAGAAGCCCGGCTCCATCTTCGCCGCGATATCCGCAACCAGCTTCTGTTGATCGCCGGAGAGAGCCTTCCAGGAATCGAGATTGACGGTGAGCATCTGCGACGACCAGACGTGGTTGGTCGGGTAGACGTATTTCAGGAATTCCCAGAACTTGCCGTCGACGCCCGACACCGACGAGGTGGAGACGCCGGCCACCGCGCCGGAAGCGAGCGCGGGAATCGTCTCACCCCAGGGGATCATCACGGCCGCCATACCGATCGCGTTCAGCATGTCGACCGCGTTCTTGTCGGGCACGCGGATCTTGATGTTCTTCAGGCCCTCGACGTCGGCGACCTTCGCCTTCAGATGCAGATACTGCGTCGGCCACGGCACGATGTAGAGGATTTTCTGATTGTTGCGCGCAGCGATCTTCTCGTATTCGGGCCGCACATATTTGTGCAGCACCTTGAGCTCTTCCACCGAGCCGCAGAGGAAGGGAATGCTCTCGACGCCCATGAAGGGCTCGTCGCCGACCTGCTGGATGTTGAGGACGTCGGCGAGCGGAACCAGGCCGTCGCGCACCGCGCGCAAGTGCTCGGGCCCCTTGAAGCCGAGCTGACCACCCGCCTTCACGGTGATGTTGACCGTGCCGCCGCTCTGCTTCTTCACCTCCTCGGCGAAGGCAAAAGCGTTCTGGGTGTGGAAATTTCCGTCAGGCCACACCGTCGACATGTCCCAGCTTACCGTCGCCGCCCGCGCGCGGGTGGAGATGTGGCCGGCGGCGAGCAGCGTCGCTGCGCCCGCGGTGAAGTTCCGTCGCGTGATCATTGCACCCCTCCGTTTGCTACGCGCACGACGCCTGAGGCGTCACCGCGAGTACCCATAAACTGCGACCGCCTTGTCGACGGACACGAGTCCGCTTTCGACGTCGTCATTGACCGCCGCGCGCTCGCGCTTGGCGGGATCGCCGATGCCCGCGCCGCCCGGTGTCAGCACCACCAGCCGGTCGTCCGGCGGCACCTGCTGAAAGCCTTTCCCCCGCAGCTTCTTTCCGGACTTGAGACCGACATATCCGGCCTCGCCGTCCCGGCCGCCATCGCGGCCGCGCGGCGGATGATCAATGCGGTCGAACGCCGCCAAGATGTCGAACGGCGCGTCGACGCCGCTGCCGACTTCGATGATCTGACCGAGGCCGCCGCGGGTGCGCCCTGCCCCGCCGGAATCCGGACGCAGCTCCTTGCGCCAGAAGATCAGAGGCGTCTGCGTCTCTGCGATCTCGACCGGCGTGCCGCGCACGCCGCTGGGATAGGCGGTCGCGGACAGCCCGTCCTTGCCGAAGCGCGCGCCGGTGCCGCCGTTGGAGGTCACCGCCATGGAGAACCCGTAATTGCCGCCGACGCCGCTTCGCGTCTGCCCCCGCACGTTGAGATTCCACAGGCACGAGGTGCCTTCCGCAGGCACGCGCTCGGGAATGATCTGGCGCAGGCAGCCGAACACGACGTCGGGCAGCATCTGGCCGATGATGTGGCGCGAGGCGACCGGCGCCGGCTTCGGCGCATTGAGAATCGCGCCCGCCGGCGCCGATACCGTCAGCGGCGAGAGCGAGCCGGCATTGTTCGGGATCTGCGAGGCGACGACGCAGCCGAGGCCGAACACCGTGTAGGCGGTGGTGTAGGACAAGGGCACGTTGATGCCGAACTTCGAGGCGGCGGAGGTGCCGTCGAAATCGACGTGTATGCCTTCGTCCGAGACCGTCAGGGTCGCAGCCAGCGTCACCGGCGCGTCATAGCCGTCGACCACCATCGTGTTGCGCCAGCTGCCCTTCGGCAGCTTGGCGATCTCGGCGAGCACGGCCTCGCGCGAGCGGTCGCAAATGTAGTCGCCGAGCTCGTCCAGCGTGTCGATGCCGAACTCGGTCATCATCTCGACCAAGCGCTCGCAGCCGACGTCGTTGCAGCCGGCGAGCGAATAGGTGTCGCCCTCGGTGTCGATCGGAAGTCGCGTATTGGTGCGGATCATCGCCATCAGCGTCTCGTTGACGACGCCCTGGTCGATCAGCTTCAGCATGGGGATGTAGAGCCCCTCCATGAACACGTCGGTGGCGTCGGGCCCGAAGCCGATGCCGCCGATATCCATGAGATGGCTGGTGCAGGAGAACAGCGCCACCGGCTTGCCATCCTTGAAGCACGGCGTGGTGACGACGAAGTCGTTGAGATGGCCCGTGCCCATCCAGGGGTCGTTGGTGATGTAGGCGTCGCCTTCCTTCATCGTCTCGATCGGGAAGTGAGTGATGAAATGCTTGACCGATTCCGCCATCGAGTTGACGTGGCCGGGCGTGCCCGTCACCGCCTGTGCCAGCATGCGCCCCTCGAGGTCGAACACGCCGGCCGACAGGTCGCCGCATTCGCGCACGATCGGGCTGAACGCGGTGCGGAGCAGCACCTGCGCCTGCTCCTCGACCACGGCGATCAGCCGGTGCCACATGATCTGAAGGTCGATCAGGCTCGCGCCATTTGCCTTGCTCATGATCAGGCCGCCTTCCGTTCCATGACGATGCTGCCGGCACCGTCTATATGGGCGTCAAAACTGTTGGAGACGAAGGTCGAGGTCTCGTCTTCCGCAATGACGGCGGGACCCGCAATCGTCGCGCCCGGCGCCATGTCCTCGCGGCGATAGAGCGGGATATCGATCACTTCGCCCGCGCGGCCGTCGAAGAACTTGCGGCTGCCGGACGCCTTGGCCGCAGGCATGCGTGCGACGGAAGCGACGGTCGGGGGATTGCGCGCCTCGGTGGTGGCGAGCACCGACCAGCTCAACACCTCGATGGCAGCCCCCGGGATCGGCCGTTCGAACATCGCGGAATAATCCGCCTCGAACTTCCGGCGCAGGCCGGCGAGATCGGCGGTCGCCAGCCGCCGGTTCGGCAGCTCGACCGATATCTCGTGGCCCTGGCCGACATAGCGCATGAAGGCGGCGCGGCGCTCCCGCACCGGAGCACCGGCTGCACCGGGCTCCACCAGCGCACGCGCCTCGGTCACCATCTCCTGCAAGAGGTCAGAGACGGCCTCGGTGTCGAAGTCATCGAGCCGGACATGACGGCTGCGCACCAGCTCATAGGCGATGGGCGCCGCCAGGAAGCCGACGGCCGAGCCGACACCGGCATTCGATGGCACGATCACGCGAGAGACGCCGATCTTCTCGGCGACACGGGCCGCATGCAGCGGCGCGGCACCGCCGAAAGCGATCAGCGTGTGCTGGCCGATAATCTCCCCGCGCTCGACCGCATGCACGCGCGCCGCGCTCGCCATGTTCTCGCAGACGACTTCGTGGACAGCATAGGCCGCGGTTTCCGCGGTAAGGCCAAGCGGCTCGCCGACGTCCCGCAGCAGCGCCTGCTTCGACAGCTCCGGGTCGAGCTTGATCGTGCCGGCCGCAAACGCATCGGGATCGATCATGCCAAGCGCGACGTCTGCATCCGTCACGGCCGGGCGCTGACCGCCGCGGCCATAGCAGGCGGGCCCCGGCTCCGAGGAGGCGCTCTCGGGACCGACGGTGACGCGCTTCATCGCGTCGACATGCGCGATCGAACCGCCGCCGGCGCCGATCTCGACCATCTCGATGACGGGAATGCGCACCGGCAGACCGGAGCCCTTGAGGAAGCGCGCGGCGCGATCGACCTCGAACACGCGCGAGGTCTCGGGCTGGTACTTTTCGATCAGACAGATCTTTGCGGTCGTGCCGCCCATGTCGAAGGAGAGCACCTTGCTTTCGCCAAGACGCGCCGCGATCTGGGCCGCGAAGATCGCGCCGCCGGCGGGACCGGATTCGACGAGGCGCACCGGAAAGCGTCGCGCGGTCTCGATCGAGGTCACGCCTCCGCCGGAGGTCACGAGATAAATGGCGCCGCGAAACTGCTCGACCTGCAGGGCATCGGCCATGCGGGCAAGATAGCCATCGATCAGCGGCTGCACATAGGCGTTGGCGACCGCAGTGGATGTGCGCTCATATTCCCGGATCTCGGGACAGACTGCCGACGATACAGTCACGGAGATGCCGGGCATTTCATCACCGATGATCGCGGCCGCGCGGCGCTCATGCTCGGGATTGGCATAAGAGTGCAAGAAAGCGATCGCGACGCTCTCGACCTTCAGCTCACGCAATCTCTGCGCGAGTACGCGCACCGCCGCCTCGTCGAGCGGGAGACGAACGGCACCGTTGGCGTCAATGCGCTCGGGCACCGTGAAGCGCAGGCCACGCGGCGCCAGCGGCTTCGGCTTGTCGATGCCGAGATCATATTGGTCGTAGCGGCTTTCGGTGCCGATATCGAGCACGTCGCGGAAGCCCTCGGTCGCGATCAGCGCGGTCTTGGCCCCGCGGCGCTCGATGATGGCATTGGTCGCGAGCGTCGTGCCATGAATGAAGACGTCGATGTCGCTGATATGCGCACGTGCATCGGCAAGAATGAGGCGCATGCCGTCCAGCACAGCCTGCTCGGGGCGCTGCGGAGTGGTCAGCACCTTGCGGGTTTTGCGATCTTGCCCCACGTCCAGCACGATGTCGGTGAACGTACCACCGATATCAACGGCAAGCCGCACCTCGGCTCTCTCAAGCATTCCAAATTCTCCGTGCTGGTCGTCAAGACTGGGGTCAAAAGCGCAGCAATTTCCATGCCATGGACGACGAGATGCATGCCGCGCCCGGCTATTCTGCTTGGCACCTATGCAATAGGCAAGGCGTGTGCGCCGCCTGCGCGATCAGAGCAGGAATGCAAGCGCCGTCTCGCAGCGCTCCTCGACCTTGAGCGTCAGGAGATCGTCGGCGCGGGTGCGGCCGAGGTTGACCGCCGCGATCGGAATATTGCGGCGCGCCGCGGCCTGAACGAAGCGGAAGCCGGAATAGACCATCAGCGAGGAGCCGACGATCAGCATGGCGTCGGCTTGCGCCAGATGATCCTGTGCGGTGGCGACGATCTCGCGCGGGACGTTCTCGCCGAAGAAGACGACGTCCGGCTTGAGGATGCCGCCGCAGGCTTCGCATGGCGGCACTTCGAAGGAGGAAAAATCCTCGTGCTCCAGATCGGCGTCGCCGTCAGGTGCATCCGCGGCATCGAGCGTCAGCCACGCCGCATTGGCGCTGCCAAGGTCGTGCTGAAACTCGTCGCGCGGCGTCTTGCGGCCGCAACCCATGCAGCGGACCAGATCGAGCCGGCCGTGCAGGTCGATGACCTGCCGGTGGCCGGCCGACTGATGCAGCCGATCGACGTTCTGGGTCAGCAGCATCCCGCACCGGCCGTTCGCCTCGAGCCGGGCCAGCGCATGATGCGCATCGTTCGGCCTCGCCTGGCCGAACCGCCGCCAGCCGATCAGGCTGCGCGCCCAATAGCGCCGGCGCGTGTGCTCGTCCGACATGAAGGCCTGGAAATTGACCGGCTGGGTCCGCTTCCAGTTGCCCTGGCTGTCGCGGTAATCGGGAATGCCTGAATTGGTGCTGCAGCCGGCGCCGGTCAACACGAACAGACGTTCGTGCCGGTCGACGAAATCCTGGAGCGTAGGGTTTGACATGGCACCAGATGTAGGTCGCGAGGCCGGCCTTTTCCAGATCACTGTCGGCGGGACGGACGCCCTGCGATAGACGATGGGTGAGATTTCTCCTGGTCTGCCGTGTGGGCGGCTTGCTGCAACGTCCGCCGAAACTCATCGCGCTTTTCGTGCACCGAGGCTATCGCCTGTCCGACCGCGACCCCGAGGCCGACCAGCGCAGCTTCTGAAAGCTGCAGGCTTGCCTCGATGGTTTCCGGCACCGCGTCAGTTGCGCCGATTGCATAGAGGTGACGGGCGTGATCAGCGTCGCGCGCACGTGAAACGATCAACACATCCGGCCGCACCGCACGGGTCCGCTCGACGACGGCATCGATCGCCGTTCGCGACTGAATCGTAATGATCACACCGGTCGTCTGCATCAGGCCGCAAGCTTCGAGAAAGCCCGGTTCTGTCGCGTCGCCAAAGAAGACCTTATGGCCGTCGCGGCGGTCGCGCGCCACGGCGATCGGATCGTGATCGACCGCGATGTAGTCTACGCCATGGGTGGTAAGCAGCGAGCAGACCACTTTTCCAACACGGCCGTAGCCGACCACGATCGCCTGTGTTCGGTCACTTGGCGGCTGAACCGTCAGTTCGGGATCGAGGATGCGCTCGTCAGCCAGCTTGGCGGCCAGTCGTCGTCCGAGCGCGCCCAAGAGCGGCGTCAGCGCCATCGTCACGGCGGTGATGGCGACGACGAAGCTCGACACGCGAGGCTCGATCAGACCGGCGGCCGCCGCCATGCCGATGCTGACGAAGGCGAACTCGCCGACGGGCCCCAGCAGGAAGCCGATCTCGATCGCCGCCGGCCATGAGAGCCTGAAGAGGCGACCCAGAATGATGAGCACGATCGCCTTGCCGGCGAGAATGCCGATAACGGCAGCCAGCAGCCAACCGGGCTCGCGCATGAACACGCGGAAGTCGATGGCCATGCCGACGGTGAAGAAGAAGATGCCGAGCAGCAGGCCCTTGAACGGCTCGACGGTAGCCTCGATGGCTTTTCCATACTCCGTTTCCGCCAGCATCAGTCCTGCAACGAATGCTCCGAGCGCCATCGACAGCCCGGCTTGGTGTGCGGCAAGCCCTGCGCCGACGATGACGAACAAGGTCGCCGCGACAAACAACTCGGTCGAATGGGTTCCCGCAACCATCTGGAACAGCGGACGCATCAGCAGCCGTCCGATCAGAATGAGAAAAGCGACCGCCACGACCGCCTTCAGGATCGCACTGGAGATGTGCGTCACGACCGAGCCACCGCTGCCTGCACCGAGCACCGAGACGAAGACGAGAATAGGGACCACGGCGAGGTCCTGGGCCAGCAAGACCGAGAAGCTGGCGCGCCCGGCTGTGGTCGCAAGCCGCCTCTCGGCGGAGAGAAGCTCGAGCACGATGGCCGTCGAGGACAGCGCAAGGCTCGCGCCAATGATAACGGAAGTATCGGAACTCTGCCCGGAGAGGAGCGCCGCGCCAAATATCATGGCGGACGTCGCCAGCACCTGCAGGCCGCCAAGCCCGAACACCAGCCGTCGCATCGTGACGAGCCGCCGGAAAGACAGTTCGAGCCCGATCAGGAATAGCAGGAACACGATGCCGAGATTGGCGATGCCCTCGACATTCTGCGCGTCCGTCACCGTGAACCAGTACAGGAACGGGAGATTCTGAACGAGCGAACCAAGCCCGAGCGGACCGAGAATGGCGCCCGCGCCGAGATAGCCCAGCACCGGGTTGATGCCCCAGCGGCGCACGATCGGCACCACCACGCCGGCGGTGCCTAGAACCACGAGCGCGTCGCTATAGGCATTGATGTTGATGGTTGTGGTCACGAGCCCGTCTTGTGTCGGCGCTTGCCAATAGCGGCCGCGTCGTCCACGGTCGATAGCACACGGCGCCGCAGCCCCCAACCAGTCCTGATTCTCCGCGCGGGCACTGGCGGCCGCCGATGCGGATGGTCCGAGCTGACGTTCAGCTCGCCCAATTCTCCCGGAATTCAGGGAATAGCGTCAGGCCCCCGCAGGCATAGATCGTCTGCCCCGTGATATAGCTCGCATCCTCCGAGGCGAGGAAGGCGAACACGGCGGCGATCTCTTCCGGCGTGCCGACGCGGCCCAGCGGAATATGGCTGGTGACGACGCCGCGCTTTTCGGGATCGCCGGTCCATGCCGTATTGATCGGCGTGTCGATCGCGCCTGGCCCCACCGCGTTGACGCGGATGCCCCGGCCGGCAAATTCGAGCGCCAGCGTGCGCGTCAGATTGGCCATGCCTCCCTTGCTGATCGAATAAGCGAGATAGCCGGGCTTTGGAATGATCTGGTGGACGCTCGAACAATTGATGATGCTGCCACCTCCGCCGCGTGCGACGAAGTGAGCGAGCGCCTTCTGCGCGCAGAGCACGGCACCGTTGAGATTGACGTCGATGATGCGGCGATAGGTTTCGACGTCGAGCGCCTCGCTCGGCGATTCCTTCTGGAAGCCGGCGTTGTTGACAAGACAATCGAGACGTTTCCAGCGAGAAAGAATCGTCTCGAACATCGCAGCAATGTCCTGCTCATCGCCGACATTGGCCTTGACGATGCAATGATCGGGCTCGCCGTGGCCGCGCGAGCGCGAAGCTGCCCGAGCGAGCGCGAGCGTCTCCTCCGCCCGCTCCACGTTCTCGAAATAGTTGATGGCGACGGTTGCGCCTTCCTGGGCGAGCCGGACGGTGACGGCGCGGCCAATGCCTTGTGAGGCACCGGTCACCAGCGCGTATTGACCGACGAGGCGCGAAGGAAATGAGGCTGAGTGTTCGGTTTGCGGCATGGCTTCTCTCCAGATGCGTCATCATGGCTGGAACCGGCGTTTTGTTCCACCCGGTTGTGCATACGCTGCACGCACCCCTGGACTCGGCGCGGCCTATAGCGGGGTGAAGTCGATCGGCATGCCGAGGCGAGGCCGTTCGCGAACACCAGGCGGCGCCACCGGCCTGGAGCTGCAAAGGCGAGCACTCCGATCATCGGAACGGTCGCGAGCCCGACCCACGAGAGCTTGCTGCCGCTGGCCGTCACCGGCGCCGTGGTGGCTGCGATCGACAACAAGCGCCTGCAGCGACGCGATCGATCATCGTGCTAACAGACAAAAATGTGATTGTCGCTTCGGCGGCGGCCATCACATGATGCAAGTCATGCATGATTCAGATCATGCATGATCAATGCGTTCCGGGGCACACTCCATGACACAAATCGCGATCCAGCCAGCCATTCATCGCCGGCACCAGCCCTGGTACAAGATCCTCTACGTCCAGGTGCTGATCGCGATCGCGCTCGGCGTGCTCATCGGCTATTTCTATCCTGATCTCGGCAAGGCCTTGAAGCCGCTCGGCGACGGCTTCATCGCGCTGATCAAGATGATGATCGCGCCGGTGATCTTCTGCACCGTGGTGCACGGCATCTCCTCGATGGGCGACCTCAAGCGCGTCGGCCGGGTCGGGCTGAAGTCGCTGATCTATTTCGAGACGGTCTCGACCGTCGCGCTCGCGGTCGGACTTTTGGTCGGCGAGATTCTCCAGCCTGGGCACGGCTTCAACATCGATCCCGCCACCATCGATCCGAAATCGGTCGCGACCTACGTCACCAAGGCCAAGGAAGAGGGCATCGTCGCCCATCTGATGGCGATCATCCCCGACAGCTATCTGGGCGCGATCGCGCGCGGCGACCTCCTGCAGGTGCTGCTGATCTCGATCCTCTCCGGCTTCGCCATCGCCTTCCTCGGCAAGGCCGGCGAGCCCATTGCGGACGCGATCGACAAGGCCGCGAAGATGTTCTTCGGCATCATCCGCATCATCGTGCGCGTCGCGCCGATCGGCGCCTTCGGCGCGATGGCGTTCACCGTCGGCGCTTACGGCCTCGGCTCGCTGCTCAACCTCGCGGCGCTGATCGGCACGTTCTATCTCACCAGCATCCTGTTCGTGCTGGTCGTGCTCGGCGCGATCGCGCGGCTGGCGGGCTTCTCGATCCTGCGCTTCATCGCCTACATCAAGGACGAGCTCCTGATCGTGCTCGGCACCTCATCCTCCGAGACGGTGCTGCCGCAGATGATCCAGAAGATGGAGCATCTCGGCGCCTCGCGCTCGGTGGTCGGCCTCGTCATTCCGACGGGGTACAGCTTCAATCTCGACGGCACCAACATCTACATGACGCTGGCGACGTTGTTCCTGGCGCAGGCAACCAACACGCATCTGACCATCTGGCAGGAGCTCGGCATTCTGGGCATCGCCATGATCACCTCGAAGGGCGCCTCGGGCGTCACCGGCGCCGGCTTCATCACGCTCGCGGCAACGCTCTCGATCGTACCTGATATCCCGATCCAGTCGATCGCGATCCTGGTCGGTATCGACAAGTTCATGAGCGAGTGCCGCGCGCTGACCAATCTGATCGGCAATGGCGTCGCCTGCGTCGTCATCAGCATCTCCGAAGGCGAGCTCGACCGCGACGCCCTGCACGAGACCATGGCCCACCCGCTGGAGATCGGCGAGGCGCTGGAACCGGGCGGAGGCGGGTAGATCGAAGGCAGGCGAAGTTCAATGTCCGACGCGGTAGTTTCCCGGAGTGGAAATCCGGCGGGATAAGCGTCACAACAGCGGCACTGCGATCACGGATTGATACTCATCTTTTTCCACCCGACGCGCTGGGGGCAGGGCGTCGGGTTTTTGTTATTCGAATGATGAGCCCGTGGAATCACGTTCGCCGGCGAGATCGAGCCGCCGCGTGATTCCGATTGCCTGCAAGAATGCCTCGTCATGACTAACGACAAGCAGCGCGCCGTCATAGGCTCTCAGGCCGGCCTCGACGGCTTCGATGGACTCGACATCCAGATAGTTGGTCGGCTCGTCGAGAATGAGGAGGGACGGTGGAGTCACCCCGCCAAGCACACAAGCAAGGCCTGCACGAAACAACTGCCCGCCGCTCAGGCTTCCGACGATCTGCAAGGCCGCATCGGCGCGAAACATGAACCGCGCCAGCGCGGCATGACATTCATTCGCACCCGCCTTTGGATTGAGACGGCCAAAATTGTCCAGGATGGCGGTCGCGGGATCGAGCAGGCTGACCTTCTGGTCGAACAGCGCGAAGTCCGGCCTGACCCGCACGGTGCCGGAGAGCGGGCGCAGCTCGCCCGCGATCAATTTCAGCAGCGTCGTCTTGCCGGAGCCGTTGGGTCCGACCAGCGCGACGCGCTCCGGACCGACGATCGTGAGCGACAGATCGCGCAAGACCGGCCGCTCCGGCCGATAGCCTGCACTGACGCCGTCGAGCCAAAGCACCTCCCTGCCCGCCGGCAGGCCGGTCACGGGCAACCCGACCGACAGTGGCTGAAGAATCTCGATACGCCGGCGCGCCGTGTCCACGGCATCGATGGCCTCTGCGCGCCGCCGCTCGGCGATTTGTGCGTTCTTGCCGCCGCTATCCTCGCTACGATCCTTGCGTGCACCGGCCAGGATCCGCGGTATGTCGCCCTTGGCGCGCTTCCTCCTTCCGCCGCTGTCCTTGCGCGCTTTTCTTTCCGCAACCTCCTGTGCCTTGCCGTCGATCTCGGACAGGCGCCTTTCGGCATGGGCGAGGTCATGCCTGATGGCGGCGAGTTCGACGGCCTTCTGCTCGCGATACCGGCTCCAATTGCCGCCGTAGCGCGTGGCTCCGAGCGACGTCAGTTCGACGATCGCATCCATGGTCTCCAGCAGGCCCCGGTCGTGGCTGACGACGATCGCGCCGCCACGCCAGGCGGCGAGCAGATCGGTCACCGCCTTGCGTCCGTCCTGATCCAGATTGTTGGTGGGCTCGTCCAGGAGCAGGAAGTCGGGCTCGGCGAAAATCAGTGCAGCGAGTCGAACCCGGGTGATCTGGCCGCCGGACAGGCAAGATAGCTCCGTGTCGGGAGATGGATCGAACCCGAGGCGCGCCAGCGCAGCCTCAAGCCGCGTCTCGAGCGTCCAGTCAATCGCAGCGATCTCATCGGCTGAAGCATCGCCTCGCTCTGCACGGCGAAGCAGCTCCAGCGCCTGCCGCACGCCGAACAGGTCGGCTACGGTCGCGCCGGCAAGAACCTGCACATCCTGGCGCAACAGGCCGATGGTACCGCTGATCAGAACGCGCCCTGATTGGGGCACATGTTCCCCGAGGATCGACGCAAGCAGCGTCGTTTTCCCGACGCCGTTACGGCCGACGAGACCGGTCCGCTCGGCCGCGAATGTCAGATCGATGTTGGAGAGAAGAGAACGGCCGTCAGGCGTGGACAGCGACAGGTTCGACAGAATGATCGAGGCAGGCATGGAATTTCCCGTAAGCAAGGCAGGCGGGCTTTGCGGTCGGGGTCATATCCATGGCGGCACGTATCCTGATTGAGGAGCTCTCCAAGTAGTCCCATCGAAGGGCAAGATCAAGGCGGGGCGCAAGGGGACGACAGCGCAGGAGGCGCCGTCGTCCTCCGTCGCCGTGCGCCATCAACCCTTCAAAGCGGTCACCACCACCTCGATCAGCGCGCCGCCGCCGAGATCGGCGACGCCGACGGTGGCGCGGGTGGGGAGATTGTCGCCGAAGAACTCGGTCCAGGCCGCATCCATCTCCTTCTTCTTGGACAGATCCGTGACGAAGATCGAGGCGCTGACGACGCGAGACTTGTCGGTGCCGGCCTCCTTCAGATAGCCGGCGATCTTGCCGAGGATGTTGCGGGTCTGCTCGCCCATCGAGACTGAGGTGTCGTCGGCAATGGTGCCACCGAGGAAGACGAAGCCGTTGGCCTCGACGGCACGGTGCATGATAGGCGTGCGGATGCTGCGGGTGATGCTCATGATGTCCTCTTGTTGTTAGAGCGTGGAAGGATGGAAGCGGTCGATGCCGAGATCGCTGACGCGGGTCTGGCTGCCGCCGTTGACGATCAGCTCCGCCATCACGGCGCCGGCGCCGGGACCGAGCTGAAAACCGTGCAGCGAGAAGCCGAACTGGTGATAGAGGCCCTTGTGACGGCTGCTCGGCCCGAACACGGGCAGATCGTCCTTCGTCCTCGCCTCGATGCCGGCCCATGCGCGGACGACGGTGGCGCTGCGCATCACCGGGAACAGCTCGAACACGGTCTGCGCGCTGGTCGCAAGACTCTTCCAGTCCAGCACCGTCTCGTTGCGGTCCTGATACGGCGTCGCCAGATGCCCGCCGCCGATCAGCACGGTGCCGTTCTTGAATTGCTTGAAGGAGAGTTTGCGCCCGCGCAGGATCACGACGGGATCGATGAAGTGCGGCACGCGCGAGGTGATCATCAGCATCGGCGCCACCGTCTCGACCGGAACGGGTTCGCCGAGATCAGCCGCGACCTTGCCGGCCCAGGCGCCCGCGGCGTTGACGAGCACCGGCGCAGCGTAGGTGTCCGTGCCGACGTCGACGTGCCAGAGTCCGTCGCTGTAGCGGATGTTGCTGGCGGCCGCGCCCTCGCGCACGGTCGCGCCGAGCTGCTCGGCCTTGCGACGGAACGCCGTCGTCGTCTGCGCCGGATTGGCGGCCCCGTCACGGCGCGAGACCACGCCGCCGGGACAGGTCTCGGCGACGGCCGGCACGAGGCGCCGCAATTCAGTCGTGTCGATCAGCTCCTCATGGGTGAAGCCGAGCGCGTTGAGCTCGGCGACACGCGCGCGGCAGATCGCGAGCTCCTCCTCGTTCTCCGCGACCAGCACCTGGCCGTAGCTCTCGAAGCTGCAATCGTCATCAACGAGCTCGGAAATCTTCTCCCAGATCCCCATCGAACGGATCGAGAGCGGGATTTCGGGGACATGCCGTGCGAGCTGACGGACTCCGCCAGCATTGACACCCGAGGCATGGCGGCCGGCGTAGTCCTTCTCGATCAGCACCGGCTTCAAGCCGGCGAGGCACAGATGCAGCGCGGTCGAACATCCGTGGATGCCGCCGCCAACGACGATCGCATCCACATTCCTGGTCATCCGCGCACCACGGCCTTGACGTCGGCTTCGCCCTTGGGAACGGCGGCGAGCTCGGCGAGCGTGATCGGCTTCACCGGCGCGCGGAGCCGGTAATAGCCGATCTCCTGCGGAGACTTGCCGCGCGCCTGCGCCATCAACTCGGTGACCGTGAGGCCGCAGAGCCGGCCCTGGCACGGACCCATGCCGGTGCGGCGATAGGCCTTGAGCTGGTTCGGCCCGGTTGCACCAATGGCGACGGAATCGAGAACGTCCTTTGCCGTCACTTCTTCGCAGCGGCAGACGATGGTATCGCCCGAGGGAATGCGGAACTGCGTCGCGGGGCGGAACAGCGTGTCGAGGAAGACGCGGCCGCGCTCGGCCTTGGCGAGATCGGCGCGGAGCGTTGCCATTGCAGGGAGCTTCGCCGCGGCTGCGGGTGCCAATGCATCCATCGCCGCACGCGCCGCGATGCGGCCACGGACTACGGCTGCATTTGCGCCGCCGATGCCTGCCCCGTCGCCCGCGATGGCAATGCCGGCGACCGACGAATTGCCGCTCGCATCCAGCACCGGCGACCAGCACAATTGCAGCTCGTCCCAGCGATGCTCGACGCCAGCCGCCATCGCCAGATTGACGTTGGGCACGACGCCCTGATGCAACAGCAGCAGATCCGCAGGAATGCTCTCGCGCTTGCCGCCGGCGACATAGCTTACGCTGGCGAGTTGGCCGTCCCCGGACGCAGAGAGCTCGGCAACGCCGGAGACGACCTGCACCTTCGCCTTGACCTCGCGCATCATTGACAGGCCCTTGGCGAAATAGGGCGAGGTCAGGAACGCGAAGGCGTGGGGGAGCGCCGCGAAATAATTGCCGCGCTCGGTGGTGTCGAGGATACGGTCGATGCGGCCGCCGAGGCGCAGGATCTGCGCGGCGAGCAGCCAGAGCAGCGGCCCCTGCCCCGCGATCACCGTGCGTCCATCAGGCACCAGCGCCGATGATTTCAGCATGGTCTGCGCCGCGCCGGCCGTCATCACACCCGGCAGCGTCCAGCCGGGAATCGGGAACGGCCGTTCCAGCGCGCCGGTCGCAAGGATCACGCGCTTGGCCTTGACGAAGGCGGATGCGCCGCCGATCGAGACGGCGATCTCGAGATTGCGGTCGAGGCTCCAGACCGTCGCACGATGGATGATTTCGGCGCCGCTCGCACGTAGCGCCTGCACGAGATCGGCACCGACCCAATAATCGGCGCCGAGCTGATTGCGCTCGGTGACCGGCGTCGAGGAAATCGCGCGGAACACCTGGCCGCCGGGGCCGATGTTCTCGTCGAGCAGCAGCGTCGACAGGCCGGCCTCGGCGGATGTCGCGGCAGCAGCAAGACCCGCAGGCCCGGCGCCGATCACCACCACGTCATACGCTTCACGCTTGGGAGCCACAGTCATTTTCCGATCTCCCGCTTGCCCTTCTGGATTTCGACCTGCATGCCCTCGGCGACGGGCACGAGGCAGCCTTGCCGGTTGCCGACGCCATCGATGGTGACGAGGCAGTCGAAGCACACGCCCATCATGCAATAAGGCAGACGCGGCGCGCCGCTCACTGCGGTGGAACGTCGTGCGTCAACGCCGGAGGCCAAGAGCGCCGCGGAGACGGTGTCACCCTGGCGCGCTGCGACGGCAACGCCGTCGACGAAGATCTGCACTTGCGGACGCTTGTCCTGTTCGGATCGCCTGAACATGGGGATGCCCCTTGGCTCCTTCCTGAAATCTCTAATAGCCGCTATTGTTCGCCACGCCTGCGCCACCAAAGCGGCTGGCCGAGAACGCGCCGACAAGCTCCGGCTCGAGCGCGCCTTGCGCCACCATGCCCGCGATCTCGAAGGCGTGGTTGGAGGCGAGCGTCACACCGGAATGGCAGCAGGCCACGAAGGCGCCGGGATGCGTCTCCGACTGGTCGTAGATCGGAAAGCCGTCCTGCGGCATCACGCGGATGCCGGCCCAGCTCCTGACGACGTTGAGCCGCGACAGATGCGGAAACATCCGCTGCGCGCGATCCGTCATCACGGCGCTGATCGAATGCTTCAACGCGCGATCATCGAGCTCGTCCTCCTTGCTGTCGCCGATCATCACCGTGCCCTCGTCGGTCTGGCGGATCGTGGTCAGTGGATGCGGCAGGAACGGCATGGTCCGCTCGGTCACCACGATCTGGCCGCGGGTCGGCCCCATCGGCGCGTAGAGACCGACCATCGGCGCCAGCGTCTGGTTGGCGTTGCCGGCGGCCAGCACGATCTTGGCGGCGCGCAGCTCGCCCCTCGGCGTGGTCAGACGGAATTCGCCGCCGCTCTTGCTGATCGCCGAGACGGGACGCTCCGGAAAATAGTCGATGCCGAACGCCTTGAAGCCGGTGTGAAAGGCGCGGAACGTGCGCAGCGAATTGACGTGGCCATCGAGCGGGCAATAGCTGCCGCCGGAGACCTCCGGGCCAATCAGCGGCAGCGCCTTCTTCACCTCGGATGCGGGAAGCATCTCCATCTTATAGTCGGCGGCGCCGGCCTGGTTGTGCATGCGCTTGACGAGCTCGGTGCGCTGGCCGAATTCGTCCTCGCCAAGCGTGAGATGAAAGCCGCCATTCTGCTGAAGGCAGACATCGAGGCCGGTCTGCTGCTTCAGTTCGGACGCGAGCCGGCCCCACGCCTCCGACGCCCGCACCGTCCAGACCGTATAAGCCGGCATGCCCAAGCCCTTGCTCTGCACCCACACCAGCGCGAAATTCGCGCGCGAGGCGCGCTTGGTGATATCGCCTTCGTCGAGCACGGCGACCTTCTTGCCGAGGCGGCCGAGGCCCCAGGCAATGGCGGAGCCGAGCAGTCCGCCGCCGACGACGGCGACGTCGTATTCAGACTTTCGTTCTGACGCGTTTTCTTCACGCGAACCGGCGTCCACTTCGCTCGAAAACGCTTTAGACATGAATTCTCCTATCGTCCCGTATCGCCCTTGCCTGCGAGCACACGGTCGAGCCCGTAGAAGCGGTCGAGCAGAATGAGGGCGGTCATGGTGATCGCGATCACGCAGGCCGAGACCGACGTCACCAGCGGATCGATGTTGTCCTGGATATAAAGGAACATGCGCACCGGCAACGTCTCGGTTCCGGGTGCCGCGAGGAAGACGGTCATGGTGAGATCGTCGAAGGACTGGATGAAGGCGAGCGCCCAGCCGCTGATGACGCCGGGCAGGATCAACGGCAGCGTCACGCGGCGGAACAATGTCCAACCGCCGGCGCCGAGCGAGACCGCGGCCATCTCGACCGTTCGGTCCATGCCGGTTGCCGCCGCCAGCGTCAGCCGCAGCGCGAACGGAAACACGATGATGACATGCGCGATGATCAGCGCGGCAAAACTGCCGCCGAGGCCAACTGATGTGAAGAAACGCAGAAAGGCAATGCCGAGCACGACATGCGGGATCATCAGCGGCGAGAGGAACAGTGCCGCGAGCGCATCACGGCCGCGGAAGCGATAGCGCGCGATCGCCAGCGCCGCCGGCACCGCGAACAGAAGCGCGACGAGGGACGAGAGCGCGCCGAGTCCGAGGCTGACCCAGAAGGCGTGGATGAACTCAGGATAATTCGCGATCGTCCTGAACCAGCGCAGCGAGAAGCCGTTGGTCGGCAACGAGAGGAAGCCTTCCGGCGTGAAGGCGACGAGGCAGACCACCAGGATCGGCGCCACCATGACGATGACGAAGATGGCATGGAAGATCAGCGCCAGCGGGCCGTTCCGGCTCATCGGAACACCTCCGCGTAGCGGCGCTCGATCAGCGCGTTGCTGCCGACGACGATCAGCACCAGCGCGACCAGCAGCAGCGTTGCGACCGCGGCGCCGAGCGGCCAGTTCAGCGTGTTGAGGAACTCGTCATAGGCGAGCGTCGCCGCGACCTTGAGCCGTCGGCCGCCGATGATCGCCGGTGTCGCGAAGGCGCTGGCCGAGAGCGAGAACACGATGATGGCACCCGACAGCACGCCCGGCAGGATCTGGGGCATGATGATGCGGCGGATGATAGTCGCAGGGCCCGCGCCGAGCGACATCGCGGCATTCTCGATCTGCGGATCGAGGCGCTGGAGTGCGGCCCACACCGACAGCACCATGAACGGCATCATCACATGCGCCAGCGCGACAATCATTCCCGTCTCGGTGAACATGAAGGGGATGGGGGAGCGCATGCCCCCGAGCGACATCAGAAGCTTGTTGACAAGGCCGTTGTTGCCACCAAACAGCAGCGCCCAGCCGAGCGTGCGCGCCACCACCGAGATCAGCAGCGGCCCAAGGATGACGAGCAGGAAAAAGCTCTTCCAGCGGCCGCTCATGCGGTTGAGGATGTAGGCTTCGGGCGCGCCCAACACGGCAGTGAGGAGTGTCGTCAGGATCGCGACGCGAAACGTCCGCCAGAACATTTCTGCATAGTAGGGATCGGTCGCGATCTCGTGCCAATTCTTCAGGATGAATACCGGCTCGATGCCCTTGTACTGGCCCCAATCGTGGAACGACAGCATCACGGTCATCGCCAGCGGAATCAGCAGCACGCCGACGAACAGCATCAAGGCGGGCGCCGTCAGTGCCCATGGCGCACGCGCGCTGCGTTCCTGCGCGACCGCGCTCATGCGCCAGCCCCCGCGCGCACGCTCATGTCCTCCGAACGCCAGGACAGGCGAACGGCGTCGCCCTCGCCAGGCTGGGCCTTGCCGTCATTCTGGCGAATCACGATCGCCGGGCCGCATTCGCTCTCGCACTGGAACAGCCAATGATTACCCTGGAAGATGCGCGTGATGATCTTGGCACTGAGCCCCACATCGCCAAAACCGATGCGCTCCGGGCGGATGCTGACGGTGACGACACCGTTGAAGCCAGCCGGCGCCGGCGCGCTCCAGGAGCCCGCCACCAGCCGCGCCGGCGTCGCGGTCCGGTCGATGGTTGCGGCAAAGTCATTGGTCTTGCCCAGGAACTGCGAGACGAAAGCCGATGCCGGCCTTTCATAGGTCTCCTGCGGCGTGCCGATCTGCTCGATCTTGCCCTGACTCATCACCACGATGCGGTCGGACAGCGACATCGCCTCGTTCTGGTCGTGCGTGACCAGGATCGTGGTGGTGCCGATGGTGCGCTGGATCTGGCGCAGCTCGATCTGCATCTCCTCGCGCAATTTTGCGTCGAGGTTCGACAGCGGTTCGTCGAGCAGCAGCACGCTCGGCTTGATCACCAGCGCGCGCGCCAGTGCTACGCGCTGTTGCTGGCCGCCGGACATGCGGCGCGGATGGCGGTCCTCGTAGCCGGCGAGCCCCACCATCGCCAGCGCGGCCCGAACGCGCTCGGCCCGTTCGCTGCGCGGCACGTTGCGCATCTCGAGGCCAAAGGCGACGTTCTCTGCCGCCGTCATGTGCGGAAACAGCGCGTAGCTCTGGAACACGATGCCGAGGCCGCGCTTGGCCGGATGAACCGCGGTCAGGTCCTTGCCTTCCAGCCGGATTGCGCCGCGCGTGGGGTCGAGGAAGCCCGCGATCATCTGCAATGTCGTGGTCTTGCCGCAGCCGGACGGGCCGAGGAAGGAGATGAACTCCCCCTTCCCCACCGACAGGCTGAAGTCGTCGACCACAGTCTGCGCGCCGAACTGCTTTGCGACCCGATCGAGCTCGAGATAGGCCATGACGCTGTCTCCGCCGCGACCGATCAGCGCTCGACCTCGCGATTCCAGCGCTTGGTCCACTCCTCGCGCTTGTCGTTGATGACGGTCCAGTCCGGATTGTAGAGCTTGGCCGCGCGCTCGCCGATCGGCGCCATCTTGCCGAGCTCCGGCGGGATCACCAGCGATTTCAGCACCGGGCCGTAGCCGTAGTCCTTCAGCATCACGAGCTGGATCTTGGGATCGAGCAGCATCTTGACGAAGCTCGCAGCGAGCGGCGAAGCGTTGGTCTTGTTGATCGGACAGGCCGTCGTCAGCAGCGTCGCGGCACCTTCCTTCGGATAGACGAAGTCGACGGGGAAGCCGGTATTGGCGAAGCTCTGCACACGGCCCGTGCCCCAAACCGCGATCACGGCCTGGCCGGACTGGAACAGCTCGGTCATCTTGCCCGGCGACGGCTCATAGGCCAGCACGTTCGGATTGATCTGCTCCTTGAAGATCTTGAAGCCGGAATCGACGTTGGTCTCGCCGCCGCCGTTCATCTTCGACAGCATCACCAGCGCCTCCAAGCCGTAGGTGTTGTTGATCGGCGGGATGACGAGCTGCTTGGCGTATTTCGTGTCCTTCAGATCGTTCCACGAGGTCGGCGGCGCCCAGCCCTTCTCCTTGAACACCTTGGTGTTGTACATCAGGCCGGTCGCGACGATGCCGATCGCGACCGCGCGATCGTCCTTGAAGCGGGCGGTGTCGTAGAGATCGGCCGGCAGCCCGTCGAGCTTGCCGCAGAAGCCGAGCTGGATCGCCTGGTACATCGGTCCGTCATCGACGATGGCGACGTCGATCTGCTGATTGCCCTTCTGCGCCTGGAGTTTCGCCAGCGTGTCGGTGGAGTTGCCGGCGACGTACTCGACCTTGACGCCGTTCTCCTTCTCGAAGGCCGGGATCACCTCGTCGCGGATCGTCTTCTCGAACGAGCCGCCGTAGCCGGCAACATAGAGGGTCTTTTGCTGGGCCGAGGCGACCGACGGGGCGGCAACGAGCGCCGCGATGCTGACCGCTGTCAGAAGGCGAAGAGTCTTCATATGGACCGATCTCCAATACCGGAATGAGGTGACGTGCCGACAAGTCTCCGGCCGAAGCGCCTGCCGCATTTCCTTCCGCGCAAATCCCCTCCGATCAGGGCTCCGGCCCCTGCTCGGCGGGTTTTGGCGCGATCTGGAGGTTTGAACCCCTCCAATCTGCCGAAAAAGCGGGCTGTCTCCAGCTCTGATGAAAAAGATCGCAACCTATACTTCCATCGTCCAATGAATAATGGCACCCTCTGCATGCCGAAATGTTATGATTGGATTGTGGGGATGGCGCGGATCAATTCGCGGCAGGTGGAGGCCTTCCGGGCAACGATGCTGACCGGCAGCGTCACCGAGGCGGCAAAATTGATGGTGGTGACACAACCTGCGGTCAGCCGGCTGCTGCGCGACTTCCAGGCGCTTCTCAAGATGGAGCTGTTTGAACGACGGGGCACCGGACTGGTCCCGACCGCGGCGGCGATGGCGCTTTATACCGAGGTCGAGCGCTCCTTCGTCGGTCTCGAGCGCATCACCGCTGCTGCCGAAGAAATCCGCGGCCGGCGCACCGGCTCGCTGCGGATCGCCGCGCTGCCGGCGCTGTCGAACGGTTATCTGCCGCGGCTCGCGGGGCATTTCTTGATGGAGCGGCCCAACCTCAACCTTGCCTTCTTCGGCGTGATCTCGCCGATCGTCGTCGACTGGGTGTTGAACAACCAATGCGACATCGGCTTTGCCGAGGTGCCGATCGCCCATTCCGGCCTGCCGAGCCAGCGGCTGCCGGCACTGGCGCGCGTCGCAGTGCTGCCGACCGGCCATCGCCTCGCGGAGAAGGACGTGCTGGAACCGCGCGATTTCGAGGGCGAGACCTTCATCTCGCTGTCGGCGGGGTCGTCGAGCCGGCACCTCGTCGACCAGGTCTTCCACCGCCACGACGTCCGTCGCGTGCTCAGGGTCGAGACCACACTGTCGGAGATCATGTGCGGCATGGTGTCGTCGGGACTCGGTGTGTCGATCTGCGATCCCTTCACCGCGCAGGAGTTTGCAACGCGCGGTGTTGTCGTGAGACGTTTCCTGCCGCGCATCGACTTCGAATTCTCGGCGGTCTTTCCGGCACAGCGCAGTCCGTCGCCGGTGGCGCTGGATCTGGTCGAAACCATGCGCAAGGCGTTGGTCGAATTCGAGGACGCCGCCGAAACGCATTGAGTTGAATCACTCTCGCCCCGGGCTCGCTGCAACCTCTCCCGCTTGCGGGGGGAGGTCGGCGCGGAGCGCCGGGTGGGGGCTCTCTCCTCATTGGGAGTGCCCCTGTGCTGAGAGAACCCTCTCTCCTACCCTCTCCCGCAAGCGGGAGAGGGAGCGCACTTTCCTCGGGGCGACGATCATGCGCCAAAAAAGCGATCAGCCGTTGAACGCGGCCTGCGCTTCCGGCAGGTCCCAGATCTTGCCGATCGCGGCGGTGCCGGCCGAGATGATCGCCGCCTCATCGGCGCCGAGATAGCGGCCGGCATCGATCAGCACACGACCGTCGACCATGACCTGATCGATATTGGCACGGTTGGCTAGCGCGATCAGCGCGCGGCGGGGATCGAACAGCGGCTGCAGATGCGGATGGGTGAGGTCGACAACGGTGAGATCGGCGGTGGCGCCCGGCTCGATGCGCCCGAGGTCCGGGCGCTTGATGACGGCGGCGGCGACAGCCGTGTTCGCTTCGATCAGCTCCGGCGAGTTCGCGACGTCGGGACGCGCCGAGGTGATCTTTGAGATCAGCGAGGCGGCATTGAGTTCGCCGAGCAGGTCCATGTTGTAGCCATCGGTGCCGACCACGGTGCGCACGCCGTGCTCGGCGAAGCGGCTGAAGGCAGCGGTGATGCCGGCGCGCGCGAAGACGCGCGGGCAATTCAGCACGGTCATGCCACGCGTAGCCATCAGCTTGAGGTCGTCGTCGCTGCTGAACATGCAATGTGCCGCCATGAGGTCGGGCGCCAGCAGGCCGAGCCAGTCCAGATATTGCGCCGGCGTGCGGCCGCCATAGCGCTTGCCGATGGTCTCGACCTCGGCGCGGCTCTGCGCCATGTGCGTCGTGATGGGCACCCCGAGTTCGCGCGCCCGCGCCGCGCAGGCCTTCAGGAGATCGGGGCCGCAGGTGTCGGTCGCATGCGGGCTCATCGCAAGGCTGATGCGGCCGTCGCCGCGATTGTGCCAGCGCTGGTAGAGCGCATCCCAGGTCGACATGTCCGTGGCGCCGTCATCGCCGGAATAGCGCACCACGCCGTCCGGGCCTGCTTTGGCGTCGGATGTGGAGAACAGATAGGGCGCGCCGTAGAAGCGGATGCCCATCTCCTCCGCCGCGTTGAACATTTCCGGAATCGAATTGCGGAACGGCTCCATCACCGTGGTGGCGCCGCCCTTCAGGAGTTGGAGGATGCCGAGCCGCGCCACCGCGAGCCGCTCTTCCGCCGACAAGATCTCGGCGCCGCGTTTGGTCAGCGGCAGCAGCACCGTATAGACGATGCTCTGGTTGTTCTTGCGGCCGTTGCCGTCTTCGGTGTGGCTGCGCGCGACCGCCTCGGAGAAGCAGTGATTGTGCAGGTTCAGGAGGCCCGGCAGCACGAAGCGGCCGGGACGATCATAGACCTGGTCCGCGCTTGGCCTGTCGCGCGTGATTGCCGCGATCCGCTTGCCCTCAACCAGGACCCAATGGTCGCGCAGCACATCCTGCGCGCCGTCTTTCCGTGACAGCACATAGCTGCCGAAAATTGCTGTGGTGCTCATGCGGGACGCACGTTCCAGAAGACGGCGGTGCCGTCGAGAATGCCGGTGATGGCCTTGCGATAGGCCGTCGGCTGCTTGTACAGGCCGATCGGAATATAGGGGATTTCCTCGAACGCGACCGCCTGGATCTCGCGGCAGATGCGCTGCTGCTCGGCGAGCTCGGAGGCCGCCAGCCACTGGCTGCGCAAGGGCCCCATCTTCTCGCTCGCATACCAGCCGGCGACCTTGCCTTCGCCGCGGATGTTCGTGTTGCCGGCCGGGTTGAGCCAGTCGATGCCCTGCCAGTTGCCGACCGCCGCACTCCAGCCGCCCTGCCCAATCGGATCTTTCTTGAGCTGGCGCTGCAGCACCACCGCAAAATCGAGCCCTGCATATTCGACGTTCATGCCGGCCTTGCGCAAGCTGTCCACCGCGATCTCGCCGAGCGGCTTCTGTGCCAGCGAATTGGTGGGGACGAGCACCACGATCTTCTCGCCGTTGTAGCCGGCGGCCTTGAGATCGGCCTTGACCTTGGCGTAGTCACGCGGGCCACGCAACGCATCGAGGCCAACGTCGCTCGCCATTGGCGTGCCGGGCGCGAAGAAGCCGATCGGCGAGACCTGGAAGGCGGGATCGGTGCCGGCGACCGCGGTCATGAACGCGGACTGGTCGATCGCACCGAGCAGGGCGCGCCGGATGGCGGGATTGTCGAACGGCGGCTGCAGGTGATTGAGGCGCAGCATGCAGGCGTAGCCGCGGGGATCGAGGATGCGCGTCTCGATGTCGCCGGCAGCCTTGATCACCGGCAACAGATCATGCGGTGTGGTCTCCTGCCAATCCTGCTCGCCGGTCTGGAGCGCGGCGACGCCGGTGCCGGCATCAGGCGTGGTGGTCCAGACCACGCGGTCGTAGTGCACGATCTTCGGACCCGCGGTCCAATCCGGCCTGCCGTCGGTGCGCGGCTGGTAGCGCTCGAATTTGGCATAGGCGTTGCGGGCGCCCTGCACGCGCTCGTCGGCGAGGTAGCGGAACGGGCCACTGCCGATCACTTCGGTCAGCGGCTTGAACGGATCCTGGCTCGCCAGCCGCTCGGGCATCATGAAGCAGGCATTGATCGCGGCCTTGCCGAGCGCCTGCGGCAGCAGCGGGAACGGGCGCTTGAGGCGAAAACGGATGGTGCGGTCGTCGGCAGCCAGCAGCTCGGCCGTCGCCTCCAACAACTCGCCGCCAAAGCCGTCGCGCGCGGCCCAGCGGCGGATGCTGGCGACGCAGTCGCGCGCGAGCACGCGCCCGCCGTCGTGCCAGAACAGGCCGTCGCGCAATGTGAGATCCCATTGCAGCCCGTCAGCGGAGACGACATGGCCCGACAGCATCTGCGGCGAGACCTGGAGCGAGGAGCTCATGCCAAAGAGCGTGTCGTAAACCATGAAGCCGTGGTTTCGCGACACCTGCGCGGTGGAATAGATCGGGTCGACGAAGGCAAGGTCGATCACGGGAATGAAGCGCAGCGTGGTCTGAGATTCGGCACGCACGACGCCCGGCAATGAAAGCGCCGGCACGGCGGCGGCTGCCTTGAGCAGCGAACGGCGGGAGATAGGCACTAGTTGAGAGCTCCTGATTTGACCATAGCGGAGGTGCGCTCCCTCTCCCGCTTGCGGGAGAGGGTTGGGGAGAGGGTGTCTCCGCAAGCGAGGACCCCCAAGAGGAAAGAGCCCTCACCCGGCACTACGCGCCGACCTCTCCCGCGCGCGGGAGAGGTGCAGCGAGTACGTGGCCCGAGCAATGTGAAAAAGTCGAACTGCATCGTTTCTTCTCACGTGTTCAACAAGACCGCGCCCAACGCGGCCGCGACGGCCTGCTGTGCCGGCTCGAGCACAGGCACGCCGATCGCTTCCGCAATCGCCGCACGGTGCGAGGCCATGCCGGCGCAGCCCATCACCACCACATCGGCGCGGCATTGCGTGACCAGGGCGCGGCCGGCTTCGATCAGGCGACCACGGATGTCCCCACCCGCCGTCTCCGCCGCGCTCGCGCCGACCGACCAGCTCCCGGCATAGCGGCTGTCAACGCCCATGACCCGCACCATGCGTTGCTGGCGGCGGATGCTCGACGGCGACAGCGCGATGACGCCAAAACGTTCGCCCAGCATCAGCGCGCGAAAGATGCCGCATTCGGCGATACCCAGCACCGGGCGCCCGCCGGCCGCCTCGCGCACCGCATGCAAGCCGGGATCGCTGAAGCAGGCGAGCACGAAGGCATTGGCATCGTCGCGCGTGACGCGGTTCACCAGCGGCATGACGACGCTGTCGGCATCGCGCTGCGAGCTGATGCCCGGCGGCCCCTCGGCAAGGCCAACCACCTCGATCTCAGGTCCGCCGGCTATACGCAGCGGCGCGACCGCGTCGTCGATCGCCGCCGTCACCGATGCGGAGGAGTTCGGATTGATGACGAGGATGCGGGTCAACGGTTGCCGGCCTCGTGGCGCAGGAAGTTTTCCGCGATCTTCTCGCCGGTCGTGATCCAGACATCCGGGCACGACTTTGCGTAGGTCAGGAACTCGCGCAGCAGCCGCAGCCGCATCGGACGGCCGCTGCATTGCGGATGCAGCACCGTCGTCACCATCGCGCCCCAGTCGCGAACTTCGTCGAGCTCGTCCTTCCATATCGAGAGCACATGCTCTTTCGGGAAGATCGAGCGCGGGCTGAAACGCGCGGACAGGCCGTGCATCCAATCGTCATAGCTCGCCGTCACCGGCAGCTCGATCGTGCCGGGCTTGCCGTCGGCGAGACGATGGCGATAGGGCCTGACGTCGTCGCGGAACGAGGACGTGTAGACGATGCCGTGGCGCACCAATGCGACGCGCAGCTCCTCGGTGAACTCGCCGTAGGGCGCGCGATAGCCGGTCGGCTTGACGCCGAGCCGGCGCTTCAGCACCTCGAAGCCGCGCTCCAGCTCCTCCTCGATCCAGGGATCGCCGGGGTCCGGCAGAAGATGATGATAACCGTGATGGCCGATCTCGTGGCCGGCCTTGAGGATGGATTCGGCCATCGCCGGATGCGCGTCGACCGACCAGCCCGTGACGAAGAACGTCGCCTTGAGATCGAGCTGGTCGAGCAGCTCCAGCAGTTTCGGCGTGCCGACGCGCGCCTCAAAGCCGCCATAGCTCATGGTGATCAGCCGCTGCGCATGCATCGCGTCCTTGCTGGTCCAGGCGCTCTCCGCGTCCACGTCGAACGACAGGAACATCGCGGATGTGTACGGCCTGGGCCAGGGATATTCCGGCGCGGGATCCGCAGTGTTGGCCGGAACGAGCGGGATGCTCTGGAGTGCCTTACTGTCCAGCATTGATGGTCGCCTTTTCGAGTGCGTTGTCAGTCAGTTTCCATTTGGCGAGCAGGGTCTTGTAGGTGCCGTCAGCGATCAGCGCGTCGACCGCTTCGAGCATGGCCTGCTGCAATGCCTTCTCCTTTGCCGGCAGGGCAATGCCGGTGAATTGCTGCGCGATGGGCTCGCCCACCGTCGCGTAGGTGCCGGGCTCGAGGTCCATGATGTAGGGCAGCGTCTCGTTGCCCTGGGCGGCGGCATCGATGCGGCCCTGCCTGAGCTGGGTGCGCGCGTCGGCCGAGCCGTCCGTGCCGACGAACTGGATCGGATTGCTGCCACAATTCTTCTCGCTCCAGGCCGCGATCTGCGCCGGAAACATGGTGCGGCGGCTCGCGCCGACCTTCTTGCCGCAGAGCGCCACCGCATCCTTGAATTCGGCCTTGCGCGACGCTTGCACGAAGAACTGCGGACCGCTTCGCAAGTAATCGACGAAGGACGCGACCTCGTGCCGGCTGGCATAGTCCGTGAAGCCGGACAGGATGGCGTCCACCCGCCCGGTCGAGATCGACGGCATGAATTCGGCAAAGCTCGTCTCCTGCCATTCGATCTTGACGCCGAGCTTGCGGCCGATGGCTTCGCCGAGATCGATGTCGAAGCCGGACAGCGCGTTGGTGGCGGGATCGCGGAACTCCATCGGCGGATAGTTCGGCACCAGCGCGACCTTGAGGCTGCCGCGCTTGGCGATCTCCGCCGGCAATTCAGCCGCCATCGCCGACGCATGCATGGCGCCCAGGAATGCCGTCGCAACCAAAAGTCTCTTCATCACTACGCCCCCTGTCTCAGATCACAGCCGATAGAAATGCCTTGGTGCGCTCCTCGCGCGGTGCGCCCAATACGTCGGACGCACGCCCCTGCTCGACGATCGCGCCCTGGTCCATGTAGACGACGCGGTCGGCGACCTCGCGCGCGAAGCCGAGCTCGTGCGTGACCACCATCATGGTCATGCCGCTCTTCGCCAGTTCCTTCATCACCGCGAGCACCTCACCGACGAGTTCGGGATCGAGCGCGCTGGTCGGCTCGTCGAACAGCATCAGCATCGGCTTCATGGCGAGCGCCCGCGCGATCGCGACGCGCTGCTGCTGACCACCGGAGAGTTGTGCCGGATAGGAGCCCGCCTTGGCCGCAAGCCCAACGCGACGGAGCAGCTCGATCGCTTCCGCGCGCACCTCATCGGCTTTGCGCCCCTGAACCTGGATCGGGCCCTCGGTGATGTTCTCCAGCGCGGTCTTGTGCGGAAACAGATTGAAGCGCTGGAACACCATGCCGGTCTTCAGCCGCTGCCGGCCGATCTCGCGCTCGGTGAGTCGACGCAGCCGTCCGCCCTGCTCGCGCACGCCCAGCAGCTCGCCCTCGAGCCAGATGCCGCCGGCATCGATCGTGGCGAGCTGGTTGATGCAGCGCAGCAGCGTCGTCTTGCCGGAGCCGGAGGCGCCGATCAGGCACATCACCTCGCCGGGCCAGACGTCGAGCGAGACGTTCTTGAGAGCCTGGAACTCCCCGAAATTCTTGCTGACGGAGCGGATCGCGACGAGGGGTCTTGTCATCGCGCAAGCCGCAATGTGCCGCGCGCAAAGCGGCGTTCGAGCAGCATCTGGAGCGGGGTCAGGATCGAGACCACGAGCAGGTACCAGAGCCCGGCGACGATCAGGAGCTCGATGACGCGGGAGTTTGCGTAGTAGATGTTCTCGGCGTTGTGGAGCAGTTCGGGATACTGGATCACGCTCGCGAGCGAGGTCGCCTTCACCATTCCGATGAACTCGTTGCCGAGCGGCGGAATCACCACGCGCATCGCCTGCGGCAGCACGATGCGGCGCAGCGCGCGCAGCCGCCCCATGCCGATCGCCTGCGCCGCTTCATATTGCCCGATATCGACCGACAGCATGCCGGCGCGCATCACTTCCGAGGTGTAGGCGCCCTGGTTGATGCCGAGCCCAAGCAAGGCGGCGAGAAATGGCGTCATGACGTCGACGGCGCGTGCGGACCACAGGCCGGGGATGCCGATGGTCGGAAACACCAGCGCGAGATTGAACCACAGCAGCAATTGCAGGATCAGCGGGGTGCCGCGAAACAGCCAGGTGTAGCCGGCCGCCACCGTCTTCAGCACCGGATTGGGCGACAGCCGCATGATCGCGACGACGATGCCGAGCACGATGCCGAGCGCCATCGCCAGCACCGCCATCACCATGGTGTTGACGATGCCTTCGAGAATGACCTTTGCGGTCAGGAAGCGGCCGACATAGGACCATTCGATCTGGCCGGCCGCGAACGCGCGCGCAATCGCCGCCAGCACGAGGACGATCAGGGCCGCGCTGAACCAGCGAAACCAGTGCGGCTCGCGCGCGATCTGCATTCCCGACAGATCGGGAAATCCGTCCGCGAGTGCCGGAGCCGGCTTCATTGCGGCGCCGCGTTCAGCATGGGCTGGGCGACAGCGTTGGCACCTAAGCCCCATTTGTCGAGAATGGCCTTGTAGGTGCCATCGGCGATCATCGTCGCGAGCTTCTCCGTCACGACCTCGCGCAGGGCCGCATCGTCCTTGCGGAACATGATGCCTTGATAGCCCTTTGCGAAGGGCTCGCCGACAACGCGGTATTTCCCGGGCTCCTGCGTCTGCGCGTAGGGCAGCGTCTCGCTGCCCTGCACGGCGGCGTCGATGCGGCCCTGCTTGAGCTGGTTGCGGACGTCGATCGAGTTCTCGCCCGGAACATATTGGATCGCCGGCTTGCCGGCTGGCTCGCAATTCTGCTTGCTCCACTTCTCGATCTCGACCGGGAAGCTGGTGCTGCGGGTGGTGCCGACCTTCTTGCCGCAGAGATCGGTCGCATCCTTGGCCCCGCTCTCGGCCATCACGAAGAACTGCGGCCCGGTTGCGAGGTAGTCGACGAAATCGGCAGTCTCGCGCCGCGAGGCGCGATCGGAGATGCCGGAGATGATGAAATCGGCGCGCTTGGTCTGGAGCGAGGGGATCAGCTCGGCGAACGGCGTCTCGCTCCAGACGATCCTCAGCCCGCCAAGCCGCTTGGCGAGCTCTTTAGCGAGATCGATATCTAGCCCGACCAGCTCGTTGGTCGCGGGATCGCGATATTCCATCGGCGCGTAGGTGGAATTGACCGTGAGCTTCAGCGTGCCGGCCTGCTTGATCTCCGCCGGAAGCTCGGTCGCCTGCGCCGACGTCACGGCAGCCAACGCTGCGAAGGCAAGCAAATGCGAGAGGCGTGTCATGTCAGCTCCTTTGCCAACGCCGCGATCGACCGTGTGAAATCAATCCGCGTCGAGAACGGCCGGCTCGATGACGCCGGCGCGCTCGGTAATCACCCTGTATTGCTCGGGCCGCCGGTGGGCGGCGAAATTGAACATCTTGTCCTTGCCCTGGCGGCAGAGGTCGAGGTCGATGTCGGCGACGATCACCTCGTCCGCGAGCGTCTGGGCCTGCGCGACGATACGGCCGTTGGGATCGACGATGCAGGAACCGCCGATCAGCCCGGAGCCGTCCTCCTCGCCCGCCTTGGCCACCGAGATCGCCCAGGTCGCGTTCATGTAGGCGTTGGCCTGCGTCACCAGCGTCGAGTGGAAGGTACGCAACGCGCCGTCTTCGGTGGCGCCACCATTTGGATCATAGGCCGCCGAATTGTAGCCGATGCAGACGAGCTCGACGCCTTGCAGGCCGAGCACGCGCCAGGATTCCGGCCAACGCCGATCGTTGCAGATCATCATGCCCATGATGGCGTGGGCCCAGGACGAGCCGGCGCGGAAGGCGGGAAAGCCGAGATCGCCATACTCGAAATAGCGCTTTTCGAGCTGCTGGTAGCGCGCGCCCGGACGCGGCTCGACCGACCCGGGAAGATGCACCTTGCGGTAGCGGCCGAGAATCTCACCGTCGCGATCGACCAGGATAGAGCAGTTGTAGCGCCGGCCGTCCGGCGTCAGCTCGGCATAGCCGACATAGAAGCCGACGCGGAGCGCACGCGCCCGCTCGAACAGCCTTGCCACCGCCGGGTTCGGCATGCTGCGCTCGAAATACTGGTCGAGAGCCTCGCCTTCGAGCAGCCAGCGCGGGAAGAAAGTGGTGAAGGCAAGCTCGGGAAACACCACAAGGCTCGCACCGCGGCCGGCCGCCTCCTCCAGCATGTCGAGCATCCGCGACAGCGTATGCTCGCGCGTATCGGCTTTTTGCGTCGGCCCCATCTGAGCGGCGGCGGCGCGAAGGACACGAACCAAGTTTGCCTCCAATCTATGCGCAGTGCTGCCTCAATGGGCGAATGAACCCTTTGATACGACGCGCAGATCCGCCGCCATTACGGGCGAGCGGGGCTACAAAATCAATTCGCTCTGCTATGATGTTTTGGCCCTGAGTATAATCGGCAGTGATATGAACCTGCGTCAGCTCGAGATTCTGCGCGCCGTCATCCGCCACCGCACCACGGTTGCGGCGGCGGACGAACTGGCGCTGTCGCAGCCCGCGGTGAGCAACGCGCTAAAGACGATGGAGGCGCAGGCCGGCTTCGCGCTGTTCGAGCGCGTCAACAACCGGCTGTTTCCGACCGCCGAAGCAATGGCGCTCTACAAGGAGAGCGAAGCGATCTTCGCCTTGCACGCAAAGCTCGAGAACCGCGTGCGCGATCTGCGCGAGAACCGCTCCGGACATCTCGCCATCGTGGCGACACCGCCGCTCGCCTACAGCATCATCCCTTCCGCGCTGTCAGGCTTCCTGCGCCGTCGCCCGGAGACGCGCGTGTTCTTCGACGTGCGCCGCTACGAGGGCATCATCGAAGGCGTGCTCAGCCGCGTCGCTGAGCTCGGCTTCGCCCTCGGGCTGACGCATCATCCCGGCATCGCGCATGAGGTGGTGCATACCGGCGAGATGGTGTGCGTGGTGCCGCCGCAGCATCCGCTCGCCGACAGGCCGGTGATATCCGCGTCCGATCTTTCCGGCCTGCCCTTCATCGGGCTCGAGCGCGGCACGCGGCTTGGCGAAGCCGTGCGCGACAGCTTTGCCCGCGCCGGTGCGCCGTTCCGTCCGACTGTCGAGGTGCGCTACTGCAACACGGCCTGTGTGCTCGCGGCCGCCGGCGTCGGCGCTGCGGTGGTCGATCCGTTCTCACCGCGGCAGAACGGCGGCAGCGGCCTCGTCGTTCGTCCGTTCACACCGACGACGCAGGCGGTCGCCTATATGCTGTGGTCGGAAGCCGAGCCGCTGTCGCGTCTGGCAAAGGCCTTTCTCAACGAGGTCCGCAAGGAGAGCGCGCTGCTCGAGCGCACAGCGCCGCACCAGCAACATGGGGCAGAAAGCGACTGAGCTTGCGATCACACGCGCAACCTTCTACCCGAGGCGCACATGGCACGCATCACGATCATCGAGACCGGGCTCGTTCCTCGAGAGCATCGCGAACGCCACGGCTCGTTTCCCGACATGTTCGCGCGCATGATCCGCGCCGCGGACCCCACAGCCACGGTCGACGTGATCAGCATCCCGAATGGCGATGCGCTCCCCGACCCACGCAAGGTCGAGGCCATCCTGATCACCGGCGCGGCCGCCGGCGTCTATGACGAGCTGGCCTGGATGGCGCCGCTGGAGGATTTCGTGCGCAAAGCTTACGTCAACCAGACACCGATGGTCGGCGTCTGCTTCGGCCATCAGTTGATCGCGCAGGCGCTCGGCGGCGTCGTTCGAAAATCGGAGAAGGGCTGGGGCATCGGCCGGCACGTTTATCAGGTGCTGCCGGAGAACGGCGTGATCGACGGCGAAACAATCGCCATTCCCTGCTCGCACCAGGACCAGGTGATCGAGGCCCCGAGCGACGCGCTGACGATCCTCTCGTCCGACTTCACCCCGCATGCCGGCCTGCTCTACGCCAACGGCACGACGCTGACCGTGCAGCCGCATCCGGAATTCGATGTAGCGTTCGCGGAAGTTTGCTGCGAGTTGCGCGACGGCAAGGTGCCGGAGGATGTCGTGGCCACGGCGAGGGCGTCGCTGGCGGAGCCGATGGATAATGCGAAGCTCGGTGGCGCGATCACGAGGTTCCTGGCGAGGCGCACCGTTTGATTGCAGTGCCCGCGTCGGCCGACTCTTCCCTTCTCCCCTTGCGGGAGAAGGTGGCGCGAAGCGCCGGATGAGGGGTTCTATCCACTCGCTGGACTGTTCGTGAGGATAGAGACCGCTCACCCGCCGAACTTCGCTCGGCACCCTTTCCCACAAGGGGAGAGGGTGAAGCAGGCCGCCGGTAGAATTCAGAACGGATCCGTCCCCAGCCCCGCCACGTCAGCAGGCCTTGGCCCCGGCGCCGGCCAGTGAAACCGGCGATCCTTCTCCGCGATCGCGATGTCGTTGATGGAAGCCTCACGCCGCTTCATCAGGCCGTGCTCGTCGAACTCCCACTGCTCGTTGCCGTAGGAGCGATACCACTGGCCGCCGGCATCGTGCCATTCGTACTGGAAGCGCACCGCGATGCGGTTGCCGTCGAAGGCCCAGAGGTCCTTGATCAGCCGGTAGTCCTGCTCCTTCTCCCATTTGCGGGTGAGGAACGCGACGATGGCCTCGCGGCCCTGAAACACCTCGGAACGATTGCGCCAGCGGCTGTCCTCGGTATAGGCGAGCGACACACGCACCGGATCGCGTGAATTCCAGGCGTCCTCGGCCATGCGCGCCTTCTGCGCGGCGGTCTCTCTTGTGAAGGGTGGAAGCGGCGGGCGCGACATGATGGCCTCATCGGTTGATCGGGCCGTGAATTTATCGCCCCGATTGGCGGAGTCGATAGGCCACCACAAATCAGGCGATCACTTATCGGGCGATCACGAAATCAGATCAGCCTTCATCAGCGTGCGTATCGACTTCGGAATCGGCTGGGCGCGACCGCCGCTGATGAAGGCAACGCGGACCTCGGCCTTCACCAGCACATCGTGGCCGCGCCGCACCTCCTGCGCCAGCATGATGGACGCCCCCTTCACCGCGACCGGCCAGGTCACGACGTCGAGCACGTCGTCCATTCGCGCGGGCCTGAGAAAATCCAGATGCATCGAGCGGACGACGAAGGCAAAGCCTGCGCCCTCCGTCTCGACCTGCTCGAACAGCGCCTGCTGCTCGGCGCCCATCAGCCTGAGATGATTGGTGCGTCCACGTTCCATGTAGCGCAGATAGTTGGCGTGATAGACGATCCCCGAGAAATCCGTGTCCTCGTAATAGACGCGGACCTGCATGTGGTGGCGGCCGTCGCGGATCTCGCCGTCCAGATGGGCAGTCACGTCGTGAGCCTCTTCGCTTGTCGCTGTCGGCCCGTTTTGCGCAAAAACCGCGGTCCGCGCAAGCGTGTTAGGACACAACCGGCGCGGTCTGCCCCAGCCTCACCTCGACGATCTCCGGCGGCACCCCGACGCGGAGCGGCATGATGCTGCAACCGAGGCCACCGGAGATGATGACGTCGCATTTCAGCCTGACATGACCATAGGCGAGGCGGACGCCATCCTGCGGCGGCACCGCGGGGGACCAGCCGAGCAGGCGGACCTGGCCGCCATGGGTGTGGCCGGACAGTTGCAGCGCGACACGCGCCGGCACGCGCGGCGCGATATTGGGCTCATGCGCGAGCAGGATGACGGGCGCATCGTCCGTGACCTTGGCGAGCGTCGCGCTGAGATCGTCGGCGCCGAACCGCGCCATGCCGCGAAACCGGCGCGCCGGCAGGAACGCGAGTTGATCGCCGAGTCCGGCGAGCCAGAACGGGCGGCCGTCCTTGGTGAGGCGCACGGCGTCGTTCTCGTAGACGGGGATGCCGGCCGCTTCCAGCGCGCGGTGCGCGACGGTCACCCCCTGCCCGGCCCGTTGCACGAGCCTGTCATCCCAATAGTCGTGGTTGCCCATGACGGCGTGGACGCCGAGCGGCGCCTTGAGGCCAGCCAGCACGCGTGCCCATTCGCTGCACGGAATGATGCGCGTGACCTGATGCAGGCCGGCGACATAATCGCCGAGCAGCACGATGAGGTCGGCGTTCAGCGCGTTGGTGCGGTCGACGATGGCCGCGACCCGGTCGAGCGGCATCCAGGGATCGCAGGCGTGCAGGTCGGCGATGACGGCGATCTTCAACGGAAGATCCGCCGGCCATTGCCGCGGCGCCGGATGATAGCGGGTGACGCGGAGCCGCAGCATCGGCTCGACGCCGACGCCATAGGCGGCGGTCGAGACGCCGAGGGCGGACAGGCCGCCGATGGAACGGATGAGATGACGGCGCGTGATCATGGAAGCTCGTTTCCGATACAGCTCCTCGATGCGATGCGATTGAAGCGGAATTGGGATGCGCTCGTGCAGATCGTCTGCATCCGCGTGCAGACGCCTGCACAGGCATCACCAGCGGCTCTCGCCGACCAGTGCATCCAGCCGCGTCTTCAATTCGTCCGACGCCCGGTAGTACCAGACACCGCCAAGCAGATCGCGAAAACGTTCATTGACACGCGCCTCACGCTCGATGCGGTCGATCGTGCCGGTGCTGATCACATCTTCGAGGGGGCCTGCGGCCAGCAGCGACAGCAACACCGGATTGGCCTCGATCTTCAGGATCTCCAGGATCAGGTCGATCATTCGGTCGGGATCGTCCTCGCGCAGGTCTCGCTCGAAATCCATGATCGCGAACAGATTGTCGTCCTGGTCGCGCTCCGATTTGGAATATTGCTCGACCCAGGCGCGCGCGAGCCTGGCGGTCGACATGTTGGCGAAATCGAGCAGCTCGCGCGGCGTGCGCTGCGCCAGGTGATCGGCCTGCCAGGCCTTGCTGTCGGCAAGTCCTGCAACACGTGACATCAAGGGGTCGTCGGGATCGACATGCACGCCACCGAGCAACCAGCGCAACCGGTCATTGTGCCCGGCCTCGTGCTCGATGCGCGCCATCACCTCCTCGCCGTGTGCGTAGAGCAGCGCCAGCAGGAATTTGTCGTTGAGCTGCATCACGGTCGGCTTGTCCGCCTCGGTCGTGAGCACCTCCAGCACGAGCTCGAGCGCCTGTTGCGGCCGGCGGTGCGGCAGACGATCGAAATAGAGTTTCAAGGCCCAGATGCTGCCGACCTGGTCGCGCCGGCTGACGCGTTGAAGCGCGCACCACATCGACGCCAGCTCAGCGAGCGGCATCGGGTCCAGGAACGCCTCGGTCTCATCAGGCGTCTGCAGCTGCGGCGCAGCCGCGATGACCTCGAGCAATCCAGCGTCGTCCGTCAGCCCCATTCTTCCCACTCCAATCCGTGTGCGAGAGCGGCGATGCCGTGCGCCGCGCATCGGATTAGTGATGGGATTGAACCGGCGGGTTCACCGGTTGCGGCAGTCAGTCGTCCTCGGATTGGTCGGTGCCGAACAGGCCGAACTGGGCCGGATCGCGGTTGGGTTCAGCGAGGCCGAGATGGCGGAAGGCGTGCGAGGTGAGCAGGCGGCCGCGCGGGGTGCGCTGGAGATAGCCGCACTGGATCAGATAGGGCTCGATGATGTCCTCGATGGCATCGCGCGGCTCGGATAGCGCGGCGGCCATCGTCTCGACACCGACCGGACCGCCACCATAGTTGAGCGCGATGGTCGAGAGATAGCGGCGGTCCATGGCATCCAGCCCAGCCGCGTCGACCTCGAGCGCGCTCAGCGCGTGGTCGGCGATCTTGCGGTCGATCTTGTCGGCATCGGCCGCGGAAGCGAAATCGCGCACGCGCCTGAGCAGCCGCCCGGCGATGCGCGGCGTGCCGCGGGCGCGCCGCGCGATCTCGTTGGCGCCGTCAGCGGTCATGCCGACATTGAGCACGCGCGCGCCGCGGCTGACGATGCTTTCCAGTTCCTCGATGGTGTAGAAGTTGAGCCGGACCGGAATGCCGAAGCGGTCGCGCAAGGGATTGGTGAGCAGGCCGGCGCGCGTGGTGGCGCCGACTAGGGTGAATTTCGACAGCTCGATCTTCACCGAGCGCGCCGCCGGGCCCTCGCCGATGATGAGGTCGAGCTGAAAGTCCTCCATCGCAGGATAAAGCACCTCTTCCACCGCGGGGCTGAGGCGATGGATCTCGTCGATGAAGAGCACGTCGCGCTCTTCGAGATTGGTGAGGAGTGCAGCAAGATCGCCGGCCTTGGCGATCACCGGCCCCGAGGTGGCGCGGAAACCGACGCCGAGCTCCTTGGCCACGATCTGCGCCAGCGTGGTCTTGCCAAGGCCGGGTGGACCGACGAACAGCACGTGATCCAGCGCCTCGCCACGCTTGCGCGCCGCCTCGATGAAGATCGAGAGGTTCTTGCGCGCCTGCTGCTGTCCGACGAAATCGGACAGCGATTGCGGACGCAGCGCGGTGTCGCCCACATCATCGCTGCGGCGCTCGGGCGAAACCATGCGGTTGGCCTTGGGATCGCTCACTCAGCGAACTCCTCGTAGGGTGGGCAAAGGCGCCCTAGGCGCCGTGCCCACCATGTCTCCGATCATTCGAAAGATGGTGGGCACGCTTCGCTTTGCCCACCCTACGAGATTGACCATTGACGCGCTCACTTCGCGAGCTCCTTGAGGCCCAGTCGAATGAGCTGCGCGGTCTCGGCATTCTCGCCCGCACTACGCGAGGCCGACGCGATCGCCGCAGCCGCCTGCGGCTGGCCGTAGCCGAGATTGACCAGTGCGGAGATCGCATCCGCCACGGGCCGCGGCGCGCGCTGGTCGTCGACGGCGCCGGCGAGATGCACGACCGCCGGATCGACATTGGCGAAGGCCGGCGCCTTGTCCTTCAACTCGGTGACGATGCGCTCGGCGACTTTGGGGCCGACGCCGGGCGTGCGCGCCACCGCCGCCTTGTCGCGCAGCGCAATGGCATTGGCGAGATCGGCCGGCGCGAGCGTGCCGAGCACGGCGAGCGCAACCTTGGCGCCGACGCCCTGCACGGTCTGGAGCAGGCGAAACCATTCGCGCTCCTGATCGGTGCGGAAGCCGAACAGTTTTATCTGGTCCTCGCGGACGTAGGTCTCGATCGACAGCACGGCCGCTTCGCCCGGCGACGGCAGATGCTGCAAGGTGCGCGACGAGCAATGCACCTGATAGCCGACACCGCCGACGTCGAGGATGACGAAATCCTCGCCGTAGGAATCGATCAGGCCCTTGAGCTTGCCGATCATCTCAGGTCCCCGGTCGCGACACACGCTTCTCTTTCGTCATGGCCGGGCTTGACCCGGCCATCCACGTCTTTGCCCCCGGCAAGAAAGAACGTGGATACCCGGAACAAGTCCGGGCATGACGGCGGTGACAGGGAACGACCGATCATATCCCCACCACCTTCAGCCGGAGCGCGGTGCTCTGGCGGTGATGGGCGTGGGTGATGGCGATGGCGAGCGCGTCGGCCGCGTCGGCGGACGGCGGCTCGGCTTTCGGCAGCAATATCTTCAGCATCATCGCGATCTGTTGCTTGTCGGCGTGACCGGCGCCGACCACCGTCTTCTTGACCTGGTTCGGCGCATATTCGGCGACACTGATGCCGAACATTGCGGGCGCCAGCATGGCGACGCCGCGGGCCTGGCCGAGCTTCAGCGTGGCAACGCCGTCCTTGTTCACAAAGGTCTGCTCGACCGCGGCTTCCATCGGCTGGTGGTCGGAGAGAACGGCCGCGAGCCCCTCATGGATCGCGAGCAGGCGGCTCGACAGCGGCAAATCGTCCGGCGGCTCCACCGAACCGCAGGCCACGTAGATCAGCCGGTTGCCCTCGGCCTCGATCACGCCCCAGCCGGTGCGGCGCAGGCCGGGGTCGATGCCGATGATGCGAACGGGGCCACGAATCGGGAGCGCAGTCATGGGCCAGTGATAGCGGCTGGCCGCCGCGGGGGAAACAGAAACAGAACGGAAGTAACAGAGGAAGTGGGGTCTCGTGCCCCGGGCGCGACGCAGCAGCGTTTCACGCTGCAGCGCGTCCGGGACGCGAAAGCGCCTACCCGCCCATCTTCGCCATCAGTGCGTCGGACACCTCGAAGTTGGCGTAGACGTTCTGGACGTCGTCGTGCTCGTTGAGCAAATCCATCAGCTTGAAAAGCTTCTCGGCGGTCTCGTCATCGACGGCGACCGTGTTCTGCGGCTTCCAGATCAGCGCGGCCTTGCGCGGCTCACCGAACTTGGCTTCCAGCGCCTTGGCGACGTCGCGATAGCCTTCGGTCGAGGCGTAGATCTCGTGGCCGTTCTCGCCCGAGATCACGTCGTCGGCGCCGGCCTCGATCGCGGCATCCAGCATGGCGTCGTCGGAGGCGACGCTGCGGTCATATTCGATGACGCCCGTGCGGTCGAACATGAACGACACCGAGCCGGTTTCGCCGAGATTGCCGCCGGACTTGGTGAAGAAGGAGCGGATGTCGGAAGCGGCGCGGTTGCGGTTGTCGGTCAGCGCCTCGACGATGACGGCGACGCCGCCAGGGCCGTAGCCCTCATAGCGGATCTCGTCATAGTTCTCGCCGTCGCTGCCGAGCGCCTTCTTGATGGCGCGTTCGATATTGTCCTTCGGCATGTTCTCCTGGCGCGCGGCGATCACGGCGGCGCGCAGACGCGGGTTCATGGCCGGATCAGGCGTCCCCAGCTTGGCGGCGACGGTGATTTCCCGCGCCAGCTTGCCGAACAGCTTCGACTTCTGGGCATCCTGCCGCCCCTTGCGGTGCATGATGTTCTTGAATTGGGAATGTCCGGCCATGCGTGGTCTCGTTAAGGAATCGTGCGCCAAGGTGAGCGTGGGAAGCGCGGCCTTATAGGCCGCCAACCCACCGGAATGAAAGAGGCTCTACGACTTTAAGGTAACACCGTACTAGCCCGTGCCTAGAGGTCAGGCACCGTTAACCCTGATTTCATTCCGGGTTGCGAAAATAGCGCCCGACCGTTCTCCGACAAGAGAGGCCCGATGGCGTTCGGAATATTTCGGAAGCGTCTGCCGGACCAGGCTGCGCCTGCGACAGCCCTGGAGGCTCCGCAGCCGGCGGCCCATTCCGCGCCCGCCCCGGCCGCCGAAAGTGATTCGGCCCGGGAAATCCTGGAACTGCTGGAACTCGAGCTAGGCGCGATGATCCGCCAGCTCGAACGCGCCGCCAATTCGGTGGCCGGAGGCGCCGAGGCGACCGCCGCGACGCTTGCCGCCATTCGCGACCGCACCGACGCCCTGACCGGCCGGACCAACGCGGCGCAGTCGACCGCCTCCACCTTCGCCCATGCCGCCGACAAGTTCACCCAGTCCGCGCAAGGAATCGGCGCGCAGGTCCGCAATGCCGGCAAGCTCGCCGACGAGGCCAGCGCCGCGGCGCAGGAAGCCCGCGCCAATGTCGAGCGCCTGCGCGAATCCTCCGCGGCCATCGGCAATGTCGTCAATCTGATCGCACAGATCGCGCGGCAGACGACGCTGCTCGCGCTCAACTCCACCATCGAGGCCGCGCGCGCGGGCGATGCGGGCCGAGGCTTTGCGGTCGTCGCCACCGAGGTCAAGGCGCTCGCGGTCCAGACCCAGGGCGCGACGGAAGAGATCACCAGGAAGATCGACGCGCTCCAGCGCGACGCCGCCGGTTCGGCTGATGCCGTGCACCGCATTTCGCAGGCGATCGAGGCGATCCGCCCGGTCTTCGACACCGTCAACGGCGCGGTCGCCGAGCAGAACGCCACGACCAGCGAAGTCTCCGGAAATGCCGCGAGCGCTTCGGAGTTCATCGCCTCGGTCGGCGAGAGCGCGGCCGAGATCGATGCCGCGACCAAGGCGGCCGAGACCCATGGCGAGAGCGTCGCCAGTGCCGGCAAGGCCGTCACCACTTTTGCTCAAAAGCTGAAATCGCGCTGCGCCGTGCTGCTCGGCCAGAGCGAGCACGACGACCGCCGCAAGACCGAGCGGCTGCCCTGCCATCTCAAGTTCGAAACCACGCGCGGGGTGATGCCGGTCTATGAAATCGCGATGGATGGCGTGCTGATCGGCGGCGTGGATGCAGGCAGGCTCGCACCGCAGGCGATGATCGAAGGCACCCTCGAGGACATCGGCGCCTGCCGCCTGCGCGTGGTCGAGCAATCCAAGGCCGGCGCCCGCGCGCAATTCGTTGGTCCCAGCGCCGCGCTCGGCGAGAAGATCGAGGACAAGCTCTGGTCGATCCATGAGGAGAACACGGAGCTGGTCACCCGTGCCATGGAGGCCGGCAATGCGCTGACGAAGATATTCGAGCAGGCGGTTGCGCGCGGCGAGGTCAGGATGGAGGACCTGTTCGACACGGACTACGTGGAAATTGCGGGCACCAATCCGCAGCAATACCGCACGAAATATCTGGACTGGGCCGACCGCGCCCTGCCGCCGTTCCAGGAAGCCTTTCTGGCGAGGGAGCCGCGGATGGCGTTCTGCGCCATGGTCGACCGCAACGGCTTCCTGCCGGTGCACAACAAGATCTATTCGCATCCACAGCGGCCGGGCGACGCCGCCTGGAACACGGCCAACAGCCGCAACCGGCGGATATTCAACGATCCGGCGGGGCTGGCTGCCGCGCGCAACCTGCGCTCGTACCTGGTTCAGAGCTATGCGCGCGACATGGGCAACGGGAACACGGTGATGATGCGCGAGATCGACGTCCCGATCCGCGTGCAGGGCCGTCACTGGGGCGGCTTCCGCACGGCTTACAAGCTGTAGCGCTCTCTCGAGTGCACTCTTGGACAAGACACCGGCCGCGAATCATCCTCTAAGCCGAAACTGGAATGGGAATGCCGCCGAGAGCCGATCAACGGCCCTGACTGGAGAGAGCCCGTACATGTCCCAGGCACAGCTTGCAGTATTGGATACCGGATCGAACCGGACGCTCGCCGAGCGGCTGATCGATCAGCTCGCCGACCGCATCGGCGGCCTTGGCGTGGAACTCGCCGACATCGCCGGCAACGTCCAGGAAGTCGCAAGCCGCGTCGCGAGCCAGTCGGAACGGTTCCACCACCTGCAGAGGACGGCCGAGACGATGGTCTCGGCCAACCACGACATCGCCAACGCATCGCAGGCCGTGCAAACGACGACGTCGGCGGCGGTCGGCGAGATCGCGCAATCGCGTAGCGCCGTCGACACCGCGGTCAGCCATATCTCGGAGCTCGTCGCAGCCGTGGAGCGGATCGAGGCGCGCCTGAGCGCCGTCGGCTCGGCACTGGCGCAGGTGGCGAAGGTATCCGGCTCGATCGAGGCGATCGCGAAGCAGACCAATCTGCTCGCGCTGAACGCAACCATCGAAGCGGCACGCGCCGGCAATGCCGGCCGCGGCTTCGCGGTGGTCGCGAGCGAGGTCAAGAACCTCGCGGAAGCCACCCGCCAGGCCACGCACCAGATCTCCGACACCGTGCGCGATCTCGACGGCCAGATCGAAGGTCTGATCGGCGAGAGCAGCGACGCCTCGCAGCGCGCCAAGACCGCCGGCGAAGGCGCCCAGCAGATCTCCGGCATCATCTCACGGGTCCAGCAGGGCTTTGCCTCCGTGGAAGCGGAGATCGGCAGCGTCACGCGCGCGGCGACCTCCAATCTCGGACATTGCGACACCGTCATCAGCGAGCTCGACGAGCTCGCCAAGGGCGTCGACCTGTCCTCGCGCGATCTCAAGAATGCCGACGAGCGGGTGGCGAAGCTGCTCGACGCGTCCGAAGGCCTGATCGCGCTGATCGCCGACAGCGGCGTGGAGACGTCGGACACGCCGCTGATCCGCGTGGTGGTCGAGACCGCCAAGCGCATCTCCGCCGAATTCGAGGCTGCGATCGACCGCGGCGAGATCACGCTCGACCAGCTCATGGACGAGAACTACCGGGAGATCCCCGGCACCGATCCAAGACAGTACCTCACCGACTACGTCGAATTCACCGATCGCGTGCTGCCCGCGATCCAGGACCCGATCCAGAAATCGGATCCGCGCATCGTCTACTGCGTCGCCTGGGCAAGGAGCGGCTATCTGCCGACCCACAATCCGAACTACCGCCTGCCGCAGGGCAAGGACCCGGTCTGGAATAACGCCAATTGCCGCAACCGCCGCCTGTTCACCGACCGCACGGTGAAGAAGGTCGCAGGCAGCACGAAGCCGTTCCTGCTGCAGACCTACCGCCGCGACATGGGCGGCGGGCAGTTTGTGCTGATGAAGGATCTGTCCTCGCCGATCGTGATCCGCGGCAGGCACTGGGGCGCCTTCCGGATGGGTTTTCGCCAGAGCTGACGACCGTTGCGCGACGGCGCTCCCGCATCCCCAAGATAAAAAGCTCGAAAACAACCCCATGCACAGTAGCCGGAGTGTACGAAATCAATGGCTTAGGCGTGCGCCAAGAGGGCGATCAAATCAGACCTGGTCGCGGGTCACCTCTTCCCCCGACGTGGAGATGATTCGAGTGCTGGGCGGAATGCGCCCCACACTTGACCCGTCAGGCAAAACAGGGGCATAATGCGACTATTCCGAAATGACTGCGCAGCCCCTCTGACCGCTCCCCTGTAGTCGGATCAAACAGGCGCGATGACATCATCGCACGTTGGGTAAAGCGCGATGAGATCAGGTCTGATTGCGACCTCAAAGGTGCACTCCCTCTCCCGCTTGCGGGAGAGGGCCGGGGAGAGGGTGTTTCTGCAATGGGACACTCCCCAAGAGGAAAAAGCCCTCACCCGGCGCTTCGCGCCGACCTCTCCCGCAAGCGGGAGAGGTGAACGAGCCGCCGCGGTCATCGATTCAACCTAAAGCCATTCCGCTTTGGTGCAACGCAGATCCGCCCGACTTTCACAATCGCACGAGTTTCGTCTTCGCATGATTTTGCGCGTTCGCACGATCATATGCGGCGGTCGATGACGCACGCGATGAAAATGCGTCAAAACATGACGATTATCATATCAGTTGGCCCAAAACCTTTGCAGCAATCGCCGCACAAATTCGTGAACGTCATGGCCTCACGCCTCGTCCGCGCAAATATGCATTGCCGGAAATTTCGACGCTTCATCGTTTCGCATCGATATGATTATCGTCGCGCAAAATTCGTCGACGTGATCGCCGCAAGCGATCGCCGAGCAAGGGAATGCATATGGCAACTGTTCTCACCATCAATGGCGAAACGAAATCCTTCGACGCGCCACCTGAAATGCCGCTGCTCTGGGTGCTGCGCGACATCCTCGGCATGACCGGCACCAAGTTCGGCTGCGGCATCGCGCAGTGCGGCGCCTGCACGGTGCATGTCGACGGCAAGGCGGTGCGCTCCTGCGTGCTGCCGGTGAGCGCGGTCGAGAATCGCACTGTAACCACCATCGAGCATGTCGGCAGCACGCCGGCCGGCGCCAAGGTGCAGAAGGCCTGGCTGGAGGCCGAAGTGATCCAGTGCGGCTACTGCCAGTCCGGCCAGATCATGGCGGCTGCGGCGCTGCTGGCGACGACGCCGAATCCTGACGATTCCGACATCGACGCCGCCATGGCCGGCAACATCTGCCGCTGCGGCACCTATGTGCGCATCCGCGAGGCCATCAAGCAGGCCGCCAACGGCCGCCAGTCCTGAGGTTCGCCATGAATGCACATCACAGCGTCTCCCGCCGCGCGTTGCTGACCGGCGGTCTCGCCACCGGCTTCCTGCTCGCCTTCCATCTGCCGCTGCGCGCGGCGGTCAACGAGCCGGTGCAGCCGCGCGACACCACCGAGGGCAGGTTCGCGCCCAATGCCTTCATCCGCATCGACGAGACCGGCCGCACCGTGCTGATCATGCCGCAGGTCGAGATGGGCCAGGGCACCTATACCTCGATCTCCGCGGTGCTCGCCGAAGAGCTGGATGCCGACTGGAGCAAGGTCGAGGTCCAGCACGCGCCGCCTGACGACAAGCTCTACGGCAACCCAACCTTCGGCCTGCAGGTCACCGGCAACTCCAACTCGATCCGCGCCTGGTGGCTGCCGCTGCGCAAGGCCGGCGCCACCGCGCGCGCGATGCTGGTGCAGGCGGCTGCCGCGGAATGGGGCGCCGATCCGGCAAGCTGCACAGCCGCCAAGGGGGAGGTCGCGCATGCAGCGAGCGGCCGCAGGCTCGCCTACGGCACGCTGGCGCTCGCAGCCCAAGGTCAGACGCCGCCGAAGGACGCTGCGCTGAAGGACCCCAAGGATTTCGTCATCATCGGCCAGCCCTTGAAACGGCTCGACACGCCGGACAAGGTCAACGGCAAGGCCGTCTACGGCATCGACGCGATCCTGCCCGGCATGAAGTTCGCGACCGTCGCCGCCTGCCCGGTATTCGGCGGCAAGGTCGGCAAGGTCGACGACAGCGCCGCGGTGAAGCTTCCCGGCGTGCGCAAGGTCGTCGTGCTCGAGGACATGGTCGCCGTGATCGGCGATCACATGTGGGCGGCCAAGAAGGGGCTCGAAGCGCTCAAGATCGAGTGGGACGAGGGGCCGAACGCCGAGATCACCACCAAGGACATCTGGGACGACCTGCGCAAGGCCAGCCAGAAGGACGGCGCAGTCGCAAAATCCGACGGCGACATCGCCAAGGCGCTCGCGAGCGGCGACAAGTTCGAGGCGGCCTACGAGCTGCCCTTCCTGGCGCACGCCTCGATGGAGCCGATCAACGCCACGGTGCACGTGAAGCCCGACTCCTGCGAGATCTGGACCGGCACGCAGATCATGACGCGCGTGCAGTCGGAGGCCGCGAAAGCCGCGGGCCTGCCGATCGACAAGGTGATCGTCAACAATCACCTGCTCGGCGGCGGCTTCGGCCGCAAGCTCGAGCCTGACATGGTGGTGGCGGCGGTGAAGATCGCCAAGCAGGTCGACTATCCCGTGAAGGTGGTATGGACCCGCGAGGAGGACATCCAGCACGACGTCTACCGCCCGGTCTATCGCGACCAGATCAAGGCGTCGCTGGTCGACGGCAAGGTCGCGGGGTGGAGGTACAAGGTCGCCGGCTCCGCCGTGCTGGCGCGCTGGCTGCCGCCGGCGTTCCAGAAGGGCATCGACATCGACGCGATCGACGCCGCGGTGGATGCTCCTTACGACTTCGCCAACTTCCATGTCGAATATGTCCGCGCGGAGCCACTGTCGGTGCCGACAGGTTTCTGGCGCGGCGTCGGCCCGAACAACAACGTGTTCGCGGTCGAATGCGCGATGGACGAGCTCGCGCGCAAGGCGGGCAAGGACCCGATCGAATTCCGAAAGTCCATGCTGACGAAGAATCCGCGCATGCTCGCGGTGCTCGACCAGGTCGCGGAGAAATCCGGCTGGGGGCAAAAGCTGCCGCCGCGCGTCGGCCGCGGCGTCTGCGTGCAGCCGTCATTCGCGAGCTTCATCGCAACGGTGGTGGAGGCCGAGATCGACGACATCGGCGAGATCACGCTCCGCCGCATCACCTCGGTGGTCGACACCGGCATTGCCGTCAACCCCGACACCGTGAAGGCGCAGATCGAGGGCGGGCTGATCTTCGGGCTCACGGCCGCACTCTATGGCGAGATCACCATCGACAAGGGCCGCGTGCAGCAGTCGAACTTCCACGACTACCGCATGATGCGCATCAACGAGACGCCGAAGATCGAGGTGATCGTCGTCAAGAGCGGCGAGGCGCCCGGCGGCATCGGCGAAGCCGGCGTCAATGCCGGACCGCCGGCGCTACGCAACGCGATCTATGCCGCAACCGGCGTGGCGCTGCGGCGCCTGCCGATCGATCGGAAACTGCTGGCTGCGGGGAAGAAGGCATGAGCGGCAAGATGCGTATCCTCGCAGGTCTCGTTGTGATCGCCATTGTCGCGGTGGCGCTCGGCGTCTTCATCATCCGCGGACCCGGTCCGCTCGACTTCGCAGGCGACACGAAAGTGGCGCTGGCGGATTACCGTGCGGGCAAGCCGACCGGCGTGCCGGCGAAGCTGGAGAAAGCCGGCATCGTCGAGCGCGGCGAATATCTCGCCAAGGCCGCCGACTGCATGGTCTGCCACACCAAGCCGGGCGAGAAGGAGTACTCCGGCGGGCTCGCCTTCAAGCTGCCGTTCGGCACGCTCTATTCCACCAACATCACGCCGGACAAGGACACCGGCATCGGCAATTACAGCGACCAGGATTTCCTGAACGCGGTCCAGCACGGCAAGCGCCGTGACGGCGCGCGGCTCTATCCGGCGATGCCCTACACGTCCTACACCTTCATGACCGACGAGGACGTGCTGGCGGTGAAAGCCTATCTGTTCAGTCTGCCGGCGGTGCGCGCGAAGGCACCGGACAACACGCTGTCGTTCCCGTTCAACCAGCGCTGGGCGATGATCGTCTGGTCGGCGGTATTCAATCCGGACACGCGCTTTGCGCCCGACACCTCGAAGAGCCCGGAGTGGAACAGGGGCGCGTATCTTGCGGAGGCCTTGGCGCATTGCGGCGAGTGCCACACCCCGCGCAATCTCGGCTTTGCGCTGGACAACCGCAGGAAGTTCGCCGGCGCCATCACGGCGGGCTGGCGCGCCTTCAACATCTCCTCGGACAAGGCCACAGGCCTCGGCAACTGGAGCGACCAGGATCTGATCTCGTATCTGTCGCTCGGCCATGCGCCGGGTCATGGCTCGGCCTCGGGTCCGATGGGTGAGGCGGTCGACCACAGCTTGAGCAAGCTCGCCCCCGAAGACATCCGCAGCATCGTTGCTTACCTGCGCAGCGTGCCGCCGCAACCTTCGCCCGACCTGCCCGCCACCACGGCACCGGTCGCCCCCGCCTCGCACCGCGACGGCGTCACGGCGGACGCCCGCGGCAAGCAGGTGTTCGCCAGCGCCTGCGCCAGCTGCCATGGCTGGAGCGGCGAGAGCCCGGTGTCGCCGATGGCGACGCTCACCGGCACCTGGGCCGTCAACGACCCCGCCGCCACCAATGTCGCGCAGATCGTGCTCTCGGGCACCAAGCGCCACACGCCTGACGGCGCGCTGTCGATGCCCGCATTCGGCAAGGCCTACACGGACGACGAGATCGCGGCGGTGGCGAACTACGTCACGGCGCGGTTCGGAACGAAGGGCTCGAAGCTGACGGCGAAGGACGTGGCGGAGTTGAGGGAGCAGACGGCGGAGTAGCGTATGGCGAGATTGATGCGTGATCGCGCGTCAATTTCCGTTGTCGTCCCGGACAAGCGTAGCGAAGCGGAGCGCAGATCCGGGACCCATAACCACAGGATGTGGTTTGGCGAAGACTCGCAGTTACCAGCTTCGTGCAACAACTTCTCCCTGGGGTTATGGGTCCCCGCCTTCGCGGGGACGACACCTAGGGTGGAGCGTGGTTCTTCAGCTCAGCCAGAACTTCGGCGTCGCCGGCTCCAGCCTTCCGCCCACACGTACCGGCGCAATTTTGAGCGCAAGGCCCGTGGCGTCATCCGTCTCCACCGCGACGCCGCTGAGCGTCGCCACGCCCGCGGCAGGCTCGAACCGGGCCGACGGAATCCCCGATGTGAACCGGCGCAGCGGTTCTTCCTTCTGCATGCCGATGATGGAATCGTAATCGCCGGTCATGCCGGCGTCGGTCATGTAGGCGGTGCCGCCTGCGAGGATCTGGTGGTCGGCGGTCGGCACATGGGTGTGTGTGCCGACGACGAGGCTGGCGCGGCCGTCGCAGAAGAAGCCGATGCCCTGTTTCTCGCTGCTCGCCTCGCAATGAAAATCAACGACGATGGCGTCGGCGGCGACGCCGAGCGGGCAGGCGCCGAGCTCGCGCTCGAGCGCCGCGAAGGGATCGTCGAACGGGGTCATGAAGACGCGACCCAAAGCGTTGACGACGAGGGCATGCTTGCCGTTCTTGGTCTCGACCAGCGCGGCGCCGCGGCCGGGCGTGCCGCGCGGATAGTTCGCCGGACGCACCAGGCGATCGGCGCGCTCGATGAACACCAGCGCCTCGCGCTGGTCCCAGGAGTGATTGCCGAGCGTCACCGCATCGGCGCCGGCCTCGAGGAATTCCTGGTAGATCGCTTCCGTGATGCCGAAGCCGCCCGCCGAATTCTCGCCGTTGACGACGACGAAATCGAGCGACCAGTCCTTGACCATGCCGGGCAGATATTCGGCGATGGCCTCGCGCCCGCTACGGCCGACGACATCACCCACGAAGAGAATGCGCAACTTCAGAACTCCGGAAATCGAACACGTCCGATTCCGTTAGCACATAATCCAGCGCGACGTCGTGCGATAGTGCCGGAACCGCCTCGATTTCCTGCGCCGCAAAGGCAAGCCCGATGCCGATGATGTGCTTCGTTTTCCGCAGATGCGCGAAGGTGAAATCGTAATGCCCGGCGCCATAGCCGATGCGATGGCCGAGACGGTCGAAGGCCGCGAGCGGTGTCAGCATGATGTCGGGGATGACCTCGGCCGCTGCCGGCGACGGCTCGGGAATGCCGAGCGGACCGAGCATCAGGCGGTCGTTCGGATGGAAGATGCGGAAGATCAGCGACTGGCCACGCGCGGTGACGCAAGGCAGCGCCAGATTTGCGCCCTGCTCGGCGAGCTTTCGCATCAACGGCATCGGATCGATCTCGTTGCGGATCGGCGAATAGCCGGAGACGATGCTGCCGGGCAGCAGCTCGAACGGCAACCCGCGCTTGGCGAGTTTTGCGGCTGCGGCGATGCGCTTCTTGTCGCTCAGCGCGTCACGCCTGGCGAGGGCCTTGGCACGGAGTTCGGCTTTGGAAGCGGACATGCGCTTTGGTCCCCACGTCATCACCCGCGAGTGCGGGTGATCCAGTATTCCAGAGGCGGTGGTGATTCACACAGAGGCCGCGGCGTACTGGATGCCCCGCCCCGTGCGCAATGCGCACTCGGGGGGCATGACACCTGTTGAACTGGCCGCAGTCGTTTCAACAAGCACAAACCAAGCAGACAAAAGTACGAAGCCGCGAACGCCGTTGAAGCACTCGATCCCGGAGTTCCCTACGAAAGTAGGTGGGCACCATATGTCCGGGCCCACGGGCCCGGCCAGGGACAGTTCCCTAAAGGATCGATAAGGCCCCGGGGATATATGGCTCCTGACGCACGTCGCAGCCTCGCCTGGGCAATGTAACAACTGTACTGGGGAAGTGCCAGTGCGGCACATCAGACCGGATGGTGTTTGGGTGAAACGCTCGCGCCGCGGGCTGGCTCAGCCTCTCCCGCTTGCGGGAGAGGTCGGCGCAGCGCGCCGGGTGAGGGTTGTCTCCTCTTGGGGGGTTCTCGATTGTCGAAACACCCTCTCCCCAGCCCTCCCCCGCAAGCGGGGGAGGGAGTGCGCCAGCTTCGTTGCAACCATCGAGGCTTTCACCTACCCGATCGCGATGCCGCCTCCGACGGTCCGGTTCAGGACCTGGGTCGACTTCTCGATGCGTTCGGCCGCGGCGTTGAGCGCGTTCACCACTGCGGTCTGCGTCATCCGGGCGCGTTCGACGGCGGCGTTGCGGAAATCCCGGAGCTCGACCAGCTCCTGCTCCATGGTACGGATGCGGTTGCCGGCGTCGATCAATTCGTCGCACACCGTCAGCGCCGCCATCACCGTGAGGCGCGCATCGCCGATCTCGCCGAATTTTCCGCGCAGCGACTGGATGCGCGTCTCCAGGCTCTCGGCGAGCTTGAGCAGCCGCACCTCCTGGCCCTCCTCGCAGGCCATGCGGTATTGCCGGCCGTTGATGGTGACGTTGATGTGGCTCATCCGTCCTCTCCGGTATCGAGCACCGAGCGTATCGTGACGATTGCGGAATCCAGCCGGTCGGAAATCTCGCGATTGGTGCGCTCGAGCTTGCGCGCCTTCACCAGCGCGCCGTCGAGCTCGTCGGCGAGACGCGAGCGATCAGCGCCGAGCGCCTGGATCCGCGCCGCGAGCTCGTTCTCGTCGCGATCGGCATCGCGTCGCCGCTCGACCGCGCTTTCGAGTGCGTCGAGCGCGGCCGTGAGCCTGCGGGTCGCAATCTCGATCTCGACGGCGGATGATTCCGTCATGGCAGAGCTATTGGACACGCGATCGTTCATGCAGTCAGCGGCGGAACCTGGCGGCCTTTGCCCAGTGGCCTTTCCCTGGAGCTTGCCGTCCGGCAAAAGACTCGGTTCGGCAAGCGGTTAGAAGCAGAAATTTACGTGGCAAGCTAGCCCAGCGCAACGCCGCCGCAAAACTATGCACCGATCAATCGGGACGCGGCTGCGATCGTCCGATTCCGTCCGGCATGATCGCGGGGGAAAACCGATCTCCCCATGGCAACTTTTACGGCTAAACCGGCGTTTGAGTGCCTTGGACTCCCGGAACCGAGGTGCTATCCCAGCCCCGACCCTTTCAGTGGCCGCCAGGCTCCTCCCGCGCGGGCGTACCTCGCCAAGCGCCTCATTTCAGACGGATTTCAGACATGACGCAGGTCGATCACACCCGTATGGCCAACGCGATCCGCGGCCTTTCGATGGACGCTGTCGAGAAGGCGAAATCGGGCCATCCCGGCCTGCCGATGGGTGCCGCCGACATCGCCACGGTGCTGTTCACGCAGTTCCTGAAATTCGACGCCGCCGCGCCGGCCTGGCCGGACCGCGACCGCTTCGTGCTCTCGGCCGGCCACGGCTCGATGCTGCTCTATTCGCTGCTGTACCTGACCGGCAATGCCGAGATGACGCTGGACCAGATCAAGCAGTTCCGCCAGGTCGACTCGCTCACCCCCGGTCACCCCGAGAATTTCCGCACCAAGGGCATCGAGACCACCACCGGCCCGCTCGGCCAGGGCATCTCGACTGCGGTCGGCATGGCGCTCGCCGAGAAGATGCTGGCCGCCGAGTTCGGCAAGAAGATCGTCGACCACCACACCTATGTGCTCGCCTCAGACGGCGACCTGATGGAAGGCGTGTCGCAGGAAGCGATCGCGATGGCCGGGCACTGGAAGCTCAACAAGCTGATCGTGCTCTACGACGACAACGGCATCTCGATCGACGGCCCGACCTCGCTCTCCGATTCCGTCGACCAGGTGAAGCGCTTCAAGTCGGCGGGCTGGGCCGCCGAGAAGATCGACGGCCAGGATCAGGCAGCGATCGCCGCCGCCATCGCCCGCGCGCAAAAATCCAACAAGCCGACGCTGATCGCCTGCCGCACCACCATCGGCTTCGGCGCGCCGCACAAGGCCGGCACCTCGAAGGTGCATGGCGAGGCGCTCGGCGCCGATGAGCTCAAGGCCGCCAAGGAAAATCTCGGCATCTCGCTCGAGCCGTTCTTGGTGCCCGACGACGTGCTGAAGGCGTGGCGCGCGGCCGGCAGCCGCGGCGCCGCGGCACGCCAGGAATGGGAAGCACGGCTCGGCGAGCTCGGCAGCCGCAAGCGCGCCGAATTCGAGCGCCGCCTGCGCCATGAGCGGCCGGCATCGCTGGCCAAGGCGCTGAAGGCACACAAGAAGGAGCTGCTGGAGAAGCCGCTGACGGCCGCGACGCGCAAATCGTCGGAGGCTGCGATCGAGGCGATCGCCGCCGCGATGCCGATGGAATTCCTGGCCGGCTCGGCCGATCTCACCGGCTCCAACAACAACAAGGCGAAGTCGGCGACCGCCTTCTCGGCCAAGACGCCGAAGGGCCGCTTCATCCATTACGGCATCCGCGAGCACGGCATGGCCGCCGCGATGAACGGCATCTTCCTGCACGGCGGCTTCGCGCCGAACGGTGCGACCTTCCTGGTGTTCACCGACTACGCACGTCCCGCGATGCGCCTCGCCGCGCTGATGGGCACGGGCGTCGTCTACGTGATGACGCACGATTCCATCGGCCTCGGCGAAGACGGGCCGACCCATCAGCCGGTCGAGCATCTCGCCGCGCTTCGCGCCATTCCGAACATGCGTGTGTTCCGTCCCTGCGATTCCATCGAGGTCGCCGAGTGCTGGGAGCTCGCGCTCAACCGCGTCGACGGTCCGACCGTGCTGGCACTGACGCGGCAGAACCTGCCGCAGCTGCGTACCACCGCACCGAATGACAATCCCTGCGCAGCCGGCGCCTATGAGCTGGTCGCAGCCCAGGGCGAAGCCAAGGCGACGCTGTTCGCCTCCGGCTCCGAAGTCGAGATCGCGGTCGCGGCCCAGAAGCAGCTCGCGGAACGCGGCATCGCGTCACGCGTCGTCTCCGTTCCCTCGCTCGAGCTGTTGTTAGCGCAACCAGAGGCCAAGCGTGCCGCAATCATCGGCAACGCGCCGGTCAAGATCGCCATCGAGGCCGCCGTGCGCTGGGGCTGGGACGCCGTGATCGGCCAGGCCGGCGAATTCATCGGCATGCATTCCTTCGGCGAAAGCGGTCCCGCCAAGGAGCTTTACAAGCATTTCGGCATTACCGCCGAGGCTGCGGTTAACGCTGTGCTGAAGCGCATTTCCTGAGAGTTGAGCTTGCCCCAAAAAAGGACTACGTAATCTCTCATATGATCAAGCACCGCCCGGCCGAACCGGGCGCCCGCCCCTAAAAAAACCCTCGCAGGCGCACGAAAGCGCGTTGTGCGGGATGACAACGGTCATTGAAGGAGACGAAACATGGCAGTCCGCGTCGGAATCAACGGTTTTGGCCGCATCGGCCGCAACGTCCTGCGGGCTATCGCCGAGTCAGGCCGCAAGGACATCGAGGTGGTCGGCATCAACGATCTCGGCCCGGTCGAGACCAACGCCCATCTGCTCCGTTTCGACAGCGTCCATGGCCGCTTCCCCGGCACCGTCACCGTCGATGGCGACTCCATCAGCTTCGGCAACGGCAAGATCAAGGTGACCGCCGAGCGCGATCCCGCGAAGCTGCCGTGGAAGGATCTCGGCGTCGACATCGCGCTGGAATGCACCGGCATCTTCACCTCGAAGGACAGGGCCTCCGCGCATCTGACCGCCGGCGCCAAGCGCGTGCTGGTCTCCGCGCCGGCCGACGGCGCCGATGCCACCATCGTCTACGGCGTCAACCACGACACCCTCACCAAGGATCATCTGGTCGTCTCCAACGGCTCCTGCACCACCAACTGCCTGGCGCCGGTTGCCAAGGTGCTGAACGATCTCGTCGGCATCGAGACCGGCTTCATGACCACGATCCACGCCTATACCGGCGACCAGCCGACGCTGGATACGCTGCACAAGGATCTCTACCGCGGCCGCGCCGCGGCGATGTCGATGATCCCGACCTCGACCGGTGCTGCGAAAGCGATCGGTCTCGTGCTGCCCGAGCTGAAGGGCAAGCTCGACGGCGTCGCGATCCGCGTGCCGACCCCGAACGTCTCGGTGGTCGACCTCAAGATCGTCGCCAAGCGCGCCACCGACGCCAAGGAGATCAACGCGGCGATGAAGCGCGCCAGCGAGCAGCAGCTCAAGGGCATCCTCGGCTACACCAGTGCGCCGAACGTCTCGATCGACTTCAACCACGATCCGCACTCCTCGACCTTCCACGAGGACCAGACCAAGGTGCAGAACGGCACGCTGGTGCGCGTGATGTCCTGGTACGACAACGAGTGGGGCTTCTCGAACCGCATGGCGGACACCGCCGTCGCGATGGCGAAGGTGATCTGAGCAAGGTCTCGTGTCCCGGGCGCGGTGCAGCGCCTAAGCGCTGCTCCGCAGAACCGGGACCATTCAACCGCGGGACTCGCTGTCATGTGGGTCCCGGTTCTGCAGCGCACCGCTTCGCGCTGCGCAGCGCCCGGGACAAGAGAGCCCAGAGATGACCAACAAATTCCGCACCCTCGACGACGTCGACGTGAAGGGCAAGCGCGTATTGCTGCGCGTCGACCTCAACGTGCCCATGGAGAACGGGCGCGTCACCGATGCCACCCGGCTCGAGCGCGTCGCGCCGACCATCACCGAAATCTCGAACAAGGGCGGCAAGGTCATCCTGCTCGCGCATTTCGGCCGGCCGAAGGGGCGCGATGCCAAGGACTCGCTCAAGCCCGTCGCCGAGGCGCTGTCGAAGGTGGTGAAGAAGCCGGTCGCCTTCGCGGACGACTGCATCGGCGAGCCTGCGGCCGAGGCCGTGGCCGGCTTGAAGGACGGCGACATCCTCTGTCTCGAAAACACCCGCTTCCACAAGGAAGAGGAAAAGAACGATCCGGCCTTCGTCGCGGAGCTCGCAAAGCTCGGCGACATCTGGGTCAACGACGCCTTCTCGGCCGCGCACCGCGCCCACGCCTCGACCGAAGGCCTCGGCCACAAGCTGCCGGCCTATGCCGGCCGCACCATGCAGGCCGAGCTCGATGCGCTGGAGAAGGCACTGGGGTCCCCGACCAAGCCCGTCATCGCGATCATCGGCGGCGCCAAGGTCTCGACCAAGATCGACCTGCTCGAGAATCTCGTGACCAAGGTCGACGCGCTCGTGATCGGCGGCGGCATGGCCAACACCTTCCTGCACGCCCAGGGCGTCGCGATCGGCAAGTCGCTGGCCGAGAAGGACCTCGCGCCGACCGCGCTGCGCATCATGGAGAAGGCGGACGCCGCCAACTGCGCCATCATCCTCCCCGTGGATGCGACCGTCGCCTATCATTTCGCGGCCAACGCGCCGTCGCATGCCTATGGGCTCGATGCGATCCCGGCCGACGGCATGATCCTCGATGTCGGCCCGCAATCGGTCGCGCGCGTCCACGCGGCGATCGACGATGCGGCGACCCTGGTCTGGAACGGACCGCTGGGCGCCTTCGAGATGCAGCCGTTCGACCGCGGCACGGTCGCGGCCGCCAAGCATGCGGCCGAGCGCACCAAGGCCAAGAAGCTGGTCTCGATCGCGGGCGGCGGCGACACTGTCGCTGCGCTCAACCAGGCCCATGTGGCCGGTGACTTCACCTATGTGTCGACCGCCGGTGGCGCGTTCCTCGAATGGATGGAAGGCAAGCCGCTGCCCGGCGTCGAGGTTCTGCGTATCAAGTAAGCAAGCGGCCTTGCAGGCCCCAACGGGAGAAAGACACAGATGGCTCGGATCACGTTACGTCAACTGCTCGACCACGCGGCGGAGAACGATTACGGCGTACCGGCCTTCAACATCAACAACATGGAGCAGGCGCTGGCGATCATGGACGCGGCCAACCAGGTCGATGCGCCCGTCATCATCCAGGCCTCGCGCGGCGCCCGCTCCTACGCCAACGACGTCATGCTCAAGCACATGATGGACGCGGTGACGGAGATCTATCCGCACATTCCGGTCTGCGTGCATCTCGATCACGGCAACGAGCCGGCGACCTGCATGACCGCGATCCAGGCCGGCTTCACCTCGGTCATGATGGACGGCTCGCTCAAGGCCGACGGCAAGACCCCCGGCGACTGGGGCTACAATGTCGGCGTCACCAAGACCGTGACCGACATGGCCCATCTCGGCGGCATCTCGGTCGAAGGCGAGCTCGGCGTGCTCGGCTCGCTCGAAACCGGCATGGGCGACAAGGAAGACGGCCACGGCGCCGAGGGCAAGCTCAGCCACGACCAGCTCCTGACCAATCCGGACGAGGCGGTGAAGTTCGTCAAGGAGACCAAGGTCGACGCGCTCGCGATCGCGATGGGGACTTCTCACGGTGCCTACAAATTCACCCGCAAGCCCGACGGCGACATCCTCGCCATGAACGTGATCGAGGAGATCCACCGCAAGCTGCCGAACACCCATCTCGTCATGCACGGCTCCTCGTCGGTGCCTCAGGATCTCCAGGACATCATCAACGCCTATGGCGGCAAGATGAAGCCGACCTGGGGCGTGCCTGTCGCCGAGATCCAGCGCGGCATCAAGAACGGCGTGCGCAAGATCAACATCGACACCGACAACCGCATGGCGATGACCGGCCAGATCCGCAAGGTGCTCAAGGACAATCCGGAAGAGTTTGACCCGCGCAAATATTTGAAGCCGGCGATGGAAGCGATGACCAAGCTGTGCAAGCAGCGGCTTCAGGAGTTCAATACCGCCGGCCAGGCCTCCAAGATCAAGAAGGTGCTGACCACCGCCGAGATGGCCAAGCGCTACGCCAAGGGCGAGCTCGACCCCAAGGTGGCGTAAGCGATCCCCACGTCGCGTAGCGATCGCGACGGTGGCGTAAGCCACATACTCTCTCCGTCATTCCGGGGCGCCGCAAAGCGGCGAGCCCGGAATCCATAACCACGGCCTAGAGCATGATCCGGAAAAGTGCGAAGCGGTTTTCCGAAAAGATCATGCTCAAACAAGGACCTAAGGCGCGATGACGATTCATCCAAATCTCATCGCGCTTTAGTTATGGATTCCGGGCCTGCGCCTCTCGGCGCATCCCGGAATGACAGTTTTCTTGTGGTACGGTACTTCCTCCCCCCTTACCCTGCGACGAACGTTAACTCGGCAATTGCCCGAGAACGGTCTATTTTTGCGGGCAAGGGCAGACTTGTTTTGGGAGGACCTCTCGATGAATCTGACTGAGCTCAACAGGATCGCCACCGCCATGGTCGTATCAGGCAAGGGCATCCTCGCCGCCGACGAATCCTCCGGCACCATCAAGAAGCGCTTTGACGCCATCGGCGTGGAATCGACGGAAGAGAACCGCCGCGACTATCGCGAGATGCTGTTTCGCGCCAAGGACGCCATGAGCCAGTACATCTCCGGCGTGATCCTCTATGACGAAACGATCTGGCAGGATGCCAAGGACGGCACGCCGCTGGTCAGGCTGATCGAGGAGAGCGGCGCCATCCCGGGGATCAAGGTCGACGAGGGCACGCAGGCCCTGCCGATGTGCCCGGGCGAGCTGGTGACCGTCGGGCTCGACAGGCTCGCCGAGCGGCTGAAGAAATACTACGAGCGCGGCGCGCGCTTTGCCAAATGGCGCGCGGTGATCGACATCGGCAGCGGCACTGACGGCCGGGGCATCCCCTCGATGACCGCCATCAGCGTCAACGCCCACGCGCTGGCGCGCTACGCCGCGCTGTGCCAGGCCGCGCAGATCGTGCCGATCGTCGAGCCGGAAGTGCTGATGGACGGCGAGCACGACATCGACCGCTGCTATGAGGTGACGCAACGCGTGCTCAACAAGACGTTCCAGGAGTTGCGCGTGCAGCGCGTCGCGCTCGAAGGCATGGTGCTGAAGCCGAACATGGCAATCTCAGGCAAGAAGTGTCCGCAGCAGGCGCCCGTCGAAGAGGTCGCGGAGAAGACGATACGGCTGCTCAAGGCCTGCGTGCCCGCAGCCGTGCCTGGCATCGCTTTCCTCTCCGGCGGCCAGTCCGACGAGGAGGCGACCGCGCATCTCAATGCCATGCATAGACTCGGCCCGCTGCCCTGGGGCCTGACCTTCTCCTACGGCCGCGCGCTCCAGGCCGCGCCGCAGAAGGCCTGGTCCGGCAAGGCCGAGAACGTCGCGGCCGGACAACGCGCCTTCAGCCATCGCGCGCGGATGAACGGCCTCGCCTCCAAGGGCGAGTGGCAAAGCAGCCTGGAACAGAAGGCAGCCTAGATCTTGTCGAACAAACCGCCTCCGCCGCGCCCGGCGCCGCGTCTCTACCTCGCGACGCCTATTGTCGAGGACCCCGCGAGGCTCGTCGCCGAGTTGCCGGGGCTGCTCGCTTCGGCCGACGTCGCGGCCGTGCTGCTGCGGCTGAAGGAGACCGACCAGCGCACCATGATCTCGCGCGTCAAGGCGTTGGCACCGCCGGTGCAGAAGGCAGGCGCAGCCCTCCTCGTCGACGGCCATCCTGACATCGTCGCGCGCGGCGGCGCCGACGGCGCGCACCTCACCGGCCTTGCCGCGCTGGAAGAGGCGGTGCCCTCGCTCAAGCCCGATCGCATCGCCGGCGTCGGCGGGCTTGCCACGCGCCACGATTCCATGAGCGCGGGCGAGATGGGCGCCGACTATATGCTGTTCGGCGAGCCCGACGAGAAAGGCCAGCGCCCGTCATCCCAGGCCATCGCCGAACGGCTGGACTGGTGGGCCGAGCTGTTCGAGCCGCCCTGCGTCGGCTTTGCCACGTCGCTGGAAGAGGCCCGCGATTTCGCCGCCAGCGGCGCCGATTTCGTGCTGGTCGGCGACTTCATCTGGGCCGATCCGCGCGGGCCCAAGGCCGCGCTGGTCGAGGCCGACGCTGCGATCAAGAAGGCCCATGCGACGGCGCCGGCGAGCCAGGATCCTGCGGGTCAGGAGCACGGCTAGCGCCCGACATGAAGCTTCCGCACACCACCATGCTGGCCGCGCTGCTGCTCACGGCGCCCGCGGCCGCGCAGCTCCAGATCACGCCGCCGGCTGCAACGCCGAGCGCTCCCGCCGAAAAACAGAAGCCCAAGCCGCACACGATCACCAAGAAGAAGGAGGTCGCTCCCGCGCCGAAACCTTCGGCCTCCCCCAAGCCGTCCCCCTCGCCCAAGCCGGCCGCGACCGTGATCCCCGCGCCGCCGACCGACGATCCCAACGTCGATCTGGTGTTCGGCGCCTATCAGCGCGGCCAGTACAAGACGGCATTCGAGCTCGCCACCGCCCGTGCACAAGCCGGCGATTCCAAGGCGATGACCATGCTCGGCGAGCTCTATTCCAACGCCATGGGCATCCGGCGCGACTACGCCAAGGCGGCCGGATGGTACAAGCGCGCCGCTGATTCCGGCGATCGCGAGGCGATGTTCGCGCTCGCCATGCTGCGCATGTCGGGCCGCGGCGGCCCGGTCGACAAGGGCGAGGCGGTCAAGCTGATGGCCTCCGCCGCCAAGCTCGGCGAGCCCAAGGCCGCCTACAACCTCGCCTTGCTCTATCTGGACGGCCAGACCCTGCCGCAGGACGTCAGGCGCTCGGCGGAGCTGCTGCGCCAGGCCGCCGATGCAGGCCTGCCCGAGGCGCAATACGCGCTCGCGACTTTCTACAAGGAAGGCACCGGTGTGCCGAAGGACGCGGAACGCGCGGTGCGGCTGCTCCAGGCCGCCTCGCTCGCCGACAATGTCGATGCCGAAGTCGAATATGCGATCGCGATGTTCAACGGCACCGGCACGCCGAAGAACCAGCCGGCGGCCGTCGCGCTGCTTCGCAAGGCGTCCCGCCAGGGCAGCGCGATCGCGCAGAACCGGCTGGCATGGGTGCTGATCAACGGCGTGGGCACACCCATGGACAAGGTCGAGGGCTTCAAATGGCACCTGGTGGCCAAAACGGCCGGCAAGGGCGATCCTGAACTCGACAAGCAATTATCCGATCTGCCCGCGGAGGAGCGGGCCAAGGCCGAGGCCGCCGCCAAGAAATGGCTCGGGACCAAATGACTTGACGCAATGACTTGACGCAAGCGCCCCCGCAGGGCACCCAATCCTCAAACAGGCGCGATGTCCCGCCCTTGCCCCTGATCCCCGCCCCCGACCAAGTCCAGAGCTCATGCTTTATTCCGCCACTATCAACGTCATGGTCAAGGCCGCGCGCCGCGCCGGCCGCAGCCTCAAGCGCGATCTCGGCGAGATCGAGCATCTCCAGGTCTCGCTGAAGGGGCCGGCGAATTTCGTCTCGCTCGCCGACAAGCGCGCCGAGGAGATCCTCTATCAGGACCTCGCCAAGGCCCGGCCCGGCTACGGCTTCATCGGCGAAGAGGGCGGCACCCGCGAAGGCACCGACAAGAGCCACACCTGGATCGTCGATCCGCTCGACGGCACCACCAACTTCCTGCACGGCATCCCGCAATTCGCGATCTCGATCGGCCTCGCGCGTGAGGGCACGATCATCGCCGGCGTGATCTACAACCCCGCCAATGACGAGCTCTACATCGCCGAGCGCGGCAAGGGCGCCTTCCTCAACGACCAGCGCCTGCGCGTGGCCGGCCGCCGCCAGCTCAACGAATGCGTGGTGGCCTGCGGCCTGCCCCATATCGGCCGCGGCGACCACGAGGAATTCCGCCGCGAGATGACCGCGATCCAGAATCGCGTCGCGGGCCTGCGCCGCTTCGGCGCCGCTTCGCTCGACCTCGCCTTCGTCGCCGCCGGCCGCCTCGACGGCTATTGGGAGCGCAACCTGCAGCCGTGGGACATCGCCGCCGGCCAGATCATGGTGCGCGAGGCGGGCGGCACGGTGAGCGACATCGACACCCCGGGCGATGCGCTGGTAACCGGGCACGTCGTGTGCGGCAACGAGTTCGTGCACGGGGAGTTGGTGAAGATTTTGCGGAAGACGGCATAAGGCGAAAGCCGCCGGCTTCGCCTCGTCATTCCGGGCTCGCATCGCACGCCCGGGAATGACGGAATGAACCGTCAGTGGCTCGTGTGCGCCCGCGCCGGGGGCCCGTAGGCCTCATGGTCCTTCGCCGCCGCCGGCTCCCGGTCCCCGCCCAGCACGCGCTGCACCGAGACGAAGAACACCGGCACCATCAGGAGCGCCAGGATCACCACCGCGATCATACCGCCCATCACGATACTGCCCAGCGCCTGCTGGCTGGCGCCGCCGGCACCATGCGCGATCGCCATCGGCAGCACGCCGCAGATGAAGGCGAGGCCGGTCATCAGGATCGGACGGAAGCGCAGGCGACAGGCCTCGATGGTGGCTTCCACCAGCGGCTTGCCTTCCTTGCGCAGATCCTTCGCGAACTCGATGATCAGGATCGCGTCCTTCGCGGCGAGGCCGATGATGGTGATCAGGCCGACGGTGAAGTAGACGTCGTTGGGCAGGCCGCGCAGCATGGCGGCGACGACGGCGCCGACGATGCCGAGGGGCACGGTCAGCAGCACCGCGAGCGGAATGGTCCAGCTCTCGTACAGCGCTGCCAGACACAGGAACACCACGAATACCGAGAGCGCCAGCAGGAACGGCGCCTGCGAGCCCGAGAGCTTTTCCTGGAGCGATTGTCCGGTCCATTCATAGCCGAAGCCGCGCGGCAGTCTGTCAGCAAGCTGCTCCATCTCGGCGATCGCATCGCCCGAGGTGAAGCCGGGTTTCGCTTCGCCGGAGATGCGCACCGCCGGATAATAGTTGAAACCGGCGATCTGCGTCGGACCGCGTGCCCATTCCACCGTGGCAAAGGACGAGAACGGCACCAGCTGGCCGCGGCTGTTCTTGACGTTGTAGTTGAGGATGTCCTCGGTCCGCATGCGGTCGCGCGCGTCGGCCTGCACGACGACACGCTGCATGCGGCCGCGGTTCGGGAAGTCGTTGATGTAGTTCGAGCCGAGATTGGTCGAGATCGTGTTGTTGATGTCCTCGAAGGTGACGCCGAAGGCGCCGGCCTTCTCGCGGTCGATCATGAGATTGACCACGCCTGCCTCGGGCAGGCCTTCGATGTAGACCTTCTGAAGCACCGGGCTCGCATTGGCCGCCGCGATCAGCTGGTCGGCAGCGCGCATCAAGGCCGAATAGCCCTTCTGGCCGCGGTCCTGAAGGCGGAACGAGAAGCCGGAGGAGTTGCCGAGATTGTCGATCGGCGGCGGCTGCAGCGCCGAGATCTTGGCGTCGCGGATCGATGAGAGGTCGCGGTTGATGTCGTTGACGATCGCCGCGGCGGAATCCTTGGGCCCTCGCTCCGACCAGTCCTTCAGCGTGATGAAGGCCTGCGCGGTGTTCATGCCCTGGCCGGAGAAGCTGAAGCCCGTGAGGAAGGTGACATCTTTGACTCCCGGCCGTGCGGCAAGATATTTTTCGACCTTCTCGATCACGGCCTCGGTGCGGGCGTAGGACGAATCCGACGGCGTCTGCACGTCGGTGGTGACGAAGCCCTGGTCGTCGACGGGCAGGAAGCCGCCGGGCAGGCTGACGAAGGCCCAGGACAGGCCGACCAGCAGCGCGGCATAGACCAGCATCAGGCGTCCGGTGCGCTTCAGCGAGAAGCCGACTGTACCCGCGTAGCGGAACCGCGCGGCCTCCAGCATGTGATTGAACCAGCCGAACACGAAATTGCTGGAATGACCGTGCCCCTTGGCGACAGGCTTGAGCAGGGTCGCACACAGCGCCGGCGTCAGCGACAGCGCGAGGAAGGCGGAGAAGCCGATCGCGGCGACCATGGTGACGGAGAACTGGCGGTAGATGATGCCGACCGAGCCCGGGAAGAACGCCATCGGCACGAACACCGCCATGAGCACCAAGGTGATGCCGATGATGGCGCCGGTGATCTGCGACATCGCCTTGCGCGTGGCTTCCTTCGGCGGCAGGCCTTCCTCGGCCATGATGCGTTCGACGTTCTCGACCACGACGATGGCGTCGTCGACGAGGATGCCGACCGCAAGCACCATGCCGAACATCGAGAGCATGTTGATGGAGTAGCCGGCGAGCAGCAGCGTGGAACAGGCGCCCAACAGCGCCACCGGCACCACGATGGTCGGAATGATGGTGTAGCGGATGTTCTGCAGAAACAGGAACATCACGACGAACACCAGCACCACGGCTTCCACCAGCGTCGTCAGCACCTTCTTGATCGAGGCCTCGACCACGGGCGTGATGTTGTAGGGGATCTCGTAGGTGATGTTGGCCGGGAAGAAGCGCGACAGCTCCTTCATCTTCGCTTCGACCGCGCTCGCGGTCGCCAGCGCATTGCCGGTCGGCGACATCAGCACCGACAGACCCGCGGTCGGCTTGCCGTTGAGGCGCGTGTTGAACTGGTAGCTGAGCCCGCCGACCTCGACGCGCGCGACATCGCGCAGGCGCACGGTCGAGCCGTCGGCATTGGCGCGCAGGATGATGGCGCCGAATTCGTCCGGCGAGGAGAGTTGCCCCTTGACCAGCACCAGCGTCGAGGTGCGTTGGCTGGACGTCGAGGGTTCGGCACCGATGCTGCCGGAGGCCACCTGCGCGTTCTGCGCGGCGATGGCCTTGTTGACGTCATCGGCGGTCAGCCCATAGCCGACGAGCCTGGCCGGATCGACCCAGACGCGCAAGCTGCGCTCGGTCGAATACAACGTGGCGCGACCGACGCCGGGAATGCGGCGGATCTCACCCAGCACGTTGCGGATCATGAAGTCGCCGAGGCCGACCTCATCCAGGCTGCCGTCGGTCGAGCTCAGCGTGATGATCTGAAGCACCGCACTGGAGGCTTCCTCGATCAGGATGCCCTGCTGCATCACCGCGCGCGGCAGGCGCGCCTCGACGCGCTTGATGCGGTTCTGGACTTCCACCGAGGCGTCGTTGGTATCGGTGCCCGGCTGGAAATTGGCGATGATCTCGACCTGCCCGAGCGAGTCGCTGGTCGATTCGAAATTGAGAATGCCGGAGGCGCCGTTGAGCTCCTCCTCGATCAGCCGCGTGACGCTGTTGTAGAGGTTTTCAGGCGACGCACCGGGATAACTGGTCGAGATCGAGATCGAGGGCGGCGCGATGATCGGATATTGCGCGATCGGCAGCAGCGGCACCGCGATCGCACCGATCAAGCAGATGAACAGCGCGACCACCCAGGCGAAGATCGGCCTGTCGATGAAAAAGCTCGGCATAGCGCGTTACCGCGTGAGCTGCTGGGCGTGCCGGTTGTCCGCGGTCGCTTCCACCTCCGACCAGGATTGCGGCTTGACCTTGTCGCCGGCCGCGAACTTCTGGAACCCTTCGACCACGACCTTGTCACCGGCCTTCAGGCCTTCGGTGACGAACCAGAGTCCGTCCTGCACCGATCCCGTGCGCACCGGCTGCACCGCGATGTGGTTGTCGTCCTTGACGACGAACACCTCGCTGCCACCGCCGCCGTTGCGCTGGACCGCCTGCTGCGGCACCGCGATCGCGTCGGAATCGAGACCCTGGTCGATTCGGACCCGGACATACATGCCCGGCAGCAGTTCGCGCCTGGGATTGGGGAACTCGCCGCGCAACGTCACCTGCCCGGTGTGGGCGTCGACCTTGGCGTCGGAGAACAGCAGCTTGCCGTCGAGCGAATAGATGGTGTTGTCGTCGAGCACCAGGCGCACCTTGGCGGCATCGGCGGCGATGCGATCGAGGTCGCCGGTCTCGAAGGCACGGCGGAGCTGGTTGAGTTCATTCACCGACTGGGTGAAGTCGGCATAGATCGGATCGAGCTGCTGGATGGTGGCGAGATTGGTCTCGTTCTGCACGGCGAGCGCGCCTTCGCTGACCAGCGCCGCACCGACCACGCCGTCGATCGGCGCGCGTACCGTGGCATAGTCGAGATTGAGCTTGGCCCGCGCGAGCTCGGCCTTGCGGCCCTCGACCTCGGCATGGGCCTGGCGTTCGACCGCGATCGCCTTCTCGTTCTCGGCTTCCGGGGCAGCGCGATCCTTGGTGAGGGTGGCGATGCGATGCGCCTGCTGTTTGGCCTGCATCAATGCCGCTTCGGCCTTGGCAAGCGCGGCCTCGTTGGCCATCACCTCGACCTCGAACGGACGCGGATCGATACGGTAGAGCGGATCGCCCGCCTTCACCTCGCTGCCCTGGCGGAACAGACGCTGGACCACGGTGCCGGAGACGCGCGGCCGCACGTCGGAGACGCGCGTCGGCGCGATACGGCCTGGCAGTTCGCGCACCACGGCGCGCGGCTGCGGCTTGACGACGACGACGCTCACGTCAGGGGCGGTCGGCTGAGCGGCGGATACGGCGGAGCTGGATTCGTCGCAAGCACCAAGGAGCGGCGCAAGGGCCGCGAGCATCAATGCAACGCATGCCGATCGCGCGCGAAGTCCTGACATGAAATGTGGTGCCCCGATGTTGTTGATACTGATCACGCTCCGTGGGCCCGTGCTGGACTCCTTTCGCGCGCCGATGGCCTCAAAATAGAATGGACTTGCTGCGACGCAACGCGTGTTGCGGGCGGCTCATTGTCACACGGCCTAACCCGTTGACTTCAGCTGTCTTTTAGCGACTCACCTGATTGTGAATCCAGTTCCACCGCCGCGTGCTGCGACCGAACACCGCAATCAATCGGCGGCCTTCATCCGATAATGGCTGATTCCCCATTCGGTTCCACCGGCGTAGCCGAACAGGCCGGATGTTGCGAGGAGGAACCAGCGCCAGCGACGCATCCAAAGAGCAGTCTCCTCGCCATAGACCCTGCGCAAGGACGCCTCGATGGGCCCGCGATGCGCATCGAAATTGGCGAGCCAGTCGTTGGCGGTGCGCTGGTAATGCGTACCGCTCCAGCACCATTCCTTCTCGATCGCAAAGATATCGTCGAATTGCCTGACGAGGTGATGACTCGGCATCAGCCCGCCCGTGAAGACGTGCTGCGCGATCCAGTCGTTGCGGTCGAGCCTGTCGAACAGCTGCGAGCCCGCGCGATGGGTGGCGACGTGCATGAAGAACCGCCCCTCCGACGCGAGCCATGACCGCACGCGTGTCATCAGCTTGCGCCAGTTCGTCATCTGCCCGAACATCTCGACCGAGACGATGCGGTCGAACTGGCCTTCGGGCGCGAACACGTTCATGTCCGCGGTGACCGCGCGCAGGTTCAGGAGTCCGCGGAGCCGCGCCTCGTCCTCGACATGAGCGCGCTGCGCTTGCGAGCTCGACACCACCGTCACCTTTGCATGGGGAAACTGCCGCGCCATCCACAGCGACAGCGAGCCCCAGCCGCAACCGAGCTCGAGGATGGTCTGGCCGTCGGCAAGACCGGCATGCTCGACGGTCTGGCGCAGCGCCTCCTCCTCCGCCTCCTGCAAGGTGCTCGCGTCGGTCCTGTAGAAGCAGGAGGAGAATTTACGGTTGGGGCCGAGCACTTCGGCGAAGAAGGAAGCAGGCGCCTCGTCGTGCCGGGCCCCCGCGCCCTCGGCAACCGGCCGCAGCATCATCCGCCCGGCAAAGGCGGCATCCTCGGCGGCGCCCAGCGCCGACAGGCGAGTCGCCGTGCGGGAGCACAAGCGCTGGATCGCGGCACGGATGACCACATCCGGCAGCGGCACGTGTTCGGCACTCCCAATGATCGCGGAAACGACGCTCATGCGCCTCCCGAATGGCGAGCTTCTGCAGATACCTGCTCATCAAAGCGCCGCTTCCGGTCCGGGTTCCCCAGGCTGTCCCCGAAATTGGCGCATCCGGCGCTTTTTTTGGGCGGGCGCTGTGCCATAGTGCGCACCGCAAGCAAGCTTACGTAACGGATGATACCGGCCATGCCGTCTGGCACTTCCCGCTCCACCTTGGATATCGAGTACACGAAACTGTCCTCGCCCAGCGTCTTCCTGGTGCGGATGCTGGTCTTCCTGGTGCTGTGCACGCTGGTAGGCGTGGTGCTCTACAAGCAGATCATCCAAGCTTTCTTCGCCAATCCCGGGCTCAATGCCCTGATCGGGGCAGTGCTGTTCATCGGCATCGTGCTGGCCTTCCGCCAGGTCATCCGGCTCTATCCCGAGGTCTCCTGGGTCAACAATTTCCGCATCGCCGACCCCGGCCTGGCGCCGGCCCGGCACCCGAAGCTGCTGGCGCCGATGGCGGCGATCCTCGGCGGCGAGCGCTCCGGGCGGATGACCATCACCCAGACCACGATGCGGCATTTGCTCGATTCCATCGCGACGCGCCTGGACGAGGCCCGCGACATCTCGCGATACATGACCGGCCTCCTTGTCTTCCTCGGCCTGCTCGGCACCTTCTGGGGCCTGATCGAGACGGTCGGCTCGGTCGGCAAGGTGATCGACGGGCTTAAGGTCGGCGGCGATGCCGGCTCGCTGTTCGACACGCTCAAGGAGGGCCTCGCCGCCCCGCTCGGCGGCATGGGGATCTCGTTCTCCAGCTCGCTGTTCGGTCTCGCCGGCTCCCTGATCCTCGGCTTCCTCGACCTGCAATCGAGCCAGGCGCAAAACCGCTTCTACACCGACCTCGAAGACTGGCTCGCCACCACCGTGCGCGAATATGGCAACGGCGAAGCGCCCGTTGCGGCAGGCGGCGGCGTCGCCAGCGGCGAGCTCCAGGCCGCGGTCGAACGGCTGCGCTCCGTGTTCGAGGAAGGCAGCGCCAGCCGTGGCACCACGGCTGCGATGGCAAGCCTTGCCGAGGCGATCCAGGCGCTGGTCTCGCACATGCGCACCGAGCAGCAGATGATTCGCGAATGGGCCGACGGCCAGGGCGAGCAGAACCGCGAGATCCGGCGCCTGCTGGAGCGCATCGCGCGTCAGCCCGAGAAGAGCTGAGGCGGTATCGTGGCCCGGACGCGACGCAGCATGAAATGATGCGTCGTTGAGGCGGGGCCCAGCGTCAGGGACAATATGGGTCCCGGCTCTGCGCAGCAGCGTTGCACGCTGCAGCGCGTCCGGGATACGAAAGTGGAGACGGACAACATGGCTCTAGCGCGCGGCCGCCGCAGCGAAGGCGCCTTCAACTACTGGCCCGGCTTCGTCGACGCGCTGTCGACGCTGGTGCTGTCGATCGTGTTCCTGCTGTCGGTGTTTCTGGTCGTACAGTTCTTCCTGTCGCAGGAGGTCACCGGCAAGGACAAGGCGCTGGAGCAGCTCAACGCCAAGATCGCCCAGCTCAACGAGCTCCTGTCGCTGGAGAAGCTCGGCAAGCTCAGCCTCGACGACCAGGTCTCGCAATTGAAAGCGGGCCTCGCTTCGGCCGAGTCCGAGCGCGACCGCATCAAGGGTCTCTATGACGGCCTTGCTGCCGCCGGCAACGACGCGCAAGGCAAGACCGCCGAACTCGGCAAGGCCCTGGACTCGGAGAAGGCCGTCTCGGCGCGGGCCCTGGCGCAGATCGAGGTGTTGAACCAGCAGATCAGCGCGCTGCGCCGGCAATTGGCAGCTCTGGAAGAGGCGCTGGATGCCAGCGAGAAGCGCGACAAGGAATCGCAAAATCGAATTGCCGATCTGGGCTCTCGCCTGAACGTTGCCCTGGCGCAGCGCGTGCAGGAATTGTCGCGCTACCGCTCCGAATTCTTCGGCCGCCTGCGCGCCATCCTCGGCAACCGCCCCGACATCCGCATCGTCGGCGACCGCTTCGTGTTCCAGTCCGAAGTGTTCTTCGACACCGGCCAGGCGACCTTGCTGCCCGAGGGCCGCGCCGAGCTCGACACGCTGGCGACTGCGCTGATCGAGCTCGACAAGAAGATCCCGAGCGAGATCCCCTGGGTGCTGCGCGTCGACGGCCATACCGACGTGCGCCCGGTCAGCGGCGCGAACTTCAAGTCGAACTGGGACCTGTCCGCGGCGCGCTCGATCTCGGTGGTGCAATATCTGATGTCGCTCGGCGTGCCCGCCCAGCGCCTCGTCGCGGCCGGCTTCGGCGAATTCCAACCTCTCGATCCCGCCAACACCGAGGAGGCCTACAAGCGCAACCGCCGCATCGAGCTGAAGCTGACGGAGCGGTAGTGAGCGCGCTCCAGCTTCGCCCCTACCGCCCCGAGGATGAAGCGGCTGCGATCGAGCTCTGGCATCGCACCTGGCAGCAGGCCTATCCGCAGATCGACTTTGCGGCACGGCTGGAATGGTGGCGCGAGCGCTGGCGCAAGGACCTGGTGCCGAAGGCCTCGATCGCGGTGGCGGAGCAGGACGGTGCGCTGATCGGTTTCGTCACGATCGATGGCGAAGGCTATCTCGACCAGCTCGTGGTCGATCCGGAGCACTGGGGCTCGGATGCTGCGCGGCTGCTGGTGGATGAGGCCAAGCGTCTCTCGCCGGCAGGCATCACGCTGCTCGTCAACAAGGACAATGCCCGCGCCATCCGCTTCTACGAGCGCAACGGCTTTGCCCATGGCGGCGACGATGTGAACCCGACCTCGGGCCGGCCGGTGCTGAAGATGGAATGGCGGGCGTGATGCCCCGGCACTTTCCGCCGTCATTGCGCTCGCGATGACGCCGTATGAGGCGTCTACGCCCCTTCGAACTGCAACCGCGCCAGCCTTGCATAAAGTCCGTTCGCCGCCACGAGCTCGGCATGCGTGCCCTGCTCGACGATCCGGCCCTGGTCCATCACCAGGATGCGGTCGCAGGAGAGCACGGTTGCGAGGCGATGCGCGATCACCAGCGTGGTGCGGTGGCGCATCAGCTCTTCCAGCGCGGTCTGCACCAGCGTCTCGCTTTCGGCGTCGAGCGCGGAGGTGGCCTCGTCCAGCAGCAGCAGCGGCGCATCGCGCAGGATGGCGCGCGCGATCGCGATGCGCTGGCGCTGGCCGCCGGAAAGCGTCACGCCGCGCTCGCCGAGCGCCGTCTCGAAACCTTCGGGCAGGCGGCGGATGAACTCGGCGGCATGCGCCAGCTCGGCGGCGCGCTCGACCTCGGCATCGGTCGCATCGGGCCGGCCGAAGCGGATGTTCTCGCGGGCGGTCGCGGCGAACACCACCGAGTCCTGCGGCACCAGCGCGATGCGGGCGCGGAAATCGCGCGGGTCGGCGGATTTGACCGGCACGCCGTCGAGCGAGATCGTCCCGCTGCGCGGATCGTAGAAGCGCAGCAAGAGATGAAAGATGGTGCTCTTGCCGGCGCCGGAGGGACCGACGATCGCGACCTTCTCGCCGGGGCGCACGGTAAACGACACGGCGTCGAGCACCTTGACGTCGGACCGCGCCGGATAGGCGAAGCTGACCTGATCGAAACCGACCTCGCCGCGCGCCGGCACCGGCAGCGCCCGCGGCGCCGCGGGCGCGGTGATCTCGGGCCTCACATGCAGGATCTCGAACAGGCGCTCGGCCGCGCCCGAGGCCGCCGAGACCTCGCCCCAGACCTCGCTGAGCTGGCCGAGGCCCGCCGCGGCGAACACGGCATAAAGCACGAACTGGCCGAGCCGGCCCGGCGTGATCGCGCCGCTCAGCACGTCGTGCGAGCCGATCCAGAGGATGGCGACAACGCTCGCGAACACGATGAAGATGATGATGGCCGTGAGCACGGCGCGGGCCTGGGTCGAGGTTCGAGCGGCCTCATAGGCCTGTTCGACCTCGCCGCCGAAACGCTTCTCGGCAAATTGCTCGCTGGTATAGGCCTGCACGGTGCGGATCGCGCCGACCAGCTCGCCGGCATAGGCCGAGGCTTCGGCGAGCGTGTCCTGCGCATTGCGCGACAGGCGCCGCACCCAGCGCCCGAAGGCCACCAGCGGCAGCACGATCAGGGGAATGGCCAGCAGCACGAAGCCGGACAGCTTCGGGCTCGTGATCACCATCATCGCCGCGGCGCCCAGAAACATCATCAGGTTGCGCAGCGCGATCGAGACCGAGGCGCCGACGGCCGATTTGAGCTGGGTGGTGTCGGCGGTCAGGCGCGAGATCAACTCGCCGCTGCGGGCGGAATCGAAGAAGGCGGGGGAGAGCGAGAGCAGATGGGCGAAGACGTCGCGCCTGAGGTCGGCGACGATGCGCTCGCCGATCGTCATCACGAGGTAGTAGCGCGCCGCGCTCGCCAGCGCGAGCACACCCACCACCGCGAGCATCACCGAGAAGTAGCTGTTGATCAGCTCGATGCCCTCAGGCGTCAGGCCGAAATCGATCATCCTGCGCACCGCGATCGGCACCAGCAGCATCGTCAGCGCGGCGACCGTGAGCGCGACGAAGGCCAGCGCCGCCCGGCCGCGATAGCGGCTCACATAGGGCGCGAGCGCAAGTAGCGGCCGCAGCTTGGCGCGCCCCTTGGCGGGCTCTTCGATCAGCTCGGCCTCGATCGACGAGATGTCCGCGGCGTTCATTGCGGGCCGATTGACATCCTGGTCATCAAGCCGTTCCACTGCGCTCATGATATCCGACCTATTGCATTGGTTTGCTCCCAATAGGCCGGTGCAAGGGTAGTGGCAAATCCGGGAAGTCCCCTAGGGGCAAACCCGGTTCGACAACCGGCACGGCTTGTTTTGCCGGGTATCGTGCGGTATAGAGCCGCCCAAATCCGTCATTCGCTAGCCACCCAAGAAGGCGCCGGAGCGCCGAGGAATTGCCATGAAAGCCGAAATTCATCCGGATTATCATACGATTAAGGTCGTCATGACCGACGGAACCGAGTACCTGACCCGCTCGACCTGGGGCAAGGAAGGCGACACGTTGAACCTCGACATCGACCCGAAGTCGCACCCGGCCTGGACCGGCGGCTCCACGCAGATCATGGACCGCGGCGGCCGCGTCTCGCGCTTCCAGAAGAAGTTTTCGGGCTTTCTCAAAAAGGATTGAGCCGGCCGCAAGGCCGAGACGCAAAACGCCCCCGGCAGACCGGGGGCGTTTTTTGTTTTCTACCACACCGTCATTCCGGGTTCGCGCGCCCCGGAACGACGATGAAATAGCTTACCGCTCGAACGCCGCCTTCAGCGCGTTGAGGTGCGGCACCAGCGGGTTGCCGATCGCCACGTGCTCGACCGGCGGGGTGTGGATCGTGCTGTCGAGGCGGCGCACGCGAGTCTGCAGACTCATCGAGCGATGGATCAGGTCCTGGAGCTGCGCGGGCAGCTTCTCGACGGTGTCGGCGGGACCGGGATCGGCGGCGGTGAGCTTGACCTTGGTCTTCTCGCGGTTGGCCTGGCTCAGCGTCATCTCGCCCTCCTTCACCGCGCGGTGCAGCAGCAGCCAGGAAGCAAGCTGCATCAGGCGCGTGGTGAGGCGCATGCTCTCGGTCGCATAGGTGAGGCTGACGGCGCGATCGAGTGCCTTGGCCTCGACGCGGCCGGCGCCGTCGAGATAGGCGGCGGTCTCTTCGACGAGGTCCATGCCTTCACGGAACAGAGCGCCGAACGCCGCAGAATTGGTGAACCGCTCGCTGAGCTGAACGAGAGCGCCTTCGGCCTGCAAACGTTCCATGGTTAACGCCCCTTACGCAACTGTTTGACTGTCCGGCTTGGCGCCGGCTTATGATGAACAAATCATTGCGCGCCGGGAGCGCGGAGTCCAGTGACAAGCGCGGATATGGTTTCCGCGGGTCATTCCTCGCAATGCAACTGCGCGGATATTCTTGTTTCGACGCGTGTTCTGGACGCGAAGCGGCATCCGCTCCGCTTTGCGCAAAAAAAGAGCCGCCGGAGACCGGCGGCTTTGAAAGTTGATAACAGGGAGGCGTCAAACAGAGTGGACAGGAGCCACTCGGTGTCCAAACGAGGACAGTTCCAGTCATAAACCCGAAAGCTTAATCGACCGTAAACGAGCTAATTTTTTGAGAGTTCGTTAGCCATGTCGGCCAGCGGCCGAGTGGGTGCGGAACAAGAGTTGGCGGTCACCCAACTCAGCGACACACTCCGCCGTCATCCCGGACAAGCGGAGCGCAGATCCGGGATCCATAGCCACCGGCGGATGTGGTGACGGGGACTCGGAGTTGCCGGCCTCGCGCAACGACCTCGTCCTGGGAGTATGGGTCCCGGATCTGCGCGCGCTTGAGGCGCGCTTGTCCGGGACGACCGCTGTTGATGTGGCCGGCTACGTCTTGAAAATGCTGTTCGCCGCATCGCGCGAGGCGCGCTTCCTGGTGGCGGCTTCCTCCAGTCTTGCGATCTCGGTCTTGAGCAGTGCGACGCGCTCGGTCAGTTCCTCGACCGACAACAGTGAAAGATCCTGGCCGATCTCGTGCGTGATCTTCCTGCGCGGGCGGTCGTCGTCTTCCATCGCCATCCTCGTTCCTCCTGCGTTCGCGCGGACCACAATGCCGAGGCGGTTGCCAGCTTGGACCGCGCTGGCTAAGCAAGGGTCTCGTTGCATCCCGCACCTTTGCTCAAGGACCCATCATGGACAAGCTGCCCGCGCAAATGACCGTGATCGCCATCTCCAAGCCCGGCGGACCGGAGGTGCTGGTGCCGGAACAACGCCCCGTTCCGCAGCCCGGTCCGGACGAGATCCTGGTCAAGGTCGAGGCCGCGGGCGTGAACCGGCCTGACGTCGCGCAGCGCTCCGGCGCCTATCCGCCGCCGCCCGGCGCCAGCGACCTGCCTGGCCTCGAGATTGCGGGCGAAGTGGTCGCAGTCGGCAGCAATGCCAGGCGGCACAAGGTTGGCGACAAGGTGATGTCGCTGGTCGCCGGCGGCGGCTATGCGCAGTACTGCATCGCCCAGGATGCCCAGGCGATGAGCGTGCCGCCGGCACTGTCCATCAAGGAAGCCGGCGCGCTGCCGGAAACCCTGATGACGGTCTGGCACAACGTGTTCGAGCGCGGCGGCCTCAAGGCCGGCGAGACGCTGCTGATCCATGGCGGCTCCTCCGGCATCGGCACCATGGCGATCCAGCTTGCGAAAGCATTCGGCGCGAAGGTGTTCGTCACCGTGGGATCGCAGGACAAGATCGACGCCTGCCTCAGGCTGGGCGCCGACCGTGCCATCAATTACAAGACCGAGGACTTCGTCGCCGTGGTCAAGGCTGAGACCAACAACGTTGGCGTCAACCTGATCCTCGACATGGTCGCTGGCGACTATGTCGATCGCAACTATGATGCCGCGGCGGTCGATGGCCGCATCGTCCAGATCGCGACCCTCAACGGCCCCAAGGTCAGCGTCAACATCGCCAAGGTGATGGTCAAGCGCCTGACCCATACCGGCTCGACGCTGCGCCCCCGTACTAATGCGGACAAGGCGGCGATGGTGGCCGCGATCGAGGCGAAAGTGATCCCGCTTCTGCGCGAAGGCCGTATCAAGCCGGTCATGGACAGCGCTTTCCCGCTGGAAAAGGCGGCGGATGCCCACCGGCGCATGGAAACCAGCGCACATATTGGCAAAATTGTGTTGGAGGCCTAGGCCGCCGGCCCACAGGCCAGGCCGGAAACCCTTTGATTTTCCTCGCTTTCGTGGCATCTATCGCGACGCGCCGAACCACTTCGGTCCGGTTTGAATCGCCTTCTAGATTCGCCTTGCACTCAGAGTTTGCGTCGAACGCGGAGAATTGACCTTGCGTCTGATCAGATGCCTCGCGCCCATCGCGCTGGGCCTCATGATTCTTGTCGCCGCGTATCCCGCGCGCGCGCTGGACGCCGTCAGCGTCCGTAGCGACGCGCCCGCGATCGACCTCACCGGCGTGCTCGAGCATCAGCGCAGCGATGCCGATCGCATCCAGGTCTCCACCGCGCCCGGCACCGACGGCATCGTCCGCCGTATCGAGGTGCGCGCCCGCGAAGGCGGGCAGAACTGGGTGGTGTTCGCGCTCGCCAACAACACCGACGACCAGCTCGACCGCCTGATCGTCGCCCCGCACTATCGCATCGTCTCCTCGGGGCTGCTGTGGCCCGACCTCGGCCTGTCGCGCATCGCGACCATCACGCCCTCGATCGGCGACCGGCCGGAACGTCAGGAAAGCGCCACCGCCGACGTGTTCCGCATCACGCTCGACCCCGGCGCCGTCGTCACCTTCGTCGCGGAGCTGCGCACCGACAAGCTGCCGCAGCTCTATCTGTGGGAGCCGGAATCCTACAAGGACAAGGTCAATTCCTTCACGCTCTACCAGGGCATCGTGATCGGCATTTCCGGCCTGCTCGCGCTGGTGCTGACCATCCTGTTCGTCGTCAAGGGCAGCATCATGTTCCCGGCCGCCGCGGCGCTGGCCTGGGCGGTGCTGGTCTATATCGGCGTCGATTTCGGCTTCTGGGGCAAGGTGCTCGACATGTCGAACAACGCCGAGCGCATCTGGCGCGCGGCGGGCGAGGCCATCCTTGCGGCCACGCTGCTGGTGTTCCTGTTCGCGTACCTCAATCTCAGCCGCTGGCACGTGCGCTATTCCCACATCACGATCGGCTGGCTCGCCTTCCTCGGCTCCCTGGTGGCCCTGGCGCTGTTCGATCCGGCCGTGGCCTCCGGCATCGCACGCATCTCGCTGGTGCTGATCGCCTTCGCCGGCTTTGCGCTGATCGTCTATCTCTCCACCCACGGCTTCGACCGCGCGGTGCTCTTGATCCCGACCTGGTTCCTGCTGGTGGTCTGGGTGGTCGCGGCCGGCATGACCGTCGCAGGCTCCGTCACCAACGACATCGTCGGCCCGGCCCTGCTCGGCGGCCTCGTGCTGATCGTGATGCTGATCGGATTCACGGTGATGCAGCACGCCTTCGCCGGCGGCGGCGCCACCACCGGCATCGTCTCCGACATCGAGCGGCGGGCGCTGGCGCTCGCCGGCTCCGGCGATCTGATCTGGGATTGGGACGTCTCCGCCGACAAGGTGTTCACCAGCCCGGAAACCGAAGCCCTGCTCGGACTCAAGCGCGGCACGCTGGAAGGCCCCGCGGCGTCCTGGCTCGAGGTGCTGCATCCGCTCGACCAGGACCGTTTCCGCGCCGCGCTCGACAGCGTGCTCGACCAGCGCCGCGGCCGCCTGGTGCAGGATTTCCGCCTGCGCACGCCGGACGGTCATTTCATGTGGTTCGCGCTGAAGGCCCGCCCGGTGGTCGGCTCCGACGGCGAGGTCTCGCGCGTCGTCGGCACGCTCACCGACGTCACCGAGCTCCGCAACGCCGAGGAACGCCTGCTGCACGATTCCGTGCACGACAACCTCACCGGCCTGCCCAACCGCAAGCTGTTCATGGACCGGCTGGGCGCTGTCGCCAACTTCGCCAAGACCATGCCGACGCTGCGGCCGACGCTGATGGTGATCGATCTCGACCGCTTCAAGCAGGTCAACGATTCCGTCGGCATCGCGGTCGGCGATTCCATCCTGCTGACGCTGGCCCGCCGCCTCACCCGCATCCTGAAGCCGCAGGACACGCTGGCGCGACTGGCCGGCGACCAGTTCGGCCTGATACTGCTGTCCGAACAGGACCCGGCGCGCATCACCGCCTTCGCCGAGACCATCCGCAAGACCATCCGCGCGCCGATCGCCTTCAACGACCGCGAGATTTTCCTCACCGCCTCGATCGGCCTCGCCTTGTCCGACCCTCAGACGCAGCTCACGGACGAGATCATCAAGGACGCCGAGCTGGCGATGTACCACTCCAAGCGCATCGGCGGCGACCGCATCGACGTCTACAAGCCCGCCATGCGCGCGCGGAAGACGGACCGGCTGACGCTGGAGAGCGAATTGCGCCGCGCCATCGAGCGGCAGGAGATCACCATCCTTTATCAGCCGATCGTGCGGCTGGAGGATCGTTCGATCGCCGGCTTCGAGGCCCTGGCGCGCTGGGATCACCCGAAGCTCGGCCGCATGGCGCCGTCGGAATTCATCACCATCGCCGAAGAGACCGGGCTGATCGTCGACCTCGGCATGTTCGTGCTCGACCAGACTGCAAAGCAGCTCTCGGTATGGCAGCGCGCGATGCGCTCGCGCGACCCGATCTTCGCCTCCGTCAACGTCTCCTCGCGGCAATTGCTGCGCCACGATTTGATCCACGACATCCGCACCGTGCTGTCGCGCTCCTCGGTGGCGCGCGGTACGCTGAAGCTGGAGCTGACGGAATCGCTGGTGATGGAGAATCCGGAGCACGCGGCGCAGATGCTGACGCGGATCCGCGAGCTCGGCACCGGGCTGTCGCTCGACGATTTCGGCACCGGCCATTCCTCGCTGGCCTATCTCCAGCGTTTCCCGTTCGACACCATCAAGATCGACCAGTCCTTCGTGCGCACCACCAGCCGCGGCACCCGCCCGGTGATCCTGAAGTCGATCATCGCGCTCGCGCACGATCTCGGCATGGACGTGGTGGCGGAGGGCGCCGAGACCGATTCCGACGCGGTCGAGCTCTACCAGATGGGCTGCGAATACGCGCAAGGCTTCGCCTTCGGCGAGCCGATGGACGCCGATGCGGCGATGCGGCTGCTGACGGAAGTGCGGCTGGAAGCGGCGAGCTAAAGCTCTCTTATCTCACCCTCCCCTGGAGGGGGAGGGTCGATCGCGCGCAGCGCGAGCGGGGTGGGGTGATCGCTCCACTCGGGCACCGTTGGACGTGGAGAGACTGTCACCCCACCCCGGCTCACATTTCGCTGCGCTCAATGTGAGCCTACCCTCCCCCTCCAGGGGAGGGTAGGCAGCGTGGCCAGCCGCACTAGCGCCGCCTATCGTTCTTCTTCTTCGTAAACCGCACGCTCTGACCGTCCGGCATCCGCGTCGCCACGAAGCCGGCGGCGAGGCAGGCTTCGCGTTGCGGCATCTGGATGTCGGGGCTGCGCAGGCTGTCCCACCAGGAGGCACGATGCGCCGCGCGCGGCAGCGCTGCGCCGATGATCTCCTCGATCTGCTCGAAGCTCAGCACGAACTCCTCCTGCTTCTGCCGCATCAGATAGTCGCGCAACGCGTCGTAGTCGTTCACAAGCGTCCTCTCGTCCGAAGTCCCGTCCGGCCTGCCAAAAACCGTTCGACCCATACACCGATTCTTAACTCATTGCGGTAGCTCCGTCCTGCCTTAAACACTACGCAAGCTTTCGGGCGCATCCACTGGTATCGGGAGCGAACGATGCCCTTTGGATGGCGCGAAATCACGGCCCGGCGGCCATGGCGGATTTCGGCGAAGCTGCTGATCATCTCGTCCGTGGTGACGGTGATCGGCTTCTCGGCCATTTGCGTCAACGTCATGCTGGACATGCGCCGCGGCGAGGAGGCGCTCGCCCGCCAGACGCTGGAGAACCTCGCGACCACCATCGAGTCCGACATCGGCCGCAACATCGAAATCTACGACCTGTCGCTGAAGGCGGTCGCCAGCAACATGCTGCTGCCCGAGCTCGCGACTGTCTCCAAGACGATCCGCCACCTGATCCTGTTCGACCACGCGACGACGGCCCGGCATTTCGGCGCCATCCAGGTGTTCGATGCCGAGGGCCGGCTGATCATCGACGCTTCCACGCTCGATCCGCTCACCGAGAACCGGAGCGAGGAGGACTATTTCACGGTCCACCGCGACAATCCCGGAGCCGGGCTCTTCATCAGCCGCCCGATGCTGTTCCGCGGCGCCTATTCCATCGTGCTGAGCCGGCGCATCAGCGATACCGACGGCGGCTTCCTCGGAGTCGTCGCCGGCTCGATCCGCTTCAGCTATTTCCACGAATTGTTCGAGCGGCTGAACCTGGACCCTGAAGACACCATCACCGTGCTCAAGCGCGACCGCACCATCATGATGCGGCGGCCGTTCGATCTCGACGTCATCGGCACGAACCTGAACGACCGCCGGAGCTGGAAAGCCGACAATCTCCGGGCCGGCGCCTCCTATTCCGGACAGGGCCCGGTCGATCCGACGCCGCGGCTCTATGTCCGCAGCGGCGACAGCCGACCGCTATTCGTGGTGGCAGGCAAGCCCCTGGCCGCAGTGTTCGCACTTTGGCAGAGGGAGGCGTTGCGCATCGGCGCCGTGGTGCTGGTGCTCGCGTTGTTCGTGCTGGGATCGACGCTCGTGCTCGCGCGCGAGATCGGGCGGCGCGCCGAGGCCGAACGCAAGCTCGAGGAGATGGCGACGACGGATGCGCTCACGGGCCTGAGGAACCGCCGCAAATTCGATACCGTCATTGATGTCGAATGGCGGCGCGCGATGCGCCAGAGGGCGCCGCTCGCGCTCCTGATGATCGATGCCGATCATTTCAAGGCCTACAACGACACGTTCGGCCACCAGGCCGGCGACCAGGTGCTGGTCGGCATCGCCATCTGCATTTCAGATTCCGTGAGCCGCGCCGGCGACTGCGCCGCGCGCTATGGCGGCGAGGAATTCGCCGTGTTGCTGCCGAACACCTCGGCCGACGACGCCTTCAAAGTCGCCGAGAAGATCCGCCTCAAGGTGCAGGGCTGGTCCGACGATCAGGCGGCCTCGACGGTCTCCTGCGGAATCGCCAGCCTCGTGCCCGCCGCCGGCATGGACTGGCCGGTCCTGGTCGCCGCCGCCGACAAGGCGCTCTATGCCGCAAAAGCCGCTGGGCGCAACCAGTCGGTGGTCGCCAGCATTCCGAAGCTGTCGCGGGTGGCGTGAGGCTGCTCCACGGCTGTGGTGCGGCGCGACGCAATCCGCCACACCATCGGTGTCGTCCCGGCGAACGCCGGGATCCATAACCACAGGCAAGAGTTTGGCGAAGACTGGCCGTTCGGTACTTCGACCGAACGCGAGCGATGGATCACGCGGTATGGGTCCCTGCGTTCGCAGGGACGACACCGAGGAGTATAGCCGCCTACTGCCCCAGATACTTCTTCATCTCGGCGATCAGTCCGTCGCGCAATTCCGGGCGCTTCATGCCGTAGGCGATGTTGGCGCGCAGGAAACCGGGCTTGGAGCCGCAATCATGGCGCTCGCCCTCGAACTCGACGCCGTAGAATTTCTGCGTCTTGGCAAGCCCGATCATGGCGTCGGTGAGCTGGATCTCGCCGCCGGCGCCGCGCTCCTGGGTCTCCAGGATCTTGAAGATCTCCGGCTGAAGGATGTAGCGGCCGGTGATCGAGAGATTGGAGGGCGCCGTGCCCTTGGCCGGCTTCTCGACCATGCCGTCGACCTCGAACATCTTGCCGTTGCGCTTGCCGACGCCGCAGATACCGTATTGATGGGTCAGGTGATCGGGCACCGCCTCGACCGCGATCAGATTGGATTTTTCGCCAAGCGAGGATGCCATCTCGATCATCTGCTTCAGGCAGCCGGGCGTGTTGAGCACGAGCTCGTCGGGCAGTACGACCGCGAACGGCTCGTTGCCGACGATGTCGCGCGCGCACCAGACGGCGTGGCCGAGGCCGAGCGGCGCCTGCTGGCGGGTGAAGCTGACGGCGCCGGCTTCCGGCTGGTTCTGCGCCAGGATGTCCTGCTCGGCCTTCTTGCCGCGCGCGGCCAGCGTCGTGTCGAGCTCGAACATGCGGTCGAAATGATCCTCGATGACACTTTTGTTACGGCCGGTGACGAAGATGAAGTGCTCGATGCCGGCTTCCTTCGCCTCGTCATAGACGTACTGGATCAGCGGCTTGTCGACGATGGTCAGCATTTCCTTCGGCATCGCCTTGGTGGCAGGCAGGACGCGGGTGCCGAGGCCGGCGACGGGGAATACAGCTTTGCGAATTCTCATGTGATTGATCGAATACCTGGGGGCACATGTGACGGGAGCAATGGCATCTTGCTAGCCTGTTTGCAGCCGGCAACAAAGGCGGATGTGGGGCCTCGCCCGGTCGGAGTTAAGAAAAAGGCCGCCACCAAAATTTCACCTTTGTTAAGCTATTGGCAACGCTAACCGGGCCTCCTGTGGCGGATTTTTTCAGGCCGACGGGTGGGACATGATGCAAACGATGGCAGGGCTGGCAAAACGGGCGGGATTTCTGACCGGCGCAGCGATGGTCACTGCCGCCTCGCTGCTGCCGGCCTGCGCGCACGCCCAGGCGCAGAACGGCCTGTCCAACCTGTTCGGCGGCATCTTCTCCGGCGCCAATCCGGCACCTTCGCAAGCGCCTCCCGTCAACGGCGGCGCTCAACCCTGGAGCGGCGAGGACGGCGCCTCGGGCCATCCGTTGATGACGGCCGCCGCGATCCGCGAGGCCGCCGGCAATTTCAGCAATTGCGTCGCCGCGATGTGGCCCGATGCCGCACGGCGCGGCATCACGCAGGAGAATTTTCAGCGTTTCACCGCAGGCCTTGGTCCCGACCTGCGCATCATGGACCTCATGGACTCGCAGCCGGAGTTCACCAAGTCGATCTGGGACTATCTCGACATCCTGGTGAACGACAACCGCCTCGCCAAGGGCCGCGAAATTCTCGCCAAGTACAAGGCGCAGTTCGACGCCACCGAAAGGGCCACCGGCGTCGACCGCTACATCATCGCCTCGATCTGGGGCATCGAGTCCAATTACTCGACGCAGATGGGCGACCGCAGCGTGCTGCAATCGACCGCGACGCTCGCCTGCATCGGCCGCCGCCAGGCCTATTTCAAGGACGAGTTCCTCTCCGCGCTGGAGATCCTCAACCGCGGCGATCTCAGGCCTGAGCAGCTGCGCGGCTCCTGGGCCGGCGCCTTCGGCCCGACCCAGTTCATGCCGACCGCGTTCAAGCGCTTTGCGGTCGACGGCGACGGTGACGGCAGGCGCGACGTCGTCGACAATCCCACCGACCTGATCGCCTCCACCGCCAACAACCTGAAGAAGGACGGCTGGCAGCCCGGCCAGACCTGGGGTTACGAGGTCGCGGTGCCCCAGGGATTCAACTACATGCTGGCCGACCGCGCCAAGGCGATGACGATCGCGCAATGGGAGAAGCTTGGGCTGAAGCGGGCGACGGGGCAGCCCTTCCCGCACCCGGCGGAGAAAGCCTATCTGCTGGCACCGGCCGGCGCGCAAGGACCGGGCTTCCTGATGCTGCAGAACTACCGCGTCATCATGAAGTACAACCCGGCCGAGGCCTATGCGCTGGCGATCGGCCATTTCGCCGATCGCCTGCGCGGAGGGCAGCCCTTCGTACAGCCCTGGCCGCGCCAGGAGCGGGAGCTGGCGCGCACCGAGCGGCTGGAATTGCAGCAGCTGCTGGCCCAGCGCGGCTTCTACAAGGGAACCCCGGACGGCCAGTTCGGCGGCCAGACCCGGGAAGCCCTGCGCAACTTCCAGGCCTCGATCGGGGTGCCCGCCGACGGATTTGCCTCATCGGACGTGCTGGACCGGCTGCGCGGGCGGTAAAATCGCGCCGAAAGTAACCCTGAGGCGGGATTTTGGCAGGCAGCCTTGACGCCAGCGGCTGTTGCCCGGCCTATGGAGAAGAATCTGCAAAGAGAATCGCCCGTTTGCGGCCTGATTCCGTTATTATATCGAGCTGCTTCCAATCCCCTCGCGCGCGCCCGAGATCGCATGTCGAAGAAGTCCCTGTTCAAGGTGCTGACCGAGACCGGCCCGTTGATCGCGCTGGGGACGGCGCTTGCGATTCTGGTCTCGGTCGCAGGACCTGCCTCGGCGCAGTTCTTCAACTTCCCCGGTTTCGGCGGCCCGCCGCAGCGCGCGGCGCCGCCACCACGGGGCGGAGGTGGCGGCGGATGGTTCGGCGGCGACTTCTTCGCACCGTACCCGCCGCAACAGCCGCAGGCGCCGCGCCAGGATTTTTCACGCGCGCCCGCGCCGGCCAAGCGCGACACCATTCCTGAGAAGAACGTGCTGGTGATCGGCGATGCCATGGCCGACTGGCTCGCTTACGGCCTGGAAGACGCCTACAGCGAGCAGCCCGACATGGGCGTGATCCGCAAGCACAAGACCACGTCGGGCCTCATCAAGTATCAGCCGAAGGGTGAGCCCGCGGACTGGGCGGCGGCGGCCAGGGGCATTCTCGAGACCGAGAAGCCCGACGTGATCGTCGTCATGCTCGGCCTCAACGACCGCTCCGCGATCCGCGAGCCCGTCGCCGACAAGGCGGCCGCGGAAAAGGACAAAGACAAGAAGAGCGACAAAGGCGCGCGCGCCAAGCCGCAGGCAAAGCCGGGCGACGCCAAGCCCGGCGAGACGAAGCCCGGCACCGATACCGCGGCCAAGCCGGACGACAAGCCGGCCGATGCCGATCTGCCGCAGGACGATGCCGACAATGCCGATACGCCCGCGGCGGCGCCGGAGAAGACCGCGCGCAACCCGAACGGCCTCTACGAATTCCGCGACGACCGCTGGGTCGAGCTCTACGGCAAGAAGATCGAGGAGCTCGCCAACATCCTCAAGGCCAAGGGCGTGCCGGTGCTCTGGGTCGGCCTGCCCGCAGTTCGCGGAACGAAGGGCACCGCGGACACGCTGTTCCTGGATTCGCTGTACCGTGAGGGTGCGGCCAAGGCCGGCATCACCTATGTCGACGTGTGGGACGGCTTCGTTGACGAGGCCGGCCGCTTCCTCCAGAAGGGCCCGGACTTCGAAGGCCAGATCCGTCAGCTCCGCAGCTCCGACGGCGTCTATTTCACCAAGGCCGGCGCGCGCAAGCTCGCGCATTATGTCGAGCGCGAGATCACGCGCCTGCTTGCGGGACGTTCCGGCCCGATCGCGCTGCCGAGCGAGCCTGCCACCCCCGATACCAGCGCCGAGCCGGGCAAGCCCGCGCCGCGGCCGCTGGCGGGGCCGATCGTGCCGCTGGTTGCAGCCTCGATTTCGACCGATCAATTGCTGGGCGGGCCGGGCACGCGTCCCGCTGCCGTCGATGCGCTCGCGGCCAAGGCCATGGTGAAGGGTGAACCGCTGGCGGCTCCGGCCGGCCGCGCCGACGATTATGCCTGGCCGCGCCGGGAAGTCGGGCGTGAGCAGGCCAAGGGCGACACGCCGATGGCCGCAACGACGCCCGACGGCGGCACGGCTCAGGGGGCGCCAGGAACGGCCGCGGTGATCGCGCCGCCGAAGCTCGCGCCGAAGAAGCCGCAGGTCGCGCCGCAGCAGCCGGCCCAGGCGACGCCCGCAGGCCGGGATTTCTTCGGGTTCGGCTTCGGCTCTCCGCAGCCGCGCCAATGGACGCCGGCCCCGGGGCCGCGCAATCCGAATTCCAATCCAGGGATTCCGCGCCCGCCTGCCAATGTCGGGCGCTCGGCGGAGATATTCCGTTGATTTGAGATGTCATTCCGGGGCGCACGCGGCGCGAGCCCCGGAACGACGTGGTATTGGCTCGGCCCTAAAGCGCGATGAGATTTGGATGAATCGTCATCGCGCGTTAGATTGTTGTTTACGCATGATCTTTCCGGAAAACCGCTTCGCACTTTTCCGGATCATGCTTTAGTAGCGCCAACGCGGCGGCGGGCGGCGCGCGGGTCGGGACATCAGGAGCGCCAGCGCGAAGCCGATGCCGCCGGCGACAAGCAGCGCGCCGAGCGGGTTGTCCTGCACCTTCTGCGCGATCGCCTTCGAGCCGTCGCGGAAGGTCTCGCCGCTGTTCTCGTAGGCGTCCTTGGCATAGCTCGCGGCGGTGTCCGTGGCATCACGCACCGCATCCTTGGCCTGGCCGTAGAGGTTCTGCACCGTGCCTGCAGCCTCCCGTGCCTTGCCCGACGCCTGCGTCTTCGCATCGCCTGCGACGTCTCCGATCGCGCCTTCCGCGCGTCCGGCATATTCCTTGGCCGATCCGACAATCCGATCCGTATCCATGTTGCTCCTCCTCGGGGGTCAACCCAAGTAACCGATCAGGAGCAGTGCAGTTCCAAGGGATCAGAGAATGAGACCGCCATCGACAACCAGCGTCTGGCCGATGATGTAGGACGACAGCGGCGAGGCCAGGAACAGCGCCGCGCCGGCCATGTCGGCCGGCGTGCCCAATCGCCGCAGCGGGATGCGCGCGAGCGCGCCTTCGAGCCGCTTCGGATTGTCGGTCGTCACCTTCGTCATCTTGGTGTCGACGAGCCCCGGCGCGATGCCGTTGACGCGGATGCCGTCCTCGGCCCAGGCCTCGCCCAACGTCCGCGTCAATCCGACCGCGCCGGTCTTCGACGCGTTGTAGGCGGGATTGCCCATGGTGGAATGATAGGCCGCGGTCGAGGACACGATGATCAGCGCGCCCTTCGCATCCCGCAACATGGAATGAAAGCGCGTCGCGCAGGCCATCAGGCTCATCAGGTTGACCTCGACCACCTTGCGAAAGCCGGCCATCTCGAACTCGCCGCGGCGATAGAGCACCGCGCCCTGCGCGAGCACGAGTATGTCGAGCCTGTCGAAGGACGGCTTGAACGCCTCGATCGCTCCGGCATTGCTGACGTCGAGCTGGGCATAGTCGAGCCCCGTGAGATCGGAGCCTTCCTCGATGGAATATTCCGCAGGCCGAGCACGCGTGCCGCAAACCGCGACATGCGCGCCTCTGGTGCGAAAAGCCTGCGCGATGCCGTTGCCGATGCCGCTGGAACCGCCGACCACCAGCACCTGCTTGCCCGAGAAATCGAGTTCGTTCGCCATCGCGGCCTCCCCTTTCGTCTTGCTTGTTTGACCTGTCTGCGGATCGATGCCAGCCTTGTCAATCACAACAAGAACAAGCACAGCGCGAGGAAACAGCATGTCCGACTTCAGGGAGCTCAGCCGGTCCGTGAAGGGCCTCACGGTTCTCGTCACCGGCGCGGCCAGCGGCATGGGGCGCGCGACCGCGCGCGTGTTCGCCGCCGAGCGGGCGAACGTGGCCGTCACGGATTTCGACGAGCAGGGCGCGCATGTTGTCGCCAGGGAAATTGCGGCGAGCGGTGGCGCAGCAAGGGCGTGGAAGCTCGACGTCGCCGACGGCGGCGAGATCAAGCGCGTGGTCGGCGATGTCGCCGCGCATTTCGGGGCAATCGACATCGTCGTCAACAACGCCGGCATCTCCGTGCGTGTCGCGATCGACGACGAGGCCTATGAGGACGCCTGGGCCAAGGGCATCGCCGTGATGCTGACGGCGCATCCGCGCATCATCCGTGCTGCGCTGCCCCATTTGCGCAAGTCGAGGAGCCCGCGCATCGTCAACATCGCCTCGACCGAAGCGCTCGGGGCCACCGCATTGCACAGCCCGTATTCGGCAGCGAAGGGGGGCGTTGCGAGCCTCACCCGCTCGCTGGCGGTGGAGCTCGGCCGCGAGGGCATCACCGTCAACTGCATCTGCCCCGGACCGATCCGCACCGCCATCACCGACCGCATCTCCGAGGAGCACAAGACCATCTACGCCAAGCGCCGCACCGCACTCGGCCGCTACGGCGATCCTGAAGAGGTCGCGCATATGACGCTGAGCCTGTGCCTGCCGGCGGCGTCGTTCCTCACCGGCGCGGTGATCCCGGTCGACGGCGGGCTGATGGCCCGCAACGCGTGAGAGCCATGCGCTCGAAGCGTTGACAACGACTGACGCGGGAGTAGCTTTTTCGTCAACAGAGCGGGGGTAACCGCTCGCGACCCGCGGGAGAGAACGTCATGACGATCGCCATCCGGCAGCTTCAGAAGCATTTTGTCGGCGAGGTTTCCGGCCTCGACTTGCGAAAGCCGCTCACACCGGATGAAGCGCGCCAGGTCGAGGCGGCCATGGACAAATATGCGGTTCTGGTTTTCCACGACCAGGACATCACCGACGAGCAGCAGATGGCTTTCGCGCTGAATTTCGGCCAGCGCGAGGACGCGCGCGGCGGCACCGTGACCAAGGAGAAGGACTACCGGCTGCAATCCGGGCTGAACGACGTCTCCAATCTTGGCAAGGACGGCAGGCCGCTGGCGAAGGACAGCCGCGCGCATCTGTTCAATCTCGGCAACTGCCTCTGGCACTCCGACAGCTCGTTCCGTCCCATCCCGGCAAAATTCTCGCTTTTGTCGGCGCGCGTGGTGAACCCGAAGGGCGGCAACACCGAATTCGCCGACATGCGCGCGGCCTATGACGCGCTCGACGACGAGACCAAGGCGGAGATCGAGGACCTCGTCTGCGAGCACTCGCTGATGTATTCGCGGGGATCGCTCGGCTTCACCGAATACACCGACGAGGAGAAGGAGATGTTCAAGCCGGTGCTGCAACGGCTGGTGCGGACCCATCCCGTCCATCGCCGCAAGTCGCTGTATCTCTCATCGCATGCCGGCAAGGTCGTCGGCATGAGCGTGCCGGAGGGACGGCTGCTGCTGCGCGACCTGAACGAGCACGCGACGCAGCCGGAATTCGTCTACGTGCATAAATGGAAGCTGCATGACCTCGTGATGTGGGACAACCGCCAGACCATGCACCGCGTCCGTCGCTACGACCAGTCCCAACCCCGCGACATGCGCCGCGCGACGGTGGCAGGGACCGAGCCGACGGTGCAGCAGCAGGCGGCGGAGTAGGCGCGTCTTGTTCCGCTGTCGTCCCGGACAAGCGAAGCGCAGATCCGGGACCCAGAATCACCGAACGTGGTTTGGCGAAGACTCGGAGTGACCGGCCTGCCTCGAACGTCGTCCTGGGAGCATGGGCCCGGGTCTGCGCGCGCTTGAGGCGCGCTTGTCCGGGACGACAGCAGAGGGTGACGCACGACACCGGAGGATGTCGCGGGTGCGGCTATAGCAGCTACGCGTGCCCGGCCTCGTTCGAGAGCATGCCGGGATCGATGCCGATCTTCTGCAAGGCGCGGTTGTACTTGTCGTCGACGTCGTCGCCGAAAATCAGATCCGCATCCGCATCGCAATGCAGCCAGCCGTTGCTCTGGATCTCCGTCTCGAGCTGGCCCGGCGCCCAGCCGGCATAGCCGAGCGCGAGGATGGCGTGCTTGGGACCGGAGCCGTTGGCGATCGCGCGCAGGATATCGACGGTCGCGGTGAGGCAGACGCCATCATCGATCCGCAGCGTCGCATTCTCGATGTAGAAGTCGCTGGAATGCAGCACGAAGCCGCGGCCGGTGTCGACCGGTCCGCCCCGCAGCACCTTCATGCTTTCGGCATTCTCCGGCAGCTTGATGTGCTCACCCTTCTTGATGATGCCGAGCTGCTGCAACAGCTCTGGGAAGTCGATGCTGCCGGCGGGGTGGTTCACGATGATGCCCATCGCTCCCTCGGCCGAATGGGCGCAAAGATAGATCACCGACCGCTCGAACCGGGAATCGCCCATCACGGGCATCGCAATCAGGAGACGGCCGTCGAGATAACCGGCCGAATTGGGCAGTGCGGGGCCCGAGCTGCGGGTGCTTTCGCCCGTCCTCTTGCCTGTGGGAGCCATCGGTGAAGCACTCCGGTTTCAATTCCTATCCTGATGTCGGGCTGGTCCGCTGTCAAATCAAGGCTTGCACGGGCCTGATTCAAGTGCACCATCACAAGCAATTCAATGGTTTGGCCGGGGGCCACCCTGTAAAGACGTACCATGCTCACAAGAGTTCCCCTGCGTGCGGCGATTGGCGTCGCGACAACCCTGCTTGCCTCGTCGTTGGCCATCGTAGCACGTGCCGATGACGCTTCGCCGTGGCAGCGCGACGGACATTCCGCGGTGCGGCTGTTGGCGGGATCGCGCAGCGGCGCGGTCCTGCTTGGCGGTATTGCGTTCCAGCTCGAGCCCGGCTGGAAGACCTATTGGCGCACACCCGGCGATTCCGGCGTTCCACCGCGGTTCGACTTCTCGAAGTCCGAGAATGTCGAGGCGGTGACGATCATGTGGCCGGCGCCGCTGAAATTCAACGACGGCGCGGGCGGCCATTCGATCGGCTACCACAACCAGATCGTGCTGCCCTTGCGCATCGTCGCCAAGGCCGCCGACAAGCCCGTGATCTTGCGCGCCGAGATCAATTACGCGGTCTGCGAGAAGCTCTGCATTCCCGTCGAGGCCAGCGCCGAGCTCGGCTTCAACAGCGTCGCCTCGACCGAGGATGCGAACTTGCGTGCTGCGCTCGACACCGTGCCCAAGCCCGCCAATATCGGCGACCCCAATCCGCTCACCATCCGCGACGTCAAGCGTGACGGGCCCAAGAACGTGGTGGTCGACGTGGTGACGCCGGACAGCCGCAACGTCAATCTGTTCGTGGAAGGGCCGACGCCCGATTGGGCGCTGCCGATTCCGGCGCCGGTGCCGCACAGCCCGCCTGGGGTGATGCGGTTCTCTTTCGAGCTCGACGGACTGCCGCCGGGCGCCAAGCCGGATGGTGCGGCGCTGAAATTCACGCTGGTCGGGCCTGACAAGGCGTACGAGTTCAATACGAATTTGAATTAGCGCCCCACCCAACCGAATCTTAACGAATGGTTGCTAGTCCCCTGGCATGCCGCAGCATGCGGGATGCCTGGGGACTGTTCGACGTGGCCGTGATGGACGCACAACCCGGAACGACCGGACCGGCCGGGCTGATCGCGCGGCTGCGGGCCAAGCTGACGGGCGGATCGACCGAGGCGTCGCTGACGCGGCGACTCGCCGGCACCATCTTCGTCATCCGCGTGATCAGCGCGGGGCTCGCCTATGTCTCGCAGGTTCTGCTTGCGCGCTGGATGGGCACGTCCGAGTACGGCATTTATGTCTATGTCTGGACCTGGGTGCTGCTGCTCGGCAGCATGATGGATTTCGGCATCTCCGCCTCCGCGCAGAAGATCATCCCGGAGTACCGCGCCAGCGACGCGCAGGCGCTGCTGCGCGGCTTTCTCTCCGGCAGCCGCTGGCTGACCTTTGCCGTGTCCGCGCTGGTCTCGCTCGCCCTTGCCGGCATCGTCAAGCTGCTGTCGCCCTGGATCGATCCGGCCGAGGAACTGCCGCTCTATATCGGCTGCATGACGCTGCCCGCCTTCGTCGTCGCCAACACCCAGGACGGCATCGCGCGCTCGCATGACTGGATGCAGCTCGGCCTGATGCCGCAATTCATCATCCGCCAGGCGTTGATCATCGGCCTCACGGCCGCGGCCTTCCTGCTCGGCTATCATCTCGGCGCGGTCGCCGCGATGGTCGCGAGCGCAGGTGCGGTGTGGATCGCGATGACCGGGCAGATGCTGGTGCTGAACCGCAAGCTCGCCGATCACATCGGGCCGGGCCCCAAGGCCTACGACATCAGGGGCTGGCTCGCCATCTCACTACCGATCCTGCTGGTCGAGAGCTTCTACCTGCTGCTCTCCTACACCGACGTGCTGGTGCTGCAGCAATTCCGTCCCTCAGAGGAAGTCGGCGTCTATTTCGCTGTGGTGAAGACGCTGGCGCTGGTCTCGTTCATCCACTACGCGATGTCGGCAACGACGGCGCATCGCTTCGCGGAATACAATGCGCTCGGCGACAAGGCGCGCCTCTCGGCCTATGTGGCGCACGCCATCAACTGGACGTTCTGGCCGTCGCTGGCTGCGACCATCGTGCTGCTGGCGCTCGGCAAGCCGCTGCTGTGGCTGTTCGGGCCGCAATTCGTGGTCGGCTACGACATCATGTTCGTCGCCGCGATCGGGCTCGTGGTGCGCTCCGCGATCGGCCCGGTGGAGCGGCTGCTCAACATGCTCGGCCAGCAGAAGATCTGCGCGCTGGCCTATGCACTGGCCTTCGTGATGAACGTCGTGCTCTGCATTGCGCTGGTACCGCCCTATGGCGGCCATGGCGCCGCGGCCGCGACCTCGATCTCGCTGACCTTCGAGACGGTGCTGCTGTTCTGGATCGTGCGGCAGCGCCTCGGACTGCACGTGCTGGCGTTCGGCCGCCGCACGGCTTAACCGTCGCGCCTTCAGCCGCTCTGAAATGCGACGACCGCGGCATCCGCCACCAGCAGCGCGTCGAGCATCTTGCGGCCTGACGTATCCGCCTGCATCAGTGGGTCGGACTTGAACATCGCCTTGAGATAGCTCGAGACGGCCCGGATGCGCGGCACGAACTGGAGGTCGCTGTGGACGTTGATCCAGACGTCGCGCGTCGTCGACATCTTCTCGTGCAACACCGGAACCAGATCGCTGCGGCCAGCCACCGCAAAGCTCGGCAGCAGCACAAGGCCGATGCCGCCGGCCGCGGCGTTCATCTGCGCGATCATGCTGTTGGAGTGAAAGCTGACCGGAGGATTGCGGATGATGTCGTCGAGCCAGCGCACCGAGTCTAGCTGGATCAAATCGTCGATGTAGGTGACGAAGCTGTGGCGCGCGAGGTCCGCGAGCCGTTCGGGCATGCCCTCGCGAGCGAGATAATCTTGTGAGCCGTAGAGGGCGAGCTGAAAGCTGCCGAGCCGCTCGGACACCATGCCCTGTCCCGGCGGACGGAAGAAGCTCAGGAAAAGATCGGCCTCACGGCGATTGACTGAGACCGCCTGCGGGGAGGTCAGGAGCTCGACGGTGAGATCGGGATAACGTTGCCGCAGCGGTGCGAAGCGGAATGCGAGATAGAGCGAGGCGATACCTTCCATTGTCGCGAGCCGGACGCGGCCCGCCATCCGGCTGCCGCCGCGCTGCACGTCCTGATGCATCGCAATGACAGCGCTCTCGATCCGCTCGGCGTGACAGAGCAGGCGCTCGCCGGCTTCGTTGACACGCAACCCCTGCGGCGAACGCTCGAACAGCGTCGCGCCGAGCGCGCATTCGAGATGCGCGATCCGCCGGCTGATGGTGGATTGGTCGACCCGCAGACGCTTGGCCGCGCTGCCCAGGCTGCCGCCGCGGGCTGCGTGAAGAAATATCTTGAGGTCGTCCCAGTCGAGTGCGTTGAACTCCTGCATGTCCACCAGACAGCAAGCGTTGTGCCAGCGACGTACGGTGGGACGGATTGTCGCCCCCTGCAAGCCGTCTTGCAGGATTGTCTGTATCGAGGCCCCGGGGACGCCACTAGCCTGTCCTGAACCAAGGACAAAGCCATGCTTCCTCGCTTCAAGGCCGCCGCGGTCCATGCTGCGCCAGTCTTTCTCGACCGCTCGGCGACCACAAAGAAGGCAATCTCGCTCATCCGTGAGGCAGCCGCCGCCGGCGCCGAGATCGTGGCATTCTCCGAGACGTTCATTCCTGCATTCCCGGTATGGGCTGCGCTGTGGGCTCCGATCGACAATCACGACCTGTTCGTCCGCATGGCTGACCAGTCCGTGCTGGTCGACGGCCCCGAGATCAAGGCGATCCGCGACGAAGCGCGCGCGCTCGGCGTCGTGGTGTCGATCGGCATCAGCGAGAAGTCGCCGGCGAGCGTCGGTGCGATCTGGAATAGCAACCTCCTGATCGGCGAGGACGGCGAGATCCTCAACCACCACCGCAAGCTGGTGCCGACCTTCTACGAGAAGCTGATCTGGAGCGGCGGCGACGGCGCGGGCCTGCGCGTCGTCGAGACCAGGCTCGGCAAGATCGGGCAACTGATCTGCGGCGAGAACACCAACCCGTTGGCACGCTATTCGCTGATGGCGCAGGGTGAGCAGCTTCATATTTCGAGCTGGCCGCCGGTTTGGCCGACCCGCCGGCCGGCCGGTGGCGGCAATTACCACATCGCATCAGCGACCCGGATCCGGGCGAGCGCGCATTGCTTCGAGGCAAAGGTGTTCGGCCTCGTCACCGCGGGCGTGCTCGACAAGGCAGCGCGCGACATGCTGGTGGCGCGCGACGCCTCCGCCGCCGCCGTGCTCGACGCGACACCGCGCGCGGAAACCTTCTTCCTCGATCCGACCGGGGAGCAGATCGGCGAGGCGCTGCGCGACGAGGAAGGCATCCTCTACGCCGAGATCGATCTCAACCGCTGCGTCGAGCCCAAGCAGTTTCATGACGTGGTCGGCTACTACAACCGATTCGACATTTTCGACCTCAGCGTCAACCGCCGCCGGCTCAATCCCGTGTCCTTCACCGGAAACGCGGCGTCCCAGCCGGACGCGGAGAGCGATCACATCGATGCCGGGTCGTGAGCCCGGCTCATACCCAACCGCAATGCACCGGCCGATCCGGCGGTGATCAAACATGGAAGGTGAGTCATGAAGCTCGATCGTCGTCAGATTCTGCTCGGAAGCGCCGGCGCCGCTGCCGGTCTCGTGCTTCCAGGTAGCGCCGCCTGGGCGCAGACGCCGGCCAGCATCGGCACCTTCCCGGACGGCGTCACCGCGGACTCGGTCTTCGTCGGACTGACCATTCCGCTCACCGGGGTCTTCTCCGGCGACGGCGGCGATCTCAAGCTTGGTTACGAACTGGCGATCTCGGAGATCAACGCGGGCGGCGATGCCGCGAAGAAATGGGGCCTGCAAGGCAAGGGCGTGCTCGGCCGCCAGATCCGCTACAAGGTGTCCGACACCGAGGGCAAACCCAATCTCGACGTGCAGAGCGCCACGCAGTTCATCCAGCGCGACAAGGCGATCATGCTTTCAGGCTCGGTGTCGAGCGCCAGCGCAATCGCGCTGGAGGAATTGGGCTCCCGCGAAAAGGTGCTCTACATGGTGGGCATCGCCGGCTCCAACGACATTACCGGCAAGAACTGCCAGCGCTATGGCTTCCGCTCGCAGCAGAACGCCTACATGGCCGCCAAGGCGCTCGCGCCTGTCGTCGCCAAGGCGCTCGGCAAGAACATGAAGACCGCCTTCCTGGTGCCAGACTATACCTACGGCCACACGGTCTATGACAGCTTCGCGACGTTCTCGAAGGAACAGGGCTGGCAACAGGTCGCCAAGGAAGTGGTTCCGCTCGGCACCACCGACTATTCCTCGGCGCTTCTCAACATCGCCAACAGCGGCGCGGACGTGTTCGTCAACATCGCCTTCGGCGCCGACGCGGTCGCCTCGACCAAGCAGGCCGAGCAATTCGGCGTGCTCAAGAAGATGAAACTGGTGGTGCCTAACCTGTCCTCGTTCCAGGACAAGGAGCTCGGCGCCGAAATCATGCAGGGCGTCTATGGCAGCTGCGACTTCTGGTGGACGCTGTCGGATCGCTATCCGCTCGCGAAGGGCTTCGTCGACGCCTTCGTCGCGAAGAACAAGTATCACCCGCGCTGGGGCGCCCATATCGGCTACATGCAGACCTATCTCTGGGCGCTGACGGTCGAGCGGGTGAAGAGCTTCAATCCGGTCGACGTCATCAAGGCGATGGAGGCCTCGAAGGAGCAGCCCTACGAGACCACGATCGGCAAGGTCTATTTCCGCGCCGAGGATCACCAGATGGTGCGTCCGATCCCGGTCCTGCGCGGCAAGGCGCCGGCGGCGATGAAGGGGCCCGAGGACTATTACGAGATCGTCGACGTTGCCGAAGGCGAGAGCGTGATGAATCCGCCGGACCTGTTCGGCTGCAAGCTCGGCTCCTATACCTGAGCCGCCCGGATGCCAAGCTGGCCCGCCCTCGCCTCGCAGGCCTTCAACGGCCTCGCCCTCGGTTCGCTGCTGGCGCTCGTCAGCAGCGGCCTGACCATCATCCTGGGCACGCTCGGTGTCCTGAACTTCGCCCACGGCGCGTTGTTCGCCGTGGGCGCCTATGCGGCCTTCGTCATGCTGCAATACACCCAGTCGTTCCTGCTCGCGATTGCGGTCGGCTGCGGCTTCATGCTGGTGCTCGGCTTCCTGCTCGAGCGCCTGATCATCCGCTTCTTCTACGGCCGGCCGCATGAAGACCAGATCCTCGTCACCTACGGCATCGGCATCGTGCTCGTGGAGTGCGTGCGCGCCGTCTTCGGCGGCAATGCGCAGCGCGTGCCGACGCCGTCATGGGGACAGGGCGCTACGCAGCTCGGATTCCTGATCTATCCGACCTATCGCCTCCAGCTCATCGCCATCATCGCAACGCTGCTGGTCGGCCTCTATCTCGTTCTCTACCGCACTTCGATGGGTCTCGTGGTTCGTGCCGGCATCGAGAACCCCGGCATGGTCGGCATCCTCGGCATCAATCTGCGGCGCACCTTCCTCCTGGTGTTCGCAATCGGCGTCGTCGCAGTCGGCCTCGCCGGAATGCTGTATGCTCCGGTCGTCGCGGTGACCCCGGACATGGGCGCGAATTTCATGGCGCAGTCCTTCGTCGTGATCGTGCTCGGCGGCCTCGGCTCGTTCCCGGGCGCCGTGGTCGGAGGGCTGATCGCCGGCGAGATCGTCAGCCTCACCAGCGCGTTCAACTCCTCCTATTCGGAAGTGATGCTCTACGCGCTGATGGCGCTGCTCCTGGTATTGCGCCCGCAAGGCCTGTTCGGCTCGGAAGGACGGGTATGAACACGTCGCGATCGGGCGGGCTGCGGAGCCACATTCCGGAGCTCGCGATTCTTGCCGGGCTGATTGCGGCACCGGTGGTGCTGCCGCATCTTGGTTTTTCCATCGACCTGCTGACGCGGGTGCTGAACTGGGGACTGATCGGGCTCGGCTTCGACATACTGTTTGGCCTCGCCGGCCTCCTGTCATTCGGCCAGGCCGCGTTCTACGGCGTCGGCGGCTTCGTCACGGCGTATCTGCTGGTTTCCGGCACGCTGAGCAGCGTGTGGCTGGCGCTCGCCGCGGGCACGATATCGGCCGGCGCATTCGGACTCGTCGTCGGCTGGCTCGCGGTGCGCCGCATCGGCATCTACTTCACGATGATCACGCTGGCGTTCGGCCAGATGGCCTATTTCATCGAGAACTCGCCGCTGTCGCACTATACCGGTGGCGAGAACGGCATTCCCGGAGTGCCGGTGCCCGTGCTCGGCTTCGGCGAGCATGCCATCCGCATCGGCGCAGGCCTGCCGATGTACGTGCTGTTCGCGGTGATTTTCTTTGGTGGCTACGTACTGGCACGCCGCATCGTCCGCTCTCCCGTGGGCGCGATCCTGCTCGCGATCAAGGAGAACACCGCGCGCGTCGCAATGCTCGGCCACAACGTGCCGGCCTACAAGCTCGCAGCCTTCGTCATCGCCGCGCTCTACGCCGGACTCGCCGGCGGCCTGCTCGGCTCGTTCCAGAGCTACATGCCGCCGGACGCGTTCTCGCTGGAGACGTCCGGCCAGCTCGTGGTCCAGACCATCGTCGGAGGCGCCAACACCCTGATCGGACCGCTGGTCGGCGCCGCGGTCTGGCTGTGGCTGCGCGACAATCTCCAGCTCATTCCCGGCCTCACCACGCTGTGGAAGCTGGTGCTCGGCATCGCCTTCATCGTCCTGGTCGTCGGCCTGCGTCGCGGCATCTGCGGCGAGATCATCCATTGGTGGACCGAACGCCGAACTCTCGCCGCGCGGCAGGCCGCAGAGGCCGTGACCGAGGCGATCGAGGCCGGCGGCGCGGTGAAAACTGCATCGAGCAGGGGACGCGACACCGCCCTGCCATTGCCGTCACCCGCCACCGGCGACAGCGACATTGCCCTGGAAGCCTGCGCGCTGGCGCGGCACTATGGCGGGCTGAAGGCGGTTGACGGCGTCTCGTTCAAGGTGCGCTGCGGCTCCATTCATGCCGTGATCGGCCCGAACGGCGCCGGCAAGAGCACGCTGTTCAAGATGCTGCTGGACGAGGTCAGCCCGACCTCGGGTCATGTGCTGTTGTTCGGATCGCAAGTGACCGGCCACGGGGTCAGCCGGACCGCGCAGTTCGGCATCGCCAAGTCCAACCAGTTGAACCAGCTCTTTCCGAATCTCTCGGTGCGGAAGAATTTGCGCATCGCCGCCTTGGCGCGCTGCCGCGGACCGCTGCGGATCGACCTGCTGCGAACGGCCAACAGCCTGCCGGAGGTGGAGGCACAGATCGACGCGATCATGGCGCTGCTCCATCTTGCAACGCGCGCCGACACGCCGGCGCACATCCTCGCCTACGGCGAGAAGCGCCGGCTCGAGATCGGCATGGCGTTTGCGACGAGCCCGAAGGTGCTATTGCTCGACGAGCCCCTCGCCGGCATGAGCCCGTCGGAACGCGCCGCGACCTGCGCACTGATCCGCGACATCGCCCAGACCTGCACCATCGTCATCGTCGAGCACGACCTCGACGCGATCTTCGGCCTCGCCGAGCGCATCACCGTGCTCTACGAAGGCCGCCTGCTCGCCGACGGCACGGCGGACGAGATCCGCGGCAACCAGCAGGTTCAGGATGCTTACCTCGGAGGGCTTCACGCGCATGAGCCTGCTTGAAGTCGACCGCATCAACACGCTTTACGGCGATTCCCATGTCCTGTTCGACCTCTCGATCCGGGTCGAGGAGGGCGAGGTCGTGGCGCTGCTCGGTCGCAACGGCGCCGGCAAGACCACGACGCTGCGCTCGATCATGGGTGTGCTCGCTCCGAGGAGTGGCGAGATCCGGCTCGATGGCAAGCCGATCAGCGGTCTCGCTCCATCCGCCATCGCTAACATGGGCGTGCAGCTCGTCCCCGAGGAGCGCGCGATCTTCGGCGGCCTCACGGTAGAGGAGAACCTGCGCATCGCGGCCTTGACCGCGCCGAACGCGTGGTCGTTCGAGCGCATCTACGGTGTGTTTCCGCGCCTGAAGGAACGACGCAAGTCTCTCGGACGAACGCTGTCGGGCGGCGAGCAGCAGATGCTCTCGATCGCCCGCGCGCTGATCCGCGACGCCCGCATCATCCTGCTCGACGAGCCGTTCGAGGGACTGGCGCCGCTGATCGTGCGCGATCTCGTCAACGTTGCCGCAGGTCTTGCCCGCGAGGGACGCACCATGATCGTGGTCGAGCAGAACGTCGCCGCAGCGCTGAGCTTCGCCACCCGCGTCTACGGCCTCAACAACGGCCATGTGGTGTTCGAGGGCACCTCCGCCGAGCTTACCGCCAACCCTGACCTGGCGCGGGATTTCCTCGGCGTCGGCGCGTGAGCACCGCGAACGGCTGTTTCGCGAGAGGGCACCGATTTGGGCGAAACGACTGTCTGTCGCCGCCCCGCGGAAATATTTCTCTTATTTGATCCAACGACTTGCCCGTCAGGGAAAGTTTATTCTACGTCGTATTGCCCATCCGACGAGATCAACCTAAGATTCCCCTGATATGTTCGATCCACTCTACGTCGCTTCCGGATTCGCCGTCGGCCTGCTTGTCGGCATGACCGGCGTCGGCGGTGGCTCGTTGATGACGCCGCTGCTGATCCTGTTGTTCGGTGTCCACCCTTCCACCGCGGTCGGCACCGACCTGCTCTATGCCGCTGCCACCAAGACCGGCGGCAGCGTGGTGCATGGCTGGTCGCGCAGCGTGCACTGGCCGGCGGTGCTGCGGCTCGCCTGCGGCAGCATTCCGGCCAGCGCGGTGACGCTGCTGGTGCTGTGGAAGCTCGACCTCAAGAGCGATGCCGAGCGCAGCCTCGTCAATCTGGTGCTGTGCTTTGCGCTGCTGCTGACTGCAACCTCGTTGATTTTTCGCAAGTCGATCATGGACCGCTATCGAAAGCGCCTCGAGCAGGTCGACGCGCGCACCACTTTGATTGCGACCGTGATCACCGGCGTCGTGCTGGGCGTGCTGGTCTCGATCTCCTCGGTCGGCGCCGGCGCGGTCGGCGTGACCGTGCTGCTGCTGCTTTATCCGCGCCTGCCGATGGCGACCATCGTCGGCTCCGACATCGCCCATGCGGTGCCGCTGACACTGGTCGCCGGCATCGGACATTGGGCGCTCGGTGACGTCGACTGGGCGCTGATGGGCGTGCTGCTGCTGGGCTCTCTGCCCGGCATCATCGTCGGCAGCTATAGCGCGACGCGCGTGCCCGAGACGGTGCTGCGGCTGACGCTTGCCTGCGTGCTGTTCGTGGTCGCCGGCCGGATCGTCTTCGCGGAACTGAACCTGTCGTCGGCCATCGTCACGGCGCTGGCCTGGAGCCATTGAGGCCGGGACCGGACGACAGAATCGTAGGGTGGGCAAAGCGAAGCATGCCCACCATTTCACTTCGATGGGACGCATGGCGGGCACGGCGCAACGCGCCTTTGCCCACCCTACGGCACCACCGCATCGTCGTGCTTACTCCGCGGTCCAGCCGCCGTCGATCGACAGGTTGGTGCCGGTGATCTGCGCGGCGTCGTCGCTGCACAGGAACAGCGCGAGCGCGGCGACCTGCTCGGAGGTGACGAACTCCTTGGTCGGCTGCGCATCGAGCAGCACGTCGTTGATGACCTGCTCGCGTGTCAGGTTGCGCGCCTTCATCGTGTCGGGGATCTGCTTCTCGACGAGCGGCGTCCAGACATAGCCCGGGCTGATGCAGTTGCAGGTGATCTTGTGGGTCGCGACTTCCAGCGCCACGGTCTTGGTGAGACCGGCGATGCCGTGCTTGGCCGAGACATAGGCCGACTTGAAGGGCGAGGCGACCAGCGAATGCGCGGACGCCGTGTTGATGATGCGGCCCCAGCCCTTCTTCTTCATGCCGGGAACGGCGGCACGGATGGCATGGAAGGCCGAGGACAGGTTGATCGCGATGATCTGGTCCCACTTCTCGACCGGAAACTCCTCGATCGGCGAGACGAACTGGATGCCGGCATTGTTGACGAGGATGTCGACCGAGCCGAACGTCTTCTCGCCGAGCGCGATCATGCCGGCGATCTCGGCGGGCTTGGTCATGTCGGCAGGCGAGTAGATCGCCTTGACCTTGAAGTCGGACTCGATCTTGGCGCGTTCCTTCTCGATGTCCTCCGGTGAGCCGAAGCCGTTGATGACGACATTGGCACCGGCGGCAGCGAAGGCGCGTGCATAGGCGAGCCCGATGCCGCTGGTCGACCCGGTCACGACGGCGTTCTTGCCTGACAGACTACCCATTCTATTCGCTCCTTTTTGCCGGGGGCGCGGTGACGTCCCCCGTGAGATCGTAGGTCACCATGGTCTCGCTGGACTGGGGCCGCTCGAGCCAGTCCCTGTGGCGCATCGACAGATGCACGTCGCGCACGCCAGCTTCCCAATGCTCGACCATGGCGACGTGCGAGAAGTCGTAATCCTTGGACGAGGATTCGTAGTTCTTGCTGCGGTAGATCAGATGCACCACGGTGACGGTGCTTTCGCGCGACACTTTCGCCAGGAATTCGACGGAAGGATCGTTCTTGAGATAGTCCGGCAATTTGCTGATCAGGTCGCGCACGGCCCGGCGCGCGTTGTGCAGCTGCTTGTTCTTGTCGGTGTTCATCCGCGTGCGGCTGGAATAGCGGATGTCCTTCTCGCGCTCGGCGGCTTCCAGCAGCGAGTTCGGCAGGTCGCCGCGCGCGGAGAACAAATCGACCTGGAAGATCAGCATGTCGCGTTCGACCTCGGCATCGAGCACGTAGTCGAGCGGGGTGTTGGAAGCGATGCCGCCGTCCCAGTAATGTTCGCCGTCGATGTTCACGGAGGGAAAGCCCGGCGGCAGCGCGCCGGAGGCCATGATGTGCTCGGGGCCGATGGTCTTGCCGAGCTTCTTGAACTCGTAATTGTCGAAATATTTGAAGTTGCCCGAGGTGACGCCGACTGCGCCGACCGACAGCCGTGTCTTCAGATCGTTGATGCGGTCGAAATCGACGAGACGCTCCAGCGTCTTCTTCAGCGGCGATGTGTCGTAATAGCTTTCCGCTTCGGGATGCCCCGGCGGCCAGAGCGGCGCCGGCGGAATGCGCGGCGTGAAGAAGCCGGGCACGCCGAAGGTCGCAATCAGCGCAGCACTGGTCGAATTGAACAACTCGCGGCTGTGGTCGCTCTTGCCGATCGGCTTCCACGGTACCGGCGCCGAGACCATCTCCCAGAACTCCTTGAGCCGCTTGACCCGCGTCTGGCCCTCATTGCCGGCGATGATGGCAGCGTTGACCGCGCCGATGGAGATGCCGGCCACCCATCCCGGCTCGAAGCCGTAGCCGCACAGCGCCTGATAGGCCCCGGCCTGGTAGGAGCCCAGCGCGCCGCCGCCCTGGAGAACCAGGACGCGTTGCGCATTCGTCGGGATTGTTGCGATTTCCGGACTATGATCGGCCATAAGGGAACAATAGCAAAAGGCGAGCTACCGTGGCGACACTCCGTCGCGGCGTCAATGCATCCCCGGATCAAGTCTGGCTTATCGGGACTCCGTCGAGGCCAGGATCATGGTCCAGAACACCTTGTATTTGGTGCCGGGAGCATAGCTCGCCGCGATGCCTAATTTTGTGACACCGCCCTTGAGCATGTTGGCGCGGTGAGGAGGCGAGTCGCGCCAGCCGGAGAACGCTTCCGCCAGCGTATGATAGCCGGCCGAGACGTTCTCGACCGCCACGGTCGCGGGATAACCGCCGGCGGCCAGACGCTTGGCCAGCGGCGCGCGGACGTCGTGGTCCATCTTGTTGGCCGCCGCCATCGCGCCCGACTGGGACTCGGCGAGCCGCATCAGGTCGGGATCGATCACGACGGTGCCCAGCCCGTTGTTCTGGCGGTATTGCGAGATCATCACCGCAGCCGCCTGCGCATCGAGCTTGGAACCCGGAACCGCCATGTCGGTGTACATGGATGGCTGCTGGACCGGTGCTTCGTTGCCGGCACAGCCGGCGAGCAGCAAAGTGATGAGAATTGCGGCCGCAGCGCGCATGAATCGAGGCCCCCAAAATGAGGGGCCGTTGTTGCATATCAACCGTGGCTGAAAGGTGAATTTTGAAGAAAATCAACGCAAGTCGTTCGGGGACGACGTGCATCAGCGAACCCGGAATGACGGGTGTTCAACCCGCAAATATCCGGTAGCGGCGGGGCTCCAATCCGATGGTGTCGCCGGCGCGAAGTTCCTTGTCGCGAGGGGCATCGATCTCGATGGTCTGGCCGCCCGAGAGCGCGACCTCGGCGCGCTGCACGGGGCCGAAATTGCGGACATGCCGGACCGCGCCCTCGAAGGCGCCGCTGCCGGGTGGGCCGACCAGCATGTCATGTCGCCGCACGAACAGCTTTGACGCGCCAGGCGCAATTCCGTCCGCTGTGAGCCGAAGCGGCCGGCCGTCGAGCCTGACAGCACCGCCCTCGACCTGGACCGGCAGCTCGATGGACTCACCGATGAAGCCATGGACAAACGCGCTCGCCGGGCTCTCGTAGACGTCGTCGGGCGTGCCGATCTGCTCGATCCTGCCCTTGTCCATCACCACGACGCGGTTCGCGACTTCCAGCGCCTCCTCCTGGTCATGGGTGACGAAGATCGAGGTGACGTTGATCTCGTGATGCAGCGCGCGCAGCCACTTTCGCAGCTCCTTGCGGACCTTGGCATCGAGCGCGCCGAAGGGCTCGTCGAGCAGCAGAATGCGCGGCTCGATCGCGAGCGCGCGGGCGAGCGCGATGCGCTGGCGCTGGCCGCCGGAGAGCTGGCTCGGATAGCGGTCGGCGAGCCAGTCGAGTTGCACGAGATCGAGCAGCTCCTTGACGCGCGCGCGGATCGCAGCCTCGTCCTTGCGGACCGCGCGCGGCTGCACGCGCAGGCCGAAGGCGACGTTCTCGAACACGCTCATGTGGCGGAACAGCGCATAGTGCTGGAACACGAAGCCAACATGCCGCTCGCGCGCGCCCTGCGCCAGCGCGTCCTCGCCATTGATGAAGACTTCGCCGGAATCGGGCCAGTCGAGCCCGGCGACGATCCGCAGCAGCGTGGTCTTGCCGGAGCCGGACGGACCGAGCAGCGCCACCAACTCGCCGCTGTCGACCTTGAGATCGACGCCGTCGAGGGCTTTGAAGCTGCCGAACGTCTTGACGAGATTCCTGACTTCAATGGTCACTTGGGTCTTGTCCTTCGTCCAGATGGCGTTCGAGAACGGTCTTCGCGATCAGCGTGATCAGCGCCAGCATTGCGAGCAGCGAGGCGATCGCGAAGGCGGCGACGAACTGGTACTCGTTGTAGAGAATCTCGACCAGGAGCGGCATCGTGTTGGTTTCGCCGCGGATGTGTCCGGAGACGACGGAGACCGCACCGAACTCGCCCATCGCACGCGCGTTGCAGAGCAGGACGCCGTAGAGCACACCCCATTTGATGTTGGGCAGGGTAACGCGGAAGAAGGTCTGCAGGCCGGAGGCTCCGAGCGAGATCGCGGCCTCCTCCTCCTGCGTGCCCTGCTCCTGCATCAGGGGGATCAGCGCGCGCGCCACGAACGGGAAGGTCACGAAGGTGGTGGCAAGCGCGATGCCGGGGACCGCGAACAGAATCTGGATGTCATGGTCCCGCAGCCAGGTGCCGAAATAACCCTGCGCGCCGAACAGCAGCACGAAGACGAGGCCCGAGATCACCGGGCTCACCGAGAACGGGAGGTCGATCAGCGTGATCAGGAACGTCTTGCCCGGGAAATCAAACTTGGCGATGGCCCAGGCGGCGACGAGGCCGAACACCAGATTGAGGCCGACGGAGATCGCGGCGACCAGCAGCGTCAGCCTGATCGCAGCCAGCGCCTCCGGCTCGGCGAGCGCGGCGAGATAGGCGGCGATTCCCTTCGAGAACGCATGCGCGAACACCACCACCAGCGGCAGCACGACGAAGATGGTGAGAAACGCGATCGCGAGCATGATGATGGCAATGCGCACGGCCTTCGGCTCGGTGCGAAGATTGTCCCGCGCGAGGGCTTCACGTGCACGGGTCTTCCCGTCGGACGAGGTGACCGGGCCGGAATGGGCGATCTGCATCGTCATGATCCGCCCTCAGCGCGCCGGAATCCGGCTCTGCGCCCAGCGCTGGAGCCGGTTGACGGCAAAGATGATCACGAACGACACGACCAGCATGACCACCGCGATCGCAGTCGCATCGGCATAACGGAACTCGGAGAGACGGATCACGATCAGGAGCGGCGCGATCTCGGAGACGTTGGGCAGATTGCCGGCGATGAAGATCACCGAGCCGTATTCGCCGACCGCGCGGGCGAAGGCGAGCGCGAGGCCGGTGAGCAGCGCCGGTGCGAGCGACGGCAGGATCACGCGGATGATGGTCTGCCAGCGGCTGGCGCCCAGGCTGCCCGCGGCCTCCTCGATCTCGGGGTCGAGATCCTGGAGCACCGGCTGCACCGTGCGCACCACGAAGGGAATACCGATGAAGATCATGGCGACGAAGATGCCGAGCGGCGTGAACGCAACCTTGAGACCGAGCGCGGCAAGCGGCGCGCCCAGCCAGCCCTTCTCGGCGAACAGCGCGGTCAGCGCCACGCCGGCCACCGCGGTCGGCAGCGCGAAGGGCACGTCGACGATGGCGTCGAACAGCCGGCGGCCCGGGAAACGGTAGCGCACCAGCGCCCAGACGATGATGCTGCCCATGACGAGATTGACGCAGGCCGCCGCAAAGGCGAGGCCGAACGAGACGCGGAGCGCGTTCAGGGTGCGGCGGCTGGAAAGGATGTTCCAGAACTGCTCGGGACTGAGCTCGAGCGATTTCAGGAACAGGCCGGCGAGCGGAATCAGGATGATCACGGACAGCCAGGTCAGCGTCAGTCCCATGGTGAGACCGAAGCCCGGCAATGTCCGGCGTCGTGCTGCAACTGCGCTCACCAGGCCCCCTGCAAAAGCCTCTTAAGACAGCGCCTGATCAGTTCTTGTAGATCTGATCAAAGACGCCGCCGTCGGCAAAATGTTCCCGCTGTGCCTTGGTCCAGCCGCCGAAAACGTCGTCGATCGTGAACAATTCGACCTTGGCGAAGGCATTTTCGTACTTCTTGGCGATTTCGGCATCGCGCGGACGGTAGAAGTTGCGCGCGGCGATCTCCTGCCCCTCCCTGGTGTACCAATATTGCAGATAGGCATCGGCGACGTTGCGATTGCCCTTTCTGTCGGCAACCTTGTCGACGATCGCGACCGGCGGCTCGGCGAGGATCGATTGTGGCGGCGCCACGATCTCGAACTTGTTCGTGCCGAACTCCTTCAGCGCAAGGAACGCCTCGTTCTCCCAGGCGAGCAGCACGTCGCCGACACCGCGCTCGACGAAGGTCACGGTGGCGCCGCGCGCGCCGGTATCCAGCACCGGGACCTGCTGGTAGAGCTTGCCGATGAAGTCCTTGGCCTTGTCGGCCGAGCCGAGCTTCTTCTGCGCAAAGCCCCAGGCCGCAAGATAATTCCAGCGTGCCCCGCCCGATGTCTTCGGGTTCGGCGTGATCACCGCGACGCCCGGCTTGATCAGATCGTCCCAGTCCTTGATGCCCTTGGGATTGCCCTTGCGCACCAGGAACACGATGGTCGAGGTATAGGGGGATGAATTCTGCGGCAGGCGCTTTTGCCAATCCGCCGCCACCAGGCCCTTGGCAGCGATGGCATCGATGTCATAGGCGAGCGCGAGCGTCACCACGTCGGCCTGCAATCCGTCGATCACCGCGCGCGCCTGCGAACCGCTACCGCCATGCGACTGCTTGATCTCGATGCTCTTGCCGGTCTCCTTCTGATAGGCATTCGCGAACGCCCTGTTGAACTCGCCATAGAGCTCACGCGTGGGATCGTACGACACGTTCAGCAAACTGATGTCAGCGGCGAGAGCCGAGCTTGCCCAGAGGAGTCCTGCAGCGAGCGGAACGATACGGCGCATCATGTCCATCTCCATTCACCTCGACGACATCGGCGTCATCGACGGCAGGCATAACTCGGGGCGAAACGCACTCAAGTCAACGGAACCGGATTTTCTTGTTCGCAGCGTGGCAGCGCGACCGTGCTACGAAACCTTCATCGTGTGAATGCCGCATTCTGTCTTGGCGCGGCCCCGCCATCGGCCGGCGCGCGCGTCCTCGCCCTCGGCCGTTCTGCTGGTGCAAGGCATACAGCCAACCGACAGAAATCCTGACGCAACCAGAGGGTGCCGCGGCAATTTGGCACGGCTGAAGATCGCCTCGATCTCCTCGGGCGAGACGTTGGCGAAGGGATTGAACTTCAGCCGCGCGCCATCGTCCTCGACGACCGGAATGTCGGCGCGCGCATTGCCCTGGAAGCGCTTGCGGCCGTTGAGCCAGGCATCGAACGGCTTCAGCGCACGCGCCAGCGGCTCGACCTTGCGGATGCGGCAGCAGGCATCGGGATCGGAGAACCAGAGGTCGCGGTCGGGATCGTCGCGCGACAGCGTCTCCTCGGCCGGCTTGATCGACCGGACATCCTTCAGACCCAGCATCGCGATCAGCGTATCGCGATGAGCCAGCGTCTCCTCGAACAGCCAGCCGGTGTCGAGAAAGATCACTGGAATCGCGGGATCGACGTCCGCCATGACCTTCAGCAGCGTCGCCGATTCCGTACCGAAGGACGATACCAGCGCGAGCTTGTCGCGCCCGACCGTCTTCAGCGCCGCAGCGATGACCTCCGCAGGCGAGGCATCGCGCAAAGCGCGATCGAGCTCGTCCGCCGAGGGCAACGCAGAAACCGTGGAAACCTGTGGCGCGATCGCGTTCACGTGCCAACACCTTCGGAATGGCGCAGCTGCATGCGCCGGTGCAGCGCCGTGATGCGGCCATCGCCGGTCGGCTGGTAGAACACCGAATAGCGCCTGGCCGTCTGCATGAAGGCTTCCGCGTCCGCCTGCTTCTTGACCTCGAAGGCGTCGAAGCCGGCGCGCAGCATGAACACGAACTGGTCGCGCAGCACCTGGCCGGTGGCGCGCAACTCGCCGCGGTAATTGTAACGTTCTCGCAGCAGCCGTGCCTGGCTGTAGGCACGCCCGTCGCGGAAGGTCGGGAACACCAGCGTGACGGCCGCGATCCTGCCGAGATACGGCACGAGCTCAGCGATGTCGCGATTGTTCGGCCAGATCACGCCGACCTTGCCGGCGCGCTGGAGCAAGCCCTCGGCCTCGCCGAGGAAACGCTCGGCCGGCACGAGAATGTCGCCGCGCTCGGGCAGCGGCGTATCGACGGCGAGCTTGACGAAGCCGTCGTCGACGATCTTTCCGCCGTTAACGAGTGGCATAGACGCGCTCCTTGAAGGGTTCGACGCCGAGGCGCTTCACCGTGTCCATGAACAGCTCCTCGGGCCGCTCACGCAGCGCCAGATAGGCTTCCACGATGTCCTCGACGACATCGGCGACCTCGTCGAACTTGACGCCCGGCCCGATCAGGGTCCCGAGCGCCGCGTTCTCGTCGGCGCGGCCGCCGATGGTGATCTGGTAGACTTCCTCGCCGTTCTTCTCGACGCCGAGAATGCCGATATGGCCGACATGGTGATGGCCGCAGGCATTGATGCAGCCGGAGATGTTGATGTGGAGCCGGCCGATCAGATTGGCGAGCTCGTGATTGGCGAAGCGCCGCGTCAGCTCCTGCGCGATCGGGATCGAGCGCGCATTCGCCAGCGAGCAATAATCGAGCCCGGGGCAGGCGATGATGTCGGTGATCAGATTGACGTTGGGCGTCGCAAGGCCAAGCTTGTCGAGCGCCTTCCACAGCGCCGGCAAGTCGCGCTTGGCGACGTGCGGCAGCGCCAGGTTCTGCTCATGGCCGACGCGGATTTCGCCGAAGGAATATTTGTCGGCGAGATCGGCCAGCGCGTCCATCTGCTCGGCCGTGGCATCGCCCGGAGGCCCGCCGGTCGGCTTCAGTGAGATCGTGACGATCGAATAGCCCTGCACCTTGTGCGGGGCCACCGAGTTCTTGCGCCACGCCTCGAAATCCGGATCGGCCGCGGCCTGGCGCAGCTCGTCGGGCATGTGCGGCAACTTCTCGTAGGCGGGATAGGTGAAGCGCGAGCGGATGTCCTCGATCACCTCGTCGTCGATCTGGAGCGAGGAGTTGCGGATGTGCTGCCACTCCTCCTCGACCTCGCGGGAGAACTTCTCGATGCCGAGCTCGTGCACCAGGATCTTGATACGCGCCTTGTAGATGTTGTCGCGGCGGCCGTACTGGTTGTAGACGCGTAAGATAGCCTCGATGTAGCTGAGGATGTCGCGGCCGTGCACGAAGTGCTTGATAGTCTTGGCGATGAACGGCGTGCGGCCGAGACCGCCGCCGACCAGCACCTCGAAGCCGGTCTCGCCCTTCTCGTTCCTGATCAGCCGCAGGCCGATATCGTGGATCTTGATCGCGGCGCGGTCATGGTCCGACGCGGTGATCGCGATCTTGAACTTGCGCGGCAGGAACGAGAATTCCGGATGCAGCGTGGTATGCTGGCGGATCAGCTCCGACCAGATGCGCGGGTCCTCGATCTCGCCGGGCGCGACGCCGGCCCACTGGTCCGAAGTGACGTTGCGCATGTTGTTGCCGGAAGTCTGCATCGCATGGATGCCGACCTTGGCGAGATCTTCGAGCGCGTCCGGCAGCTCGGCGAGCTTGATCCAGTTGAACTGGATGTTCTGCCGCGTGGTGAAATGGCCATAGCCGCGATCGTATTTGCGCGCGACATGGGCGAGCGCCCGCAGCTGGTTAGTCGCCAGCGTGCCGTAGGGGATCGCGACGCGGAACATGTAGGCGTGCAACTGCAGATAGACGCCGTTCTGAAGCCGCAGGATCTTGAACTCGTCCTCGGTGAGCTCGCCGGAGAGGCGCCGCTTCACCTGGTCGCGGAACTCCGAGACGCGCTCGTTGACGAGCGTGCGGTCGATTTCGTCGTAAGCATACATAAGTGCGTGCCTTAAACCTGGGCCGGCTGTCCGATGGTGACCCCGGTGCGGCGGATCTGTTCGCGCAGATTGCCGGGCAGGATCTTGCCGTCCTCGCCGATCTGCACCGGCGCGATATAGGGGCCGATCGCACCGACATCATCGGCGATGGACTCCGCAAGCAACGCCCTGGCCTCGTCGGAGTTGCGCACGATCGCGGCTTCCGACAGCTCCGCGGACCAGCCCTTGGCGGCGGTGCGGTAGACGACAATGCCGTCCCAGGTGCGGTTGGCGGTCACGACCGAGGGGCCGGCGATTTTGATCTTCTTCTGTTCAAGCGGGGAGGTCATTCGGCTGCATCCAGGAGGTCAGAGATGATTTGCTTCGGGGTTTTCTTGGAGGTTTGACGGCCAAGCGAGCCGGCATGCCGGACCACGTCGCCGATGATGAGGATGGCGGGACCACCTTGGATCCGCCGTACGAGCTCGGGCAGGTCGCGCAGCGTGCCGATCGCGCCCTGCGCATCGGGCCGCGTGACACGGGCGAACACGCCAACCGGCGTTTCCGGCGAGCGGCCGGCCGCGAACAGGCCGGCGCGCACGGCCGGCGCCGCCGTCATGCCCATGTAGACCACGACGGTCATCTTGGTGTCGGTCAGCGTCGACCAATCCACGTTCTCGGCATCGCGCGCCTTGTGCGCGGTAAGGAAGGTGATGCGGGTCGCCTCATGGCGGTAGGTAAGCGGCACCTCGAAATCGGCGGCGCCGCCGAGCCCCGCGGTGATGCCGGGGATGATAGAATAGCCGATGCCGGCGGCGCGCAGCGCTTCGACCTCTTCACCACCGCGGCCGAACACGAAGGGATCGCCGCCCTTCAGCCGCACCACACGCTGGCCGGCTTGCGCAGCTTCGATCATGCGCTTGTTGATGGCGTCCTGTCCGATGCCGGGCTTGCCGACGCGGCGGCCGACCGGCACGCGCGTGGTGTCGCGGCGGATGCGGTCGAGAATCTCGGGCGAGACCAGCTCGTCATGGAAGACGATGTCAGCATCCTGCAAGGCGCGCAACGCCTTGATGGTGAGAAGGTCAGGATCGCCGGGGCCGGCGCCGACCAGCGCGACCGAGCCTTCCGGCTTGTCGGCGCGCGCGAATTCAGAGGGATCGGAGATAGCCTTGAGCGATGCGTCCGCTTCGCCCCTGCGGCCAGCGAGCACGGCCGCGCCGATCGGACCGTCGATGACGCGCTCCCAGAAGCGGCGGCGCAGTGGAAACTCGGCGATGCGCTCGTTGATCGATTTGCGGAATCCGCCGATGAACTCGGCAAGCTCTCCGATGCGGGCCGGCAGTAGCGCCTCGATCTTCTCGCGCACGCGCCGCGCCACCACCGGCGAGGTGCCGCCGGTGCCGACCGCAACCACGACATCGCCGCGATCGACGATCGCCGGGAAGATGAAGCTGGAGTGCTCGAGATCGTCCATGACGTTGACGGGCAGGCCGAGCGCTTTCGCCCGCACGGACATCGCAACGCCGACGTCGCCGGCACCCGCGCAGACGATGGCGATGACACCTGAGAGATCGGCAGTGAGCGGATCGCCGCTCGCGAGTTCGACGCGCGCCGCGTCCCCGGAACTCAGGCCAAAATCCTGATTGCCGTCGATCGCATGCACGCGGAGGCGCGCGCCGGCAGCAGCGAGCACGCGCATCTTGGCGCGCAAAAGCTCGCCCGCGCCGATGAGGACCACCGGGCCGGCCTTGAGATCGAGAAACACCGGCAAGAACCGCATGCGCTACTCGCTTCCCCACAAACGGGGTTGACTGGAATTATTTTCTATATATGTCTCGTTTCGAGCGCGCAAAGAGAAAATTTTTTCTTCTCTTCCGCGCTGCAACTATAGAATTTTCGCCTCCAAACGCAAAGTGGCAGAGATGCATCTTCTTAAGGACGATTCCGCTGCTGTCGGAGTGAGCAGCCCGGCCCTCATCGAGCGCCTGGGCCAGCAAGAATTTTCTGCTGACCTTGCCCCGAGCATGGACCATCTCGACCAGCTCGAGGCGCAGAGCATCTACATCTTCCGTGAAGCCTTCGCCCGACTGAAGAAGATCGCCCTGCTGTGGTCGCTCGGCAAGGATTCCAACGTCATGATCTGGCTGGCGCGGAAGGCCTTCTTCGGCAAGATGCCGTTTCCCGCCCTTCACGTCGATACCGGCAAGAAGTTTCCGGAGATGTATCGCTTCCGCGATCATTACGGCAAGGAGTGGGATCTCGATTTGCGCGTCGAGCCCTGCCCGCCGATCGATGCCGTCGACCCGACGCTGCCGCCGGCCGCGCGCTCCGCTGCGCGCAAGACCGAAGGCCTCAAGATGGCGCTCGCCAAATACGGCTTCGACGGCCTGATCGCCGGCATCCGCCGCGACGAGGAGGCAACGCGCGCCAAGGAGCGCGTGTTCTCGCCGCGCGGCCTGGAGGGCTTTTGGGACGTGCGCGACCAGCCGCCGGAATTCTGGGATCATTTCAACGCGTCGCCGCCGCAAGGCGCGCATTTGCGCATTCATCCGATCCTGCATTGGACCGAGGCCGACATCTGGGCCTACACCAGGCGCGAGAACATTCCGATCATCCCGCTGTATCTCGCCAGGAACGGCAAGCGCTATCGCTCGCTGGGTGATCAGGACATCACCAACCCGGTCGCCTCGACAGCGTCCAGCATCGACGAAATCCTGATCGAGCTCGAACAGACAAAAGTGCCGGAGCGCGCCGGGCGCGCGCTCGACCACGAGACCGAGGACGCTTTCGAGCGCCTGCGCGTCGCCGGCTATCTCTGACCTCAAGGACGCGAGCGCCCGCATGAACATGATCGTCACCCCGGCTTCGTCCGCCACTCCGAACGGCACCACGCGTCCCCAGGTGCGCATCGTCATCGTCGGCCATGTCGACCACGGCAAGTCGACGCTGGTCGGCCGCCTCCTGCACGAGACCGGCAGCCTGCCTGAGGGCAAGCTCGAAATGCTGAAAGCGGTCAGCGCGCGGCGCGGCATGCCGTTCGAATGGTCGTTCCTGCTCGACGCGCTGCAGACCGAGCGCGACCAGGGCATCACCATCGACACCACGCAGATCCGCTTCCGCACCAATTCGCGCGACATCGTCCTGATCGACGCACCCGGCCACGCCGAGTTCCTGCGCAACATGATCACCGGCGCCTCGCAGGCCGACGGCGCGGTGCTGATCATCGACGCGCTCGAAGGCGTGCGTGACCAGACGAGGCGGCACGGCTATCTCCTGCACCTGCTCGGCGTGAAGCAGGTCGCTGTCGTCGTCAACAAGATGGACCGCGTCGATTTCTCTGCAGAGCGCTTCAACGCGATCAGCGATGAGATCTCCGCACATCTGAGCGGCCTCGGCGCGACGCCGACGGCGGTGATCCCGATTTCGGCGCGCGACGGCGACGGCGTCGCCGAGCGCACGGGTCGGATCGGTTGGTACAAGGGACCGACCGTGGTCGAGGCGCTCGACAGGCTCGAGCCGGCGCGGCCGCTGGAAACGCTGGCGCTGCGGCTGCCGGTGCAGGCGATCTACAAGTTCGACGACCGGCGCATTGTCGCCGGCCGCATCGAATCCGGCAGCCTGATCGCCGGCGACGAGATCGTGATCATGCCGGCCGGCAAGATCGCCAGGATCAAGACCGTCGAGAGCTGGCCGGCGACGCCGCTGGCGGGACGACAGGGCGCGGGCCGCTCGGTCGGCATCACGCTCGACCGCGAGCTGTTCATCGAGCGCGGCGACATCATCGCGCATGCAGGCAGCGCGCCGCGCGAAACGCGCCGGCTGCGCGCACGCATCTTCTGGCTGCACGACAAGCCGCTTGCCAAGGGTGACCAGATCCTGGTGCGCAGCGGTCCGAAGGAGAGCCGCGCCACCGTCGTCGCCATCGAGAAGGCGGTCGATCCCGGCGAGCTCTCGAGCACCGAGAACAAGGCGATCGCCCGCAACCATGTCGGCGAGATCGACATTTCGCTTTCGAATCCGATCGCCACCGATCCCTATACCGAGAACCCGCGCACCGGCCGTCTCGTGATCGAGGTCTCTGGACGCATCGCCGGCGGCGGCCTGGTGCTGTCCGTCGACGCCGGCCAGCGCGCCGTGCCGGTCGATATCGTGCCGGTGGAATCGGCGCTGCGCCCGGACGAGCGCTCGGCGCGCTACCGCCACAATGGTGCCGTGGTCTGGCTCACCGGCCTGCCGGCCTCCGGCAAGTCGACGCTCGCAAAGGCACTGGAGCGGCGGCTGTTCACCAATGGCGGCTCGCCGGTCCTGCTCGACGGCGACACGCTGCGCGCCGGGCTCAACAGCGATCTCGGCTTCTCGGCCGCCGATCGCAGCGAGAATATCCGCCGCCTCGCCGAGGTCGCGACGCATCTCGCCCGCAACGGCCATATCGCGATCGTCGCCGCGGTCTCGCCCGCGCGCGAGGACCGCGCCGCCGCGCGCCGCATCGCCGACACCGCGTTCCGCGAGATCCATGTCGCGACGCCGGCCGAGATCTGCGAGGAGCGCGATCCCAAGGGCCACTACAAGAAGGCTCGCGCCGGGGCGCTGGCTTCGTTCACCGGCATCGGCAACGACTACGAGAAGCCGGAGGCGGCGGAGCTTGTTATCGATACCTCGACGCGAACGGTCGCTGAGGCCGCCGACGAGATCGAGCGCATGCTGAAGACGACCGGCGTGCTATTCGACGAGGTCGTGGACCTCGCCGCGAATATTTGAGGGGTGCGTTCCGCTTAAGGAGCACACTCCGCGCCACATCAACGGTGTCGTCCTGGCGAAAGCCAGGACCCATACCGCGCGATCTCCCTATAGATAGGGCTCAACAGTAGTCCCGGACCACGAGTCTTCGCCAAACCACCTCCTGGGGTGATGGGTCCTGGCTTTCGCCAGGACGACGCCGGAAAGAGTGCCTGTACTTCCTTTGCTTTTGCGGGGCGTGGCCCGACCCCACCCCCCACCTTTCCTTGACATTTTGACAACCCCCTTGGGGTCTTCTCACCGCCCCGATTTTGGGGCTAATAGACCCCCGAAAGCCGCCCCGCGTGGGCGCATTTTGCTGCTGTCGGGTCAAAAGCAGCCAAAAACAGCCATTTCCAACAAGAAAGCCCATCATGAAACGCGTCGACGCCCACGGATTGAAGATCGCTCCCGTCCTGTTTGACTTCATCGCCAAGGAAGCGGCCCCGAAAACGGGGATCGCGCCGGATGCGTTCTGGGCCGGGCTTGCCGCCATCATCAAGGAACTGGGGCCGAAGAACCGGTCGCTGCTCGCATTCCGCGACACGCTGCAGGCCAAGATCGACGACTGGCACCGCGCCAACAAGGGCAAGGCGTTCGACCTCGACGCCTATACCGCCTTCCTGAAAGAGATCGGCTATCTCGTCCCGGAGCCGGCGACGCAGAAGGTCGAGACCGCCAATGTCGACGAGGAGATCGGCAAGATCTGCGGTCCGCAGCTTGTCGTCCCCCTCACCAATGCGCGCTACGCGCTGAACGCGGCGAACGCGCGCTGGGGCTCGCTCTATGACGCGTTCTACGGCACCGACGCGATTCCGCACGACGCTGCCGAGAGCGGCAAGGGCTACAACAAGGCGCGCGGCGACAAGGTGATCGCCAAGGCCAAGGCGTTTCTCGATGCCGCCGTCCCGCTCGCGACCGGCAGCCACACCGACGTCACCGCCTACAGCGTCGTCGCGGGCCAGCTTGCGGTGAAGCTGAAGAGCGGCAATGCCACCGCGCTGAAAAACGCGGCACAATTCGCCGGCTTCCAGGGCGATGCGGCGGCGCCGAGCGCGGTGCTGCTCGTCAACAACGGCCTGCACATCGAGGTCAAGATCGACCGCAGCAGCGCGATCGGCAAGGACGATCCGGCCGGCGTCGCAGACATGATCATGGAAGCGGCCGTCTCGACCATCCTCGACATGGAAGACTCGGTCGCGGCGGTCGATGCCGAAGACAAGGTGCTGGTCTACCGCAACACGCTCGGCCTGATGAACGGCACGCTCTCGGCCGATTTCGAGAAGGGCGGCAAGACGCTGACGCGCTCGCTCAACGCCGACCGCGGCTACAAGACGCCTGACGGCAAGGGCGAGTTCAAGCTGCACGGGCGCAGCCTGCTCCTGATGCGCAATTGCGGTCACCACATGTTCACCGACGCGGTGCTGGACGAGAAGGGCCAGGAGGTCCCCGAGGGCCTGCTCGATGCTGCCGTCTCCGGCCTGCTCGCGATCCACGACCTCAAGGGCAACTCCAAGGTCAAGAACAGCCGCACCGGCTCTGCCTATATCGTCAAGCCGAAGATGCACGGCCCCGACGAGGTGTCGCTCACCTGCGAGATCTTCGACCGCGTCGAGAAGATGCTGGGCCTGCCTGAGAACACGCTCAAGGTCGGCATCATGGACGAGGAGCGGCGCACCACCGTCAACCTCAAGGCCTGCATCCAGCGCGCCTCCAAGCGCATCATGTTCATCAACACCGGCTTCCTCGACCGCACCGGCGACGAGATCCACACCTCGATGGAAGCGGGCCCGATGATCCGCAAGAACGAGATGAAGGCGCAGGCCTGGATCAAGGCCTATGAGGACTGGAACGTCGACATGGGCCTGATCGATGGCCTGCCCGGCCACGCCCAGATCGGCAAGGGCATGTGGGCGGCACCGGACAAGATGGCGGACATGCTGGCACAGAAGCTCGCCCACCCGCAGGCCGGCGCCACCACCGCCTGGGTCCCCTCCCCGACCGCCGCGACGCTGCACGCGCTGCACTACCACCAGGTCAACGTCATCGCGCGCCAGCAGGAGCTCGCCAAGGGCGGACCGCGCGCGAAGCTCTCGGACATCCTCACCATCCCGGTGTCGAAGTCGAACTGGGCGCCGGATGACGTCAAGCAGGAGATCGACAACAATTGCCAGGGCATCCTCGGCTATGTCGTGCGCTGGATCGACCAGGGCGTCGGCTGCTCCAAGGTGCCCGACATCCACGATGTCGGCCTGATGGAAGACCGCGCCACCTTGCGCATCTCCAGTCAGCATCTCGCCAACTGGCTGCACCAGGGCGTGATCACCGAAGCGCAGGTGATGGAATCGCTGAAGCGCATGGCAGTCGTCGTCGACAAGCAGAACGCGGGCGATCCCGTCTACAAGCCGATGGCGCCCGCCTTTGACGGCGTCGCCTTCAAGGCGGCCTGCGATCTCATCTTCAAGGGCCGCGAGCAGCCGAACGGCTACACCGAGTACATCCTGACCGCGCGCCGCCGCGAGGCCAAGGCGACGGGCTGAGCGCCGATAGAGAACTTCAAAAGCCCCGGCTCACGCCGGGGCTTTTTTGTGGGCGAAACGCCGCGGCGGGTCGCGGAACGGCTGCGCCGGGGACCGCGTTGTCCGGCCATCAACCCACGGGAGACGGTCATGGACTGGAACCGGATCGAAGGAAACTGGAAGCAATTCAAGGGCTCGGCCAAGGAGAAATGGGCCAAGCTCACCGACGACGACCTCACGCTGATCGAGGGTCGCCGCGAGCAGCTCGAAGGCCGGCTCCAGGAACGCTACGGCAAGGCCAAGGACCAGGTTCGTCAGGACGTCGACGACTGGCTCAAAGGGCTGCATTGAGCGCAGCACCAACGAAGCCCCGGCTCAGGCCGGGGCTTCTTATTGGATATCCGTAAGTCCGCTAGAATACCGCCAGATACTTCAGCAGCGACACGATGCCGATGATGATGACAACCACGCGCGCGATCTGCTTGGCGCGGCCGTCCATCGGCAGCATGTTGATGAGATAGAGCACGAGAATGACGACGAGAAAGGTAACGAGTACGCCAACCAGCATTGCAGGACCCCCTTCGGGCAAATTGTGCCGCTGTTCTTAACGCGCTGCACTCTGGTCGGTTCCACTTCGGCAACCTGCTGCAATCTCTCGCAGAATCCGTCATTCTACGATCGGCTGAGCCACCTACGATTTCATTCTTCCGACGAGGTTGCGTCCGCCATCGCAGATCCGGACCTGCGTGCGCTCGCGGCGAGCTTGTCCGGAGACGACGGCCGATGGGGCGAGGATGCTTCGTTGCGATAACCCTACTCCTTCGCCACCACGGGGACCTGGCGGAATTTGGCGCGCACCGAGTCCGGCAGCGGCGAGAAATTCATCGCGACGCCACGACGGTCGTTGGCGTTGCGGCTGGCGACCACGAGGCCGCCGGCGCCGGCCACGATGTCGCCCTTGCGCAGGGTGGGATCATCCTCGACCTTGACTTGGGCAAGCCCAGCCGGATCCTTGCCGTTGCAGGTGCACCCCGCGACGATCTCGTTGCGATAGCGGAACGCGTTCGGCAGGTCGGAATAGGACTTCCCGTTCTCCGTCGTGGCGTCGTCGATATTGCTGCCGTAGACGAGCGAGGTTTCAGAGGCCGGGCAGAAGCTCTTGCAGGATTGCGCCTTGCTCCCGGCATCGGTGCCTTGCGCCGGGAAATAGCGGCCGTCACAGCCGCGCACGCAATAAGCCGTGCCGCCGCCATAGGAGGACCGCTGGCGTGGCGCTTCATAGCGCGGCAGGTCGTCATTCGGGAACGGCGTCCGGATCTCCGGCGGCGGCCGCATGCGAAAGCCGCCGAACAATGCCGAGAAGAAATCCTCCGCATGCGCCGGCGGTGCCGACGCCAGACCGGCGGAGACAACGATCAACATCGCCGTACCGCCAGCCAATTTGCCAACCAGGCGCCTGCTCATATGACCTCGCTCACTCTCAGTTCACGGCCGACGTCGTGATGTTCAACGCATGGCGGCCGGTGGGCAGCGTGCTCACGGCCGGGCGCTTTCGCGCGGGATCTGCGCCTTTGGCCATCAACGGGGCGTTCTTCGGCAGCACCACGACCTTGGCGCCGACATTGACCCGGTTGAACAGGTCGATGACGTCCTCGTTGGTCATGCGGATGCAGCCGGACGAGACGAACTTGCCGATCGTGGAGGGATCGTTGGTGCCATGGATGCGGTATTCGCTGGAGCCGAGATACATTGCACGCGCGCCGAGCGGATTGCCGGGGCCGCCGGCGACGAAGCGCGGCAGATAGGGCTGGCGCGCGATCATCGCGGTCGGCGGGTGCCAGTCCGGCCATTCCGCCTTGCGGCTCACGCTCTGCACGCCCGACCAGGTGAAGCCCTCGCGGCCGACGCCGACGCCGTAGCGGATCGCGCGGCCATTGCCGAGCACGTAGTAGAGATAGGTGTTGTTGGTGTCGATGACGATGGTACCGGCCGGCTCGCCCCTGTCGAAGCTGACGATCTGCTTGCGCAGCCGGTCGGGCAACTGGGCGTCCTCGTCGGCGGGCTGCGGCGCCTCGTTGACGTCGCCCTGGGAGTAACCCTGGGAGTAACCCTGGTCCTGCGGATAGGCCTGCGGCTGCATCGGAGCATAGCCTGAGGTTTGCGCGCTCGCGCCACCACAGGTTACCGCGAGGAAGGCAGTAGCGAGCGCGAACGCGGCGACAGAGCGCAGCGCAGAGCTGCGGCGGACTACAGAGAACTTCGTCATGTGCTGCCCCGTTGGACGTCTGCATCAGGGTGACGCAGCTGGTTCAAGCAACGCAGCGGTGCCGATTCGAGTTCCACCGCAGGCTGCGGCAGCTTGGTCACAGTCAAGAGAGCACAACTTCACGAAGCTGCGATGGAACTCGCGCTCCCTCCGCAACGTTATGGAATGGGCGCGCGGATCGCTAGCCTTCCATGCGGGAGATATGTTGTGCGCGTCCTTCCCAGCGAACGCCTGATTTCCGGAAACAGCGAAGGCGAGCCGCTCCCTGAGAGCCGTGGCGAGCTGCCGCCGGTGATCCGCCGCACCGAGTTCGTCGCTCTCGCACTCGCGGGCCTGCTGCTGATTGCGGTCGTCACCGTGCTCTATGTCGGAAGGGCGTTCTTCCTCCCCGTGGTGATGGCCTTCGTCACCGGCACCATGCTGTCGCCGGCGGCGAACTTCCTGGAGCGGTACAAGGTGCCGCGGGCGCTCGGTGCTGTCCTGATCGTGATCGCGGGGACGACAGTGGTTGCCTTTGTCGTCGCGCTGATCGCCTCGCCGGTGATGGAGTGGAGCACGCGCCTGCCGGAGCTAGGTGCGCAACTGAAGGACAAGTTGAACGTGTTCGACCGGCCGCTTTCGCTGTGGCGGGAAATGCAGGTCATGCTCGGCGGATCGGAAGGGTTGCCGAGTTTCCATATGCCCAAGGTCGAGTGGGTGCAACCGACGCTGGAGTTCCTCTCTCCGACCTTTGCCGAATTCCTGCTGTTCTTCGTCACCCTCATTCTGTTCATCGCGAGCTGGCGCGACCTGCGGCGAGCCATGATCATGACATTCAGCGATCGCGACGCGCGCCTGCGTACCCTTCGCATTCTCAACGAGATCGAGGTTCATCTCGGCAACTACCTCCTGACCGTCACCCTGATCAATGTGGGCGTCGGCATCGGCACCGGCCTCATCTGCGCGCTCACCGGCATGCCCAATCCGGCCGGGCTCGGCGCGCTGGCGGCAACGCTCAATTTCATCCCGATCATCGGGCCGGTCGCGATGTTCGTGGTGCTGGTCGTGGTAGGGCTGGTCGCCTTCCCGACCATCGGCGGCGGCCTCGTGGCCGCGCTCGCCTTCGGCGGGCTCACCTTCCTGGAAGGGCACTTCATCACGCCGACCATTATCGGCCGGCGACTGGCGCTGAATGCACTTGCGGTCCTGCTTGCGCTGGCCTTCTGGACCTGGATGTGGGGCCCCATGGGCGCGTTCCTATCATCACCGCTTCTGATCATGGCTCTGATTCTCAAGGAGCATCTGCTGCCAACGGACGCGCCGCATCTGCCGCAGGCCTGACTGGTTTCCGTGACGGAACTTCCCCGACGACGAAACGTTCTTCGGCTATCTCAGCCGTCAACAGTTTGGAGCTCCCGATGTCCACGCCCAATGCCGAAGCCGGGATGAAAGACTGGACCGACAAAGCCACCCGAGAACGCCTCGAGAAGGATGTAGCAGCCGTGAAAAGCGATATCGCCACCCTCACCGACCAGATCACCGACGCGCTCAATACTTTCGCCAACTCTACCGGCAAGCAGGCTCGCCGCGGCTATCGCCAGGCGCGCGAGAACGTGGATTCCGCGATGGACGACATGTCCGAGCGCGGCAGCGCGATGATGGAAGCTGCGCAAGACGCCTACGGCTCGATCGAGGAGACGCTGGAAGAGGCGATCACGCAGCGACCGCTCGCGACCGTCGGACTGGCGCTCGGCATCGGCTTCCTGATCGGCGTCGCCTGGCGCCGGTAAGGTTGCGGAACGGATGCTGAGACGGCGGCGCTGCCGCGCCGCCGATGTCAACTTGTGACGTTTCGGCTTGTGGGGGATTTGAGGAGCAAGGCCATGTTTCAGCGCATCATAGACGCGATCAGTGCATCCACCGGCACGACGGTTCGGCTGACCTCCCTTGCCGCAGGTGCGGCCTTCGCGCTGTTGGTGACGACGAGCTTCCTTTGTGCCGCCGCCTTCATCTCGGTCCTGGAGACATATGGCCCGGTGCAGGCTTGCCTTGCCGGCGCTGGCATCTTCTTCCTGCTGACCCTGGCGGCGGCAGGCTCCTATTGGGGCTACAAGCGCGAGGTGCAGAAGCGTGCCCAGATCGCGGCCGAGCGCGCCGCGAAGTCGGCCGCGCAGAGCATGCTTGCGGATCCGATGCTCCTCGCCACCGGGCTCCAGATCGTTCGCGCCATCGGCATGAAGCGGCTGTTGCCGATCCTGGCGATCGGCGGCGTCGCCCTCGGCATCCTGGCGAGCCGCGCCGGTGCGTCCGACGAAGTGTCGGCTGAACCCGCCGAATAGCGGTCAGCCGGTTAGGAAATTTCGTCGTGGATCCTGCGAGCGCGTCTATCCGCTGCGATCGACGCGACGCGGCGCAATTTTGCGCCAATCGGTGCAAACCGGCCCCATTCACGCAAACGCTACTCGGATAGGCAGGAGGTTGCCGGTAAAAGCATCATCCTGATTCCCAAAGCTATTTTACTCAATGAAAACGTCCGTCAAGGCGAACCTCGCCGCATTCCATCACGACGCTAGGCTGTATCTGACGCTCGGCATCGCCAACTGGTCGGTCTTCGTCGACCACATTCCGAACAACGTCGTCAACCTGCTGACGCTGCGCAACTTCGGCTTCAGCGGCGCGGCGGACCTGTTCGTGTTCGTCGTGGGTTATGGCGTCGCGATCATCCACGGCAGGATGACGCTGGAGCGCGGCTACCTGGTCGCGACAACGCGGATCTTTCGCCGCGTCTGGCGGCTCTACGCCGCCTATGTCGTGCTGTTTGTGATCTATATCGACGCCATCGCCTATGTCGCCTCGCAATCGATGGCGCCGGAGATCATCCATGAATACAACATCTCGGGGATTCTCGAGCACCCGCTGCGCATCCTGATTCGCGGTCTCGTGCTCCAGGAGGAGCCGCTGAACCTCGACCTTCTGCAGCTGATGATTCCTCTGATGGCCTTCTTTCCGTTCGCGCTGTGGGGTCTGCTGCGACGGCCGAACCTGACGCTTGCGGCATCGGTCGCGCTGTATCTTGCCGCACGCTGGTTCGAGTGGAATTTTCGGGTCTCTCCCGACCAGGAGTGGACCTTCAATCCGCTCTGCTGGCAGATGCTGATGGTGCTGGGCGGGTGGTTCGCCGTCACAGGCGCACCGGGACGGGCGCTGCGCGACCTTCCCTGGCTGCGGATACTCGCAGGGAGCTATCTCGTCTTCGCGATGGCGATCACCCTGTTGCGCCATTCGCCGCAACTGTCCGCCTATCTGCCAGGCCTGCTCCTCGAGAGCATCGCGCCGACCGACAAGGAAAACCTCGCGCCTTATCGCGTGGTTCACTTCCTCGCGCTCGCCTTGCTCGCGACCCATCTGATTCCGGCCGATCACCCCGGCCTGCGATTGAAGCCGCTTCAGGCGGTCATACGATGCGGCGAGGAATGGCTCGCCGTGTTCTGCGTCGGCGTGTTCCTGTCCTTTGCCGGCCATCTCATCCTGATCACCGGCCCCAATCTGGTGGCGATGCAGATCGTGGTGAGCATCATCGGCTTCGCCGCGATGACCGCCGTCGCCTACTACGTCGCCTGGTCGAAGCGGCAGGACATGCCTGCCGCCCTGAGGCAGCAGGCCTAAAGCATGATCCGGAAAAGTGCGCAGCGGTTTTCCGAAAAGATCATGCTTAAACAACAACCTGAAGCGCGATGACGATTCGTCCTAATCGCATCGCGCTTAGTCGCAAAATCGTGCGATTCTGCTAGGCCGAAGGCCATGGCTGCGCTATGCCGAAAGTCTGCGTGAGGAGACCGGGCGTGGCGAGGGGGAAAGGCGGGGGTGACGAGGCTGACAGCGCGCCCCGGCGCGGCCGGCCGAGGTCAATCGAGAGCAGCAACGCCATTCTCGAGAGCGCCTATGCGCTAATGGCCTCCACCGGCCTTGCCGCCACCACCATCGACGCGGTCGCGCGCCATTCCGGCGTCTCCAAGATGACGATCTACAAATGGTGGCCGTCCCGCGAGGCGCTTTTGATCGACGCCTTTCTCCACCACGCCGCACAGATGCTGCCGCTGCCGCCGGCGAGTTCCGGCAGCCCCGCGGCGCGCGCGCGCCGCCATGCCGCGGCCTATGCCGAAGCGCTCCAGGGCGAGTTCGGCAAGGTCCAGCTCGCCGTCATCTCCGAATGCATCTCGAAGACCGGCTCGGCGGAGCTGTTCTACGCGCGCTATCTGCAATTCCGCCGCGATGCGCTCGTCGAGATGATCGCCGCGGGCCAGCAGGATGGCAGCATTCTGGCTGAGGGGCTTCCTGAGGATCTCTACGATGCGATCTATGGCAGCCTGTTCTATCGCTACGTCTTCGGCATCACGCCGGTCACGCCGGCTTACGCGCGCAGCCTCGTCGATCTCGTGTTGCGGCCGAAGGGTTAGCTGCGCACGGGCCTGACCGGCGCCGAGATCTTGTCCGTGCGGTCGCGCTCGGTCATGTCGACCACCGTCTCCATCGGGGCGGTCAATTCATAGACGTAGGAGACGTCGGTGAAGAAGCGCTTGGCGGTGCCCCCTAGCGCCTCGGGCGCGACACGGTCGAGCAGGATCAGACCGAAATCGGAATCCGGCCGGCGCGTCGCCTCGCTGGTGTTGAACTCCTCCCAGCGGAAATGGAAGACCTCGTTGCCGTCCTCTCCCGTCACCGTCCAGTTGGCGGTGATGTGTGGATGCTTTCCAACCAGCGACAGGCCCTCGTCGGAATGCGAGGCAAGCTCGAAGAACAGCAGCGACAGGCTCTGCGCCGCGCGTGCGCTGACCGCGATATCAGGACCGGTGACGGCGATGCGGTCGGCATGCGGGATGGCTCGCGCCTCGAACAGGCCCTTCAGCTTGACGCCCTGCCACTGGCTCTCGCTCAGCAGCGAGACCACGTTGGACATGGCGTGGATGCGCCCGATCAGCAGCTCGCGCGCGTTGTCGATGTCCGAGCCGTGGCGCAAGGTGCGCGTCACGATCGACTGGATCACCGCCAGGATGTTCTTGACGCGGTGATTGAGCTCGTCGATGACCGCGGTCAGCCGGCGCTCGAACCCGATCCTGACCTGGATCTCCCGGCTGAGCCGCAGATTGTTGTAGGCGACATAGCCGAACAGGCCGCACACCATTGCCGTGATCGCGAAGCCGATCGCCGCGACGATGATGGCGGTCTGCTCGGCGCGACGCGCCGAGTTGGTTTTCGCATAATAACTGAGCTGCCAGTCGCGGCCACCGAAGCTCACCGTGCGCGTCGCCGACGGCGCCGGCCCGTCCGCCGCAACCCTGCGCGTCGAGACCACGCCCTGCTCGTTGGCGATCAGCTCGCCGCCTTCCTTGCGCGGATCCCTGAGCGCGACTGCGAACAACGACATGTCGTCGTTGGTCAGCATCAGCGTGGCGAGCTCGTAGGAGAATGTGACGAACCCGGCCGGCTCCGTTGCTCCCTCGGGAATGACGGGCGCAGCCACGATGATGCCGATCGCGCCGTTCCCGCGGATCAGCGGCACCGGGTCCGAGGCAACCGACCTCTTCTCGGCGCGCGCACGCGTCAGCATGGCGCTGCGAACGGGATCCTGATCGTAGCTGCGGCCGGGCAGCGTCTTGGTCTCGTTGCTGCGTGGCTCGAGGTCCATCAGCACGTCGATCGGCTGAGTGATCTCGGCCGGATTGATCGGCTTGTCGTCATAGGAACGGATCTGCGGATTTGGGAAGCCCGCGCCGGCGATGGCGGCCTGAGCCGCCGCGAGCTCGTTCGGCTTCAGCCGGGCGATCCAGCCGGCCACCACGAAATCGGTCTTGAAGGCGTAGATCGCCGAGCGCAGCGGCTCCAGCATGTTCGGCTTGATCACGGATGGCGCGCGGAACAGGCCTGAGGCGACACGCGCGAGCAGCTCCCGCTCGGTGAGGCGGTCTTGAACCAGGCTCGCATGAACGTCGATCGCGCGCGCGAGCGCGATCCGATCCAGCGCCAGCTCCTGGTCATGGACGCGATAGGCTGCAAGCCCGGAGAGCAAGACCCCGAGCAAAGCGATGAAGCCGATGATGAAACCCAGCCTGATCACGCGATTACTCAGGCGAAAGCAGGAGGTCGGCAACAAACACGGAGCATATGAACGCCGCTCGAACGGCCATCTGCCGAAACAGGGTGGACCCCAGTGGCGGAGATAATGGAGGAGGAGGCATCAGTACGCAACTTGGGTCGCCTGACAAGCTTAATCGGCCCGGCCGATGGAATGGCAGGGATGGATCTGCCCCGGGGCGCCGGAGGTAGTTAATCGCCGTGTCGGAAATTTGTTCCGCGCGGCTACGGCGCTGCCCAAACGTTAACGGCGAGAAACGCCCGCGCCAAGTGGTCGCGTCCCGTCAGCCCGGCCGTTTCAGGCCGCCTTTGGTCTCGATGAAGCCGACGATTCGGTCGAGCCCCTCGCTTTTCTTCAGGTTGGTCATGACGAAAGGACGCTCGCCGCGCATGCGCCTGGCGTCCGTCTCCATCTTCTCCAGGGAGGCGCCCACATGGGGCGCGAGGTCGGTCTTGTTGATGACCAGGAGGTCGGACCGGGTGATGCCGGGACCGCCCTTGGACGGGATCTTGTCGCCGGCGGCGACGTCGATGACGTAGATGGTGAGGTCGGCCAGCTCCGGGGAAAAAGTGGCAGCGAGATTGTCACCGCCGGACTCGATCAGCACGAGATCAAGTCCGGGAAACTTGGCGCGCATGTCCGCGACCGCGGCGAGGTTCATCGAGGCATCCTCGCGGATCGCGGTGTGCGGGCAACCGCCGGTCTCGACGCCGGCGATGCGATCCGGCGTCAGCGAACCCGAACGCACGAGGAACTCCGCATCCCATTTGGTGTAGATGTCGTTGGTGATCGCCGCAATGTCATAGCGCTCGCGCATGGTCTTGCAGAGCAGGTCCATCAGCGCGGTCTTGCCCGACCCGACCGGGCCGCCGACGCCGACACGCAAGGGGCCGTGAGATTTCGACATGTGATTCGCTCTCTCTCGATTGGCTAAGGCCGCGGCGGTCACGAGCGAAACAGCCGCGTATATTGCGTCTCGTGCCGCATGCTGGCGAGATCGGCCCGGAACGTCGCGCTGCCGAGATCGTCCAATGCCGCGTCCAGTGCACGATTGGCGGTCGCGGCGACGGCGGCTTCCAGCCTTACCAGAACACGCTGGCTATCCGTCTGGCCGAGCGGAATGAGCCGGCTGGCCGCCGAGATCCAGTTCGAGACCAGCGCATGCAGAAAGCCGTGCAACGTCGGCGCCAGCGGCACGGCGTGCATCGCGGCGACGACACCGACGGCGACCGGATAGACCAGTGGCGTGCTGCATACCGCAATCACGGCATCCAGTCCGTCGGCATTCCACGCGGCGCGAGCGATGTCGATGAAGGCGCGGCCCTGTGATGTCGTCTCCAGCTGCCGCTCGCGCGACGGCACGAAGGCGGCGGCGAGCTCGGCGATCTTGTTCAAAGCGGTGGTCTCGCCCGCTTCCGCGGCGCGATAGGCGTGGACCAGAAACGTCGCGTCACAAAAGCCGGAGCCGTCGCCGAGCATCGCATCGAGCCAATCCGCCAGCGAGGCGGTGTCGGTGACGTCGCCCGCCTCGACGGCCCATTCGAGGCCGCTGGAATAAGAGAAACCGCCGACCGGGAACGCCGGCGACAGCCAGGTCATCAGCCGGTACAGCGCCGCCGCCTCGCCCTCTACAAGGGCACCGGCGCCGACCGGCTCATTTGTGGTCATGAGCATGCTTGTGGCCGTGGTGATGGTCGGGGTGGTCGCAGTGCTCATCGTGGTGATGTTGGTGACCGTGGCCATGATCATGCGCGGCATGATCATGATCGTGGTGGCCGTGATCATGGTGATGATGGCCGTGGTCGTGATGCGCATGGTCATCGTGCCCATGCGCGTGGCCGGCATCGGCATAGGCCCCGCCTTCGGGATCGAACGGCGCCTCGATCTCGATCACGCGCGCGCCGAGGCCCTTCACCATGGCCTCGATGACGTGGTCGCGACGGATGCGCAGGGCCTTGGCCATGATCTGCGTCGGCAGATGGCGATTGCCGAGATGCCAGCCGACCCGGATGAGATGGTGCGGATCGCGGCCGCGGATCTCGAGCAGCGGCTCGGGCGCCGCGACCACTTCGATCAGCCGGCCGTCCTCCAGCACCAGCGCGTCGCCGCCGCGCAGCGCGACGGCATGCTCCAGGTCGAGCAGGAATTCGAGCCCCCGCGTGCCCGTCATCGCCATGCGGCGGCGGTGCCGATCGTCGAAATCGAGCACGACCGTATCCGCCGGCGCTTCCGTGAAGCGGTGCTGTCCCCTGACCTGCGTCGCCCGGATCATGCGTCCTACCTCTTTACCGTGTCTCGACCTTCTCGGGTGTGATCACTTCGATCCTCGGCGGTGCCGTGAAGCACTTCACCGCGACGCGGCCGAACGTCTTCATGTGCTCCATGCCCCGATGCGGCACCAGCGCCTCGGCATTCTCCCACTGCTCGACGAACACCATCTTGCTGGGATCGGTGACGCTTTCATGCAGATCATAGGCGATATTGCCGGGCTCCTTCCGCGTCTCCTTGATGCAGGCGGTGGCCGCTGCAATGAATTCGGCGCGCGTTTCGGGCTTGATGGTCAAAGTCGCAACGACGTAGATCACGAGAAATCCTCCCGGCTTTTCTTCTGAAGGTTAAGATACCGGGCGGGACATTAGACCAGGCGGGACCGAACGCAAAACCGCAAAAAGCCGTCCCCGGACACGCGGCCAGACTTCCTCCCTGGACATGCGTTGAGGCGCTATTTCAGTACATGAAATACCGCTGCGCCATCGGCAGCACCTCCGCAGGCGGGCAGGTCAGCAGCTCGCCGTCGGCGCGCACCTCGTAGGTCTCCGGATCGACCTCGATGTTGGGCGTGGCATCGTTGTGGATCATGCTCTTCTTGGAGATCCTGCCGCGGGTGTTCTGGACGGCATAGAGCTTCTTGTCGATGCCGAGCTTGCGCGCGAGGCCGCCGGTGACGGCAGCCTTCGAGGTGAAGACGACGGAGGACGCCGTGAGCGCCTTGCCGAAGGCGCCGAACATCGGCTGGTAGTGCACCGGTTGCGGCGTCGGGATCGAGGCGTTGGGATCGCCCATGGGCGCGGCGACGATCGTGCCTCCCTTGACGATGCAGTCCGGCTTGACACCGAAGAACGCCGGCGACCACAGCACGAGATCGGCCAGCTTGCCCTTCTCGACCGAGCCGATCAGCTTCGACACGCCGTGCGCGATCGCGGGATTGATCGTGTATTTGGCGATGTAGCGCTTGACGCGGAAATTGTCGTTGTCCTTGCCCTTGTCCTGCGGCAGCGAGCCGCGCTGCTTCTTCATCTTGTCGGCGGTCTGCCAGGTCCGGATGATGACCTCGCCGAGGCGGCCCATGGCCTGCGAGTCCGAGGACATCATCGAGAGCGCGCCGAGGTCGTGCAGGATGTCTTCGGCCGCAATCGTCTCCTTGCGGATGCGGCTTTCGGCGAACGCCAGATCTTCCGCGATCGAGGGATCGAGGTGGTGGCACACCATCAGCATGTCCAGATGCTCGTCGATGGTGTTGCGGGTGAAAGGCCGCGTCGGGTTGGTCGAGGACGGCAGCACGTTCTTCAGGCCCGCGATCTTGATGATGTCAGGGGCGTGACCGCCGCCGGCGCCTTCGGTGTGGAAGGCATGAATGGTGCGGCCCTTGAACGCCTTGACCGTGTCCTCGACGAAGCCGGATTCATTCAGCGTGTCGGTGTGGATCATCACCTGGATGTCGTGATCGTCGGCGACCGCCAGGCAATTGTCGATCGCGGCCGGCGTGGTGCCCCAGTCCTCGTGCAGCTTCAGCGCGCAGGCGCCTGCCTTGATCATCTCGACCAGCGCGGCAGGGCGCGAGGCGTTGCCCTTGCCGGAGATGCCGAGATTGACCGGGAAGGCATCGAACGACTGGATCATCCGCGCGATGTGCCAGGGGCCAGGCGTGCAGGTGGTGGCGAAGGTGCCGTGCGAGGGACCGGTGCCGCCGCCCAGCATCGAGGTGACGCCACTCATCAGCGCGTGCTCGATCTGCTGCGGGCAGATGAAGTGAATGTGGCTGTCGAAGCCGCCGGCGGTGAGGATTTTTCCTTCGCCGGCGATGACATCGGTGCCGGGGCCGATGACGATGGTGACGCTCGGCTGGATGTCGGGATTGCCGGCCTTGCCGATCCCGGAGATCATGCCGTCCTTGATCGCGACGTCGGCCTTCACGATGCCCCAGTGATCGACGATCAGCGCATTGGTGATGACGGTGTCGGCCGCCCCCTGCCTGTTGGTGACTTGCGACTGCCCCATGCCGTCGCGGATCACCTTGCCGCCGCCGAACTTCACCTCCTCGCCGTAGGTGGTGAAATCCTTCTCGACCTCGATGATGAGATCGGTGTCGGCCAGCCGCACCTTGTCGCCGGTGGTCGGGCCGAACATGTCGGCATAGACGGAACGCTTCATCTTGACGGACATCACAAGCCCCGTTTGCGTTTGAATATTTGGTGGGTCACAGCAGCGCCCTCGCTGCTTTCACGGCATCGTCGAATTTCTCGTCGAGCCACGCATTGCCGCCGCGGCAGCCCGCGACGACCTGCGTGGCCCACTCGACATAGTCGGCGAGATCGTCGCGTTCCTCGGCACTGGGATCGGTTTGAATGCGTGCGCCCGTGTTGCTGATCTTGTCGGCGATCTTGATCAGCTTGGCGCCGTCGGATTTCTTCGGAGCGTCCAGCACCTGAAGCCGACGCCGCTCAGCCTTCGGCAGGCTCATATCGTCGGTGCACTCGGTGACGAGGGAAGCGACACGCGCGGAAAATCTCTGTGCCAGCTCCTCAGCCGTCGTGTCGGTGTCCTCGATTGCGTCGTGCAGCCAGCCGGCAGCGACGAGCTCGGCGTCGGCACCGTCAGTCGCGGTCGCAAGCAGGTTCGCGACCTCGGCGAGATGATTGATATAAGGCTCATTTCCGCGCCCCTTGCGCGCCATGCCGTTGTGGCGGCGCGCGGCGAGTTCGGCAGCTTCGGAGACGAGGCGGATGGCAGGCAGCATGGCAAATACCTCCGTTTTCGCCTCAACCGTGCCGCGCCGTGCTCGTTCCTCCGGGTGTCACAGCTTCCCCATGACGTCGCCGCGGAAACCGTAGATCGTCTTCTTGCCGGCCATGGCGACGAGCTGGACGTCGCGGGTCTGGCCGGGCTCGAAGCGGACGGCGGTGCCGGCGGCAATGTCGAGGCGCATGCCGCGAGCCTTCTTGCGGTCGAACTTCAGCGCGGGATTGGTCTCGAAGAAATGGTAGTGCGAGCCGACCTGGATCGGGCGGTCGCCGGTGTTGGCGACCGTCAGCGTCACGGTCTTGCGGCCGGCATTCAGCTCGATCTCGCCGTCCTGGATGAAGAGTTCGCCGGGAATCATATGCTACCTCGTCTTGCTCCGGTGCGTCATGGCCGGGCTCGTCCCGGCCATCCACGTGGTGCCGCTTGGCTGAAAGTCGTGGATGCCCGGGACAAGCCCGGGCATGACGATGTTGATACAGTTTCGCGCTTCAACGGATCGGCTCGTGCACGGTGACGAGCTTCGTCCCGTCAGGGAATGTCGCCTCGACCTGGATGTCGTGGATCATCTCGGGAATCCCCGGCATCACCTGGTCGCGGGTCAGGACCTGCGCGCCGGATTGCATCAGCTCGGCGACCGTGCGGCCGTCGCGCGCGCCTTCGAGGATGAAATCCGAGATGATCGCGATCGCCTCGGGATGGTTGAGCTTGACGCCGCGATCCAGCCTGCGGCGCGCCACGATCGCCGCCATCGAGATCAGAAGCTTGTCCTTTTCGCGGGGAGACAGGTTCATGCGAAATCTCTTCCGTTCAACACGTCTATTCAGCCAATCAATTCAGCCAGAGCCGCGGCAGGGCGACGCCGGTGCGCGCCAGCACCGCCATCATGTCGGCGCGCAAACGCGCCGCATCTTGGGCACAGAACCGCGCCATTGCAAAGCCATTCCAGGCGGATATCCCGACCTCGCCGGAGAACGATTCCGACGCCTCGCGGATGCGCTCGACCAGTGCTTCATCGCCAGGCACGATCAGAGCCGTGCCGATCGCCGCGCCACCCTTGGCGACCGCGGATCGCGCGAGCTTGGCGCCGATATCGCCGACGAGCCTGACCGTTTCGGCGAAGACCAGCCTGCCGCCGCGGCGCATCCGCCAGCGGTCGACGAATTCGCCCTGCTCCATCCGCTCGCCCATGGCAGTGCGGCCGAACACGACGATCTCGCAAAGCAGGAGCGAGGCGTTCTCGTCGAGCACGATGTCGAAGCGGCGGTGAACCCGGGCGCGATCGAACAGGATCGTCTCCTGAGGCAGCCAGGCGAGATGTGCACCCGCGCCGGCCTTCAGGGCGATGTTGAGCTGCGCCGCCGAGCCCGGCGCGCGATAGACCTTTTCGGCCGCCGCGGTGGTCAGCGTCAGCCGCGAGCCATCCGCCGCCGATATCTCGATGTCGAAGCGATCACCGCCGGCAACGCCGCCGGCGGTGTTGACGAACACGCCGGAGAGGCCCTCGTCTTCGGGCGAGGGAAAGCGCACGCGGAGCGAACCGGATTCGTGCAAGGCCCCGCGCCGTGTCACACCGTCACGAGCGTGCACGTCGAACCTGACAGCGCCGCGGGCGCGGTTGGCCTCGAACACCGAAGTTGTCGCTAAAGCGTCGCTGCGCATCCGTCTCCCCAGCCGGTCGCGGCAGGATTTCTTGGCTTACAGGTCCCCGACTTACAGCGCCATCTGGCGGCTGATCTCGCCGGGATCCAGGTTGGCGCGATCGCAGGTGAACTTCACCGCGCCGCGATCCATCACCGCGAAACTGTCGCCGAGTTCGCAGGCAAAGTCGAGATATTGTTCGACCAGCACGATGGCGATGTTGCCGAGGTTACGCAGGTAGGAGATGGCCCGGCCGATGTCCTTGATGATCGAGGGCTGGATGCCCTCGGTCGGCTCGTCCAGCAGGAGCAGCTTCGGCCGCATCACCAGTGCGCGGCCGATGGCGAGCTGCTGCTGCTGGCCGCCCGAGAGGTCGCCGCCGCGCCGGCCGAGCATGGATTGCAGCACCGGAAACAGCGAGAACACGTCGTCCGGAATATGCCTGTCTTCGCGCTTGAGCGGCCCGAAACCGGTCTTGAGATTTTCCTCGACCGTCAGCAGCGGAAAGATCTCGCGGCCCTGCGGCACGAAACCGATACCCTTGCGCGCACGCTCATAGGGCTTCAGGCCCGTGATATCGCTGCCGTCGAACACGATCGCGCCCGAGGAGATCGGATACTGCCCGACCATGGCACGCAAGAGAGAGGTCTTGCCGACGCCGTTGCGCCCGAGCACGCAAGTCACCTTGCCGGGCTCGGCCGAGATCGAGACGCCGCGCAGCGCCTGCGCCGCGCCGTAGAACAGGTTGATGTCCTTGACCTCAAGCATGGCTCAGCGTCCCAGATAGACTTCGATGACCCGCTCGTTGGACGAGACCTGGTCGATGGTTCCTTCCGCGAGCACGGTGCCTTCGTGCAGGCACGTGACCTTGACGCCGAGCTCGCGCACGAAGGTCATGTCGTGCTCGACCACCATGACCGTGTGGGTCTTGTTGATCTCCTTGAGCAGCTCGGCCGTGAGATGCGTCTCGACGTCGGTCATGCCGGCGACAGGCTCGTCGACGAGGAGCAGCTTGGGATCCTGCGCGAGCAGCATGCCGATCTCGAGCCACTGCTTCTGGCCGTGACTAAGGCTGCCGGCGAGGCGGTTGCGGGCGTCGGTGAGGCGGATCGTTTCCAGCACCCTGTCGATGCGCTCGGATTCCGCCTTGCTGCCGCGCCAGAACAGCGTGGCCTTGACGCTGTGGTCGACATTGAGCGCGAGCAGCAGGTTGTCCTGCACGGTCTGGCTCTCGAACACGGTCGGCTTCTGGAATTTCCGGCCGATGCCGAGCTCGGCGATCCGGGTCTCGTCGAGCCGGGTCAGGTCGGTGACGCCGTCGAACAGCACGGTGCCCTCGTCGGGCTTGGTCTTGCCGGTGATGATGTCCATCATCGTGGTCTTGCCGGCGCCGTTCGGGCCGATGATGGCGCGCATCTCGCCGGGCTCGAGCGTCAGCGACAGATTGTTGATGGCGTGGAAGCCGTCGAACGAGACGTGAACCCCGTCCAGATAGAGCATCGCGGAAGTCGCGCGGGTATCCATGACGTTCATTGCACCTACTCCGCCATCTTGGGTTCGGTGACGCCGTCTTCGGCCGCCGCGCTCACGGAGGTCGCGGCGGCGCGTTTGTCCTTCGACGAATCCCACCAGGCATTGAAGGTGCCGACGATGCCCTTCGGCAGCAGCAGGGTCACCAGGATGAACAGCGCGCCCAGCATAAACAGCCAGTACGGCGCCAGCACGCCGGAGGTGAAGAGCGTTTTTGCATAGTTGACGACGACGGCGCCGAGCGCGGCACCGACCAGCGTGCCGCGGCCGCCGACCGCGACCCAGATCACCGCCTCGATCGAGTTACCCGGAGCGAACTCGCTCGGATTGATGATTCCGACCTGCGGCACGTAGAGCGCACCGGCGACGCCGGCCATGCAGGCCGAAACCGTGAACACGAACAGCTTGTAGGATTCGACCCGGTAGCCGAGGAAGCGCGTCCGCGATTCCGCGTCACGCACCGCGATCAGCACCTTGCCGAGCTTGGACGAGACGATGGCGCGGCAGATCAGGAAGCCCACAATCAGCGCCAGGCAGCTCAGCGCAAACAGCGCGGCACGGGTGCCCTCCGCCTGCACGTTGAAGCCCAGAATGTCCTTGAAATCGGTGAGGCCGTTATTGCCGCCAAAGCCGAAGTCGTTGCGGAAGAAGGCAAGCAGCAGCGCATAGGTCATCGCCTGCGTGATGATCGACAGGTACACGCCGGTGACGCGGGAGCGGAAGGCGAGCCAGCCGAAGCAGAAGGCGAGCAGGCCGGGCACGACCAGCACCATCAGCGCGGCGAACCAGAACATGTCGAAGCCGTACCAGTACCACGGCAGCTTCTCCCAGTTCAGGAACACCATGAAATCGGGCAGGACCGGATTGCCATAAACGCCGCGGGTGCCGATCTGCCGCATCAGGTACATGCCCATGGCGTAGCCACCGAGCGCGAAGAAGGCGCCGTGGCCGAGCGAAAGGATGCCGCAATACCCCCAGATCAGGTCGATCGAGAGCGCGAGGATGGCGTAGCAGACATATTTGCCCCAGAGCGCGACGAGATAGGTCGGCACCTGCAGGAACGAGTCCGCAGGCAGCAGCAGGTTCGAGAGCGGGATGAGGATGCCGCAGGCTGCGACGACGGCGAGGAAGATCGTCGCGCCACGGTCCAGCGATCGCGTCAGCATGTGAGGGGTCATGCTTCCACCGCACGGCCCTTGAGCGCGAACAGGCCGCGCGGCCGCTTTTGAATGAACAGGATGATGAGGACCAGGATCGCGATCTTGCCGAGCACGGCGCCGGCGACCGGCTCCAGGAACTTGTTGGCGATGCCGAGCGTGAACGCGCCGACCAGCGTGCCCCAGAGATTGCCGACCCCGCCGAACACCACGACCATGAAGCTGTCGATGATGTAACTCTGGCCAAGATTGGGGCTGACATTGTCGATCTGCGACAGCGCGACGCCGGCGATGCCGGCGATGCCCGAACCGAGGCCGAAGGTCAGTGCATCGACGCGCGAGGTGGCAATGCCCATCGAGGCCGCCATGCGGCGGTTCTGCGTCACTGCGCGCATCTCGAGGCCAAGCGCCGTGTAGCGCAGCATCGCGAGCAGGATCATGAACACGGCGAGCGTGAAGACGAGGATCCAGAGCCGGTTATAGGTGATGGTGATCTGGCCGAGCTCGAACGCGCCGCTCATCCAGGAGGGGTTGCCGACCTCGCGGTTGGTCGGACCGAACATGGTTCGCACCGCCTGCTGCAGCACAAGCGACAGGCCCCAGGTTGCCAGCAATGTCTCCAGCGGCCGGCCGTAGAGGAAACGGATGATGCTGCGCTCGATCAGCACGCCGATGGCGCCGGCAACCAGGAAGGCGAGAGGCACGGCGATCAGCAGCGAATAGTCGAACAGGCCGGGATAGCGGGTGCGGATCACCTCCTGCACCACGAAGGTGGTGTAGGCCCCGATCATCACCATCTCGCCATGGGCCATGTTGATGACGCCCATCACGCCAAAGGTGATGGCGAGCCCGATCGCGGCGAGCAGCAGCACCGAGCCGAGCGAGAGGCCGTACCAGGCGTTCTGCACCATGGACCAGACCGCGAGTGTGCTCTGGATCGAGCCGATCGCGCTGGCAGCGGCCTTGATTACCGACGCCGGCTGGTCGCCCATGCCGGTGAGCAGCGCCAGCGCGTCCTGGTCGCCGCGCGCCTTGAGGGTGGCGACGGCCTCCAGCTTCTCGACCTCGGTGGCGTCGGACTTGAACAGCAGGATCGCGGCGCGGGCCTCGCCGAGCGCGGTCTTGACGGATCTGTTGGTTTCCTTGGCAAGCGCAGCATCGACCGCCTCGAGCGCGGTCTCCTCATGCGACTTGAAGACCGACTGCGCGGCCTGCAGGCGCGTTCCCACATCCGGCGACTGAAGCGTCAGGCCACCGAGCGCGGCGTCGACGCTGCGGCGCAGGCGGTTGTTCAGGCGGACCGCGCTCGCACTGTCGGGAACGCTGGCGACGGCCTCGCCCGTCGCGGCGTCGATCGACTTGCCGTCGGCGCCGGTGACGTAAACCTTCTTGCTGTCGGGATCGGCCATGAGGCGGCCGTCCTGGAGCGCGCTGATGATGGGGAAAGCCAACGGGTTGCCGCTGCCCGCGACCACGCCGATCGCCTCTTCCGTGTCGGAAAAATCGTCATTGGCGAATTTGGCGACCGCATCCTCGAACGGACCGGCGAGGGCCGGCAGCGCGAACGCGATCAGAAACAACGAGAGTGCAAGCGAGCAGAGACGGGCGGACAAATGGGCTGGCACTGTGAATGACCCCGGCAGAAATGGGTGGAGAAGGCGGCGGGATCGCCGCCCTCTCCGATCGTGCAATGGACGTCAGATCCGGATCAGGAGCCCGAACCGAGGCACTTGTTGGTCTTGGTGTTGAAGTTGCCGCACTTCTTGCCGACCCAGTCGCCGATCAGGTCCTTGGAGCCTTCCAGCTCCTTCGACCAGGCGTCGCCCGCGACGAGGCCCGGCGTCTTCCACACGACGTCGAACTGGCCGTTCGCCTTGATCTCGCCGATGAACACCGGCTTGGTGATGTGGTGGTTCGGCAGCATCTTCGACACGCCGCCGGTCAGGTTCGGCGCCTCGATGCCGGGAAGCGCGTCGATCACCTTGTCCGGATCCGTCGACTTCACCTTCTCGACCGCCTTCACCCACATGTTGAAGCCGATCACGTGCGCTTCCATCGGGTCGTTGGTCACGCGCTTGGGGTTCTTGGTGTAGGCTTGCCAGTCCTTGATGAACTTCTCGTTCGACCCGTCCTTGGTCTTGATCGACTCGAAGTAGTTCCAGGCGGCGAGATGACCGACCAGCGGCTTGGTGTCGATGCCCGCGAGCTCTTCCTCACCCACGGAGAACGCAACGACCGGAATGTCCTTTGCCTTGATGCCCTGGTTGCCGAGCTCCTTGTAGAAGGGAACGTTGGCATCGCCATTGATGGTCGAGACTACCGCGGTTTTCTTGCCGGCCGAGCCGAACTTCTTGATGTCGGCCACGATCGTCTGCCAGTCGGAGTGACCGAACGGCGTGTAGTTGATCATGATGTCTTCCTGGGCGACACCCTTCGACTTCAGATAGGCTTCCAGGATCTTGTTGGTCGTGCGCGGATAGACGTAGTCGGTGCCCGCGAGCACCCAGCGCTTCACCTTCTCTTCCTTCATCAGATAGTCGACGGCCGGGATCGCCTGCTGGTTCGGCGCCGCACCCGTGTAGAACACGTTGCGCTCGCTCTCCTCACCCTCGTACTGCACGGGGTAGAACAGAATGCTGTTCAGCTCCTTGAAGACCGGGAGCACCGACTTGCGCGACACCGAGGTCCAGCACCCGAACACGACCGAGACCTTGTCCTTCGTGATCAGCTCGCGCGCCTTTTCGGCGAACAGCGGCCAGTTCGAAGCGGGATCGACGACGACGGCTTCCAGCTTCTTGCCGAGCACGCCGCCCTTCTTGTTCTGCTCATCGATCAGGAAGAGGATGGTATCCTTCAGCGTGGTTTCGCTGATCGCCATGGTTCCGGACAGGGAGTGCAGCACGCCGACCTTGATGGTGTCGTCCGCGGCCTTCGCGCCAGTCAATGAAGCCAGACCAAGCACCAGTCCGGCGGTCGCGGCGAGCACGCCGCGGCGGCTAAATGAAGCCGCTATATCGTGAGTGGATTTGCTAAACATGAGTGTCTCATCTCCCTGACGCAGACGTGAAAATGCTGCGAAACGGCCCCACGGCCGCCTGCGATTAACGGAATCGCAAGAACCATGCCATGGACTGAGCACCCATCAACACTTTGATATGGCTTATAAAATCGTCCGAAATCGAAGTTTTGCCGCAGTCAGTTTGACTAAATTCTAGGCGGCCGAAATGTATGCGAAAGCGGCAGGCAGGTTAATTTCTGAGCAAACTGCCAATTCTGGCTAAATTTCCGGCATCACTATTTTTGCACCGCAATCGCTATTTCGGCCGCGCCTGCCTTGAAAGCGCCCCCTCGATGTTCCATATGAGCAGCCGAGACCTCTTGCGAATCAAGGGGTCATAGCGAGCCGCGTGTTCTTAAGCCCCCTACGGGCCTCTGGCTTGCCCCATTCTCCCAAGCCCATCCGACACCCCAAACACGCAGGTGTCTTCTCGACACCCTTTTGCGCGCGCCGCGCCGAATGCGCCGGGCGCCCGCTTTTGACATGGAAAGAACCCCTCTTTTGACTTCGTTTCAGGATTTCGGCCTTGCCGAGCCCATCGCGCGCGCTCTTCGCGAAGAGAACTACGTCACCCCCACCCCGATCCAGGCCCAGACCATTCCGACCGCGCTGACCGGCCGCGACGTCGTCGGCATTGCGCAGACCGGAACCGGCAAGACCGCGTCTTTCGCGCTGCCGATCCTGCACCGGCTGCTCGAGAACCGCATCAAGCCGCAGCCCAAGACCTGCCGCGTACTCGTGCTCTCTCCGACCCGCGAGCTGTCCGGCCAGATCCTCGACAGCTTCAACGCCTACGGCCGTCACCTCCGGCTGGCGTCGACCCTCGCCATCGGCGGCGTGCCGATGGGCCGCCAGGTCCGCGCCTTGATGCAGGGCGTCGACGTTCTGGTCGCCACCCCAGGCCGCCTGCTCGACCTCGTGCAGAGCAACGGGCTGAAGCTTGGAAGCGTGGAGTTCCTCGTGCTCGACGAAGCCGACCGCATGCTCGACATGGGCTTCATCAACGATATCCGCAAAATCGTCGCCAAGCTGCCGATCAAGCGGCAGACGCTGTTCTTCTCGGCCACCATGCCCAAGGACATCGCCGAGCTCGCCGACGCCATGCTGCGCGATCCGGCCCGCGTCGCGGTGACCCCGGTCTCCTCGACCGCCGAGCGGATCAACCAGCGCATCATCCAGGTCGATTTCTCTTCCAAGCCCGCCTTCCTGACCAAGCTCCTGAAGGATGAGCCGATCAACCGCGCACTGGTCTTCACCCGCACCAAGCACGGCGCCGACAAGGTCGTGAAGACCCTTGAAAAGGCCGGCATTGCCGCGAGCGCCATCCACGGGAACAAGTCCCAGAACCATCGCGAACGGACGCTCGCCCAGTTCCGCTCCGGCGAGATCCGCACCCTGGTTGCGACCGACATCGCCGCCCGCGGCATCGACGTCGACGGCATCACCCACGTCATCAATTTCGACCTGCCCAACGTCCCCGAGACTTACGTCCACCGCATCGGCCGCACCGCCCGCGCCGGCGCCGACGGCACCGCGATCTCGCTGGTCGCAGGTGGCGAGGAGCTCAGCTATCTCCGCGACATCGAACGGCTGATCCGCGTCGCGCTGCCGCGCGAGGACCACCGCACCGACGCCGGACGCCGAGATGCCGGCCCCGCCCCGTCGCAGCAACGGCAGGGCCGGCCGGGCGGCCGGCCTGGCCAACGCCCGCAAGGGGCACGGCACGGTGACGGGCGGCGTGCTGACGAAAGACATGCCGACGGGCGTCACCATGGTGCCGCCAAACAAAGTGACGGAAGGCACGAAGGACGGCACGCCGAGGTGAGGCAGGCCGACGGACGACCCGGCAATGGCCCGAATGCTTCGAAGGGTTCTCGGCGCCGCCGCTCCGGTGGTAAGATGCATTCATCGCCTGTCGACCGTCCGGAACAACGTTCCGCGCATAGCGCCGGGACGCCTGATGGGATACAAGGCGTTGCCTTTTTGCGCCGCGAGAGTCGGCCAAACAGCCAACCGAACCGCAAACCCTATTCGCACTAGCCGTCCACGACCTGGAGAAATTCATGGCTAAGGAAGAGCTGATCCAGTTCGAAGGACTGGTCACCGAAATCCTCCCCGACGCCCGCTACCGCGTGCAACTCGACGCCGGACATGAGATCGTTGCCTATACCGCCGGCAAGATGAAGAAGAACCGCATCAAGACGCTCGCGGGCGACCGCGTGACGGTGGAGATGTCACCGTACGACCTCGAGAAGGGCCGGCTGATTTTCCGCCACAAGGACGAACGTCCCAGCACGGCGGGCGGACCGCCCCGTCCCGGACAGCGCGGCGGCCAGTTCCGCCGCCGCTGATCGGCTGCGGCGCGCACGCGCGAGATAGAATTCCGACCTGGATATTGATCCGCCGTTGATATCGCGGCGGATCAAAAATTCGTGCACGTCCGGATTGTTTCGGGCTCCTGTTTCCGATAAAATGAATTAATCGATTTTCGGCCGGACGACATTGGCATCCACCGGTACAGCCGGTTCAGACACGCTGACGACCCTTCCAGAAATTCGATCTAACCGGCCCGCGGAAGCGGGCTCTTACATTGTGTTATCTGAGAAGGAACTACCCATGAGCATGGGAACCGTGAAGTGGTTTAACGCGACCAAGGGCTTCGGCTTCATCCAGCCCGACGACGGTGGCCAGGACGTTTTCGTTCACATCAGCGCCGTGGAGCGCGCCGGACTCGGCTCGCTGCGCGAAGGCCAGAAGATCTCCTACGAGATCGTGGCCGACCGCCGCTCCGGCAAGTCGGCGGCGGACAACCTCCGCGCCGCGGGCTGAGCCCACCCGGGCTCTTGGCCCGACCGGCTCGAGCCAGAGGAAACAAGAAGGCCGTGCGCGACGCACGGCCTTTTTATTTTACAGCATGATCCGGAAAAGTGGGCAGCGGTTTCCCGAAAAGATCATGCTCAAACAACAACCTAAAGCGCGATGACGATTCATCCTAATCGCATCGCGCTTTAGTTGGATTTGGCGCCCCCGCTGCCGCTGGCACTGCTGCTCAGCGAACCGGCCTGGTTCATCGTGTTGTTGAAGTAGGCGTCGCTGTCACCGAGCGTCACGCGACGCTGGCAAAGCGGTACGCAGCTGTAGGACTCGCGCTCGATCCCACGATAGACGGTGACGAGCCGGTCGCTCGGACCTTCAACCTGGATCTGGCGGTCGACCAGAATCTCGCCGCCCCGGTCGAGCGCGATGAAGTTGGTGGCACCATAGCCCTTTCCGGTCACGACGATCATGCCGCCCGGCTGGAGCGTGACGTCGGCGATCAGGGGATTACCGACCACGATGGTTGCCACCTTGCCGGGCAGCCGTACCAGCTTGGCCTGGTCGACATTGACGGCGATCGTGTCGGCGGTGGACTCGGCAAGTCCGGCGGCCGGCCATGCCAGCACCGCAGCGGCAACCAGAAGACACACGCGCGCATGACGGCGCAGCAATTCTTTACGCATACTCTTACCCCCGGGACGTCACAAACCGGCAGAAGCGATCAGATAGCAGCGGAGCCGGCGCCCGACCCGGCCAACCTGCCTTTAATTCATGAACGTTCCGCAAACTCGCCGGCTATTGTTTGAACGGATAGGCGAGTTGGCCCCAGATCTCCTTCGGCATGGTCGCTTCGTCCTTGCCGTAATCCTGCGGCAGCTTCCCCTCCGGCATGCGGAAGGTGCCGAACAGCACGTCCCAGATCGGAAACGTCCCGGCGAAATTGGTGTCGCCGCCCTCTTCGAGCGAGGTATGGTGCCAACGGTGGAATACCGGCGTCGCCAGCACGTATTTGAACGGTCCGAAGGTCCAGTTCAGGTTGGCGTGCACGAAGGCCGAATGGAAGGTGGTGAACGGGCCGACCCAGATCATGACGTTGGGGGAGATACCGGCCATCAGCAGCACGACGTCGACGCTGATCGTCCCGAGCAAGAGATTGACGGGATGGAAACGGGCCGCGGAGATCCACCCGATTTCCTCCGACGAATGATGGACCGCGTGGTACTTCCAGAAGCCGCCGTCGTGGAAAAGCCGGTGCAGCCAGTACAGCATGAAGTCGGACAGCACCAGGAACAGCAGAGCCTGAACCCACAGAGGCAGCTGCGACAGCGGACCATGGCCATTGTCGTAGAAGGCAATGAGCTCGTCGGCGTCGTGGATGTTGAAGACGACGCTGGCGCCGACGATCAGAAGACCAATCCGCATGGTGCGGGCGAACACCGGGACGAAGAACCAGTAGCAGATGTCGGTGATGATCTCCCGCTTGCGCCACCACGGCGCGCCGGGATTGCAGGCCCAGAAATGCTCCAGCACGGTGAAGACGGCCGCGAGCACGAAGGTGACGGGGATCACCTTGACGATGGTCTCGCCGAGCATCAGGGCGACTTGCATGGGCAGGCTCGACATCGTCGCCTCTCTTGCGAATTCCAGTCCTGCCTAGGCGTACTCCGCGAAATTTAAGGGAGGGTGAAGCAGGCGCCGCGCTGCCGATGCATCGGGAGCCGGAATGTATCGCAGCTGCCGTCTTAAGGCGAAATTCACTCTGCGCGAAAGCATCGCGCCGAACCTGGGTTTACCCGATCGAGTTAACTTTACCGAAAGAGCTCGGCTCTCATGGTCCTCGCTTCAGACAGCGCCGAACGAGGCGATCTCACCCAGACGGAGTTTTGTTCATGAAGAACTTGATTGCGCGTTTCGCGAAGGATGAATCCGGCGCCACCGCCATCGAATACGGTCTGATCGCCGCCGGCATCGCGCTGGCCATCATCACCGTCGTCAACAATCTCGGCACCACGCTGAACGGCAAGTTCAGCTCGATCAGCACGTCGCTGAAGTAGGCAACCGACGACCGGCGGCAAATGCCCCGGGCCTCCGGGGCCTTTGCTTTTCTGAAGACGGCAAGTTCCAGTGGCGTTGCACAAGTTCAGAACCGATGCCGCGGTCGCGGCGAAAGAGTTGGGGGCGGCTCAAGCCGGCTCACCGGCCTATTGGATCTGCCTTGCGCTGCTGCTTGCGACGGTCGCGCTCGCCGCGCGCATTGCCAGCTTCTGGTGAAACGCATTCAGCGGCCTTGGCCCCCACGTCCCTGTCGCCGTTGTCGGTTTGTTTAGCACTACGCGCTAGTATCCGGCGACGCCAGCTCCCGCGGCCAAACCAGGCCCCAAGACGCAGCCCATGATCCTCGACCTTGCGCGCCTTCTGCTCTTCCCGGCCCTGATGGCATTCGCCGCCGCGAGCGATCTCTTCACGATGACGATCTCAAACCGCGTGTCGCTGGCGCTGGTCGCAGGCTTCTTCGTGCTCGCCCTCGCCGGTGGCATGGCACCTTACGATATGATGAGTCATGTCGGCGCCGGCGCGCTCGTCCTGGTCGTGGCCTTCACCTGCTTCGCAATGGGCTGGGTGGGCGGCGGCGACGCCAAGGTCGCGGCTTCCGTCGCGCTCTGGTTCGGCTTCGCGCAGCTGATGAACTTCCTCCTCTACGCCTCACTGTTCGGCGGCGCGCTGACGCTGCTCCTGCTCCAGTTCCGGCAATGGCCGCTGCCCTACGGGCTGGCAGGCCAGGCCTGGCTCGCACGGCTGCACGCCAAGGAGAGCGGCATTCCCTACGGCATCGCGCTCGCTCTAAGCGCGTTGATGGTCTACCCGGAGACCGAATGGGTGAAGGCGATCGACCTCACTCACCTCGCACTGCGCTGAACGCACAGGGTAAACCCGGCGTTAAGGCGATTTAGATACGCCTCATTAACCATGCTTTGACGAATAGCTGGTCAACTGCCGATCACGGCGGCGGCAGTGTCGCGGCGTATTGTTGGAAAGTGAAGCGTATGAATAGGGCACGCATTGTCGTCCTGACGGTCGCCATCTGCGCCGGCGGCGTCGCCGCGTACCTGGCGAGCGGCACCGACAATTCTGCGCCGCCTCCGCTTCCGGTCGCGCAGCTGCCGACCGTAGACGTCCTCGTCGCCAAGAACGACATCGGCTTGGGCCAGACCGTAAAGCCGGAAGACGTGCAGTGGCAGACCTGGCCGGCCGCGACCGCCAGCACGACCTTCATCCGCCGCAACGAGCGTCCCGATGCTGCGACCCAGGTGAGCGGCTCGATCGCGCGCGCACCGTTCATCCAGGGTGAGCCGATCCGCGACCAGAAGCTGGTCAAGGCCGAAGGCTCCGGCTTCATGGCGGCAATCCTGCCCACCGGCATGCGGGCGATCTCAACTGAGATCTCGCCGGAGACCGGCGCGGGCGGCTTCATCCTGCCCAACGATCGCGTCGACGTGCTTCTCACGCGCCGGTTGAAGAACCCGGACCAGAGCAGCGGCGCCCCCGACCTCGTCACGTCCGAGATCATCCTGGCCAATATCCGCGTTCTGGCCATCGACCAGGCGCCCAAGGAGAAGGACGGCCAGAACTCGGTGATCGGCAAGACCGTCACCCTCGAGCTCAATCCAGCGCAGACCGCAACGCTCTCCGCGGCGCGGCAGAGCGGCACGCTGTCGCTGGCGCTGCGCAGTATCGCCGACGTCAAGATGAGCGAAATCACGCTCGATGACTCCGCGCAGAAGCGAGACGGCGTTTTGATCATTCGCTACGGCATTCCAAGTCAGACGGCTAAGGCACGATGAAGACAGTCGATATGAAATGCAGGGCAGATTCGGCGACGATACGAACCTCACTGGTCCGCGCCCTGTCGTTTTCGGCCGCCTTCGCGCTGGCGTTCAACCCGGTGATCGCTGCCGACTACCGCCCCGTGGCGCCGGCCGCGGCGGACGGCCAGATCAACGCTCGCTTCCTCTCGCTCGGCATCGGCAAGTCCATCGTGATCGACCTGCCGCGCGACATCAAGGACGTGCTTGTCGCCGATCCCAAGATCGCCAATGCGGTGGTCCGCTCGGCGCAGCGCGCCTATATTATCGGCGCGGCGGTCGGCCAGACCAACATCGTGTTCTTCGATTCCGCCGGTCAGCAGATTGCGGCCTATGACATCGCAGTCAAGCGCGACCTCAACGGCGTGCGGGCCGCGCTGAAGCAGGTCCTGCCCAATTCAGACATCCAGATCGATGGCCTCGGCGACGGCATCGTCCTGACCGGAACGGCTGCCAACCCGATGGAAGCGCAGCAGGCCAACGAGCTCGCCGCGCGCCTGGCCGGCGGCCCCGACAAGGTGGTGAACTCGATCGTGGTGCGCGGCCGCGACCAGATCATGCTCAAGGTGACGGTGGCCGAGGTCCAGCGCAACATCGTCAAGCAGCTCGGCATCGACCTCTCCGCCAACCTCAACTACGGCACCTCCGTGGTGAGCTTCACCAATTCGAACCCGTTCACGGCCTATGGCCGCAACCTGGTGGACGGCAACAATCTGACCACGAAGTTCGGCGCGACGCCATCCGTGCAGGCCACCCTGCGTGCGATGGAAACCGCTGGCGTGATCCGCACGCTGGCCGAACCGAACCTGACCGCGATCTCCGGTGAATCGGCGACGTTCATCGCCGGCGGTGAATTCCCGGTGCCGTCAGGCTATGCGTGCGATCCCGTCACCCATGTCTGTACAACCCAGATCAGCTTCAAGAAGTTCGGCATCTCGCTGAACTTCACGCCCGTGGTGCTGAGTGAAGGCAAGATCAGCCTGCGGGTGATGACGGAAGTCTCGGAGCTGTCGAACGAGAATGCGATCACGCTGTCGCAGGCGGTGACCTCGACCACGGTGAACTCGCTGACGGTGCCCTCGATCAGGACCCGCCGCGCGGAGACCTCGCTGGAAATTCCCTCCGGCGGCGCGATGGCGATGGCCGGCCTGATCCAGCAGCAGACCAAGCAGGCGATCAGCGGATTGCCGGGACTGATGCAGCTCCCGATCCTGGGCACGCTGTTCCGCAGCCGCGACTTCGTCAACAACGCGACCGAACTGGTCGTGATCGTGACGCCCTATGTCGTTCGCGCGGTGGCGCCGAAGGACCTGTCGCGGCCGGATGACGGCTTCGCTCCGCCTGCGGATCCGCAGGCCCAGCTGATCGGCAATGTCAACCGGCTCTACGGCGTGCCCGGACGGGCCGAGCCGGCCAAGAGCTACCGCGGCACCTACGGCTTCATCACCGACTGAGGCGGAACGGGACTTCACGATGATCACGAGACCACCCCAGCTTCGCAAACGCGCCGTCCGCCTCGGTGGCGCGCTCGTCGGCATGGCGCTCGCGCTCGGCGGCTGCCAGCACGACGAAGTCGTCACGGCCTCCATTCCCGACGATTACAGGCAGCGCCATCCGATCGCGATCGAGGAGCAAAATCGCTCGATCGTCGTCTTCGTCGGCCATGCCCGCGGTGGTCTGACCGCCGCCCAGCGCGCCGATGTGATGGGGGTCGCATCGGCATGGTTGCACGAAGGCACCGGCGCCATTCGTATCGACGTACCGTCCCATACGCCCAACGCTCGTCCGATCGCGGATACGATGCGAGAGATCCAGGCGATGCTGGCGGCGGCAGGCGTTCCGCCGCGCGGCGTCAGCGTTCACCCCTATCGGCCGGAAGACAAGCGTTTCCTGCCGCCGATCCGGCTCACCTATTCAAAGATCGCCGCGGTCGCCGGTCCCTGCGGCCTGTGGCCCGAGGACATCGGCCCCTCGATGAAGAACAAGCGCTGGTTCGAGAACAAGGACTACTACAATTACGGCTGCGCCTCTCAGCGCAACCTCGCGGCCATGGTCGACAATCCGTCGGATCTGGAGCAGCCGCGGCCCGAAACTCCTTCATACACGCCGCGGCGCATCACCGGTCTCGAGAAATATCGCAAAGGGCTCCCGACGACGACTACCTATCCCGAGGCCGACAAGGCCAAACTCAGCGAAACCGGCAGATGATCAGCTACGCGCGCCAGACACAAGAAGAGCAGCCGCAAGCCGCTCCTCCACCGATGGAGGAGCATATTGCGCCTGCGCCGCGCGTCTCGGTCCAGGCCTTCTGCGAAACCGTGGAGACTGCCGCCGCGGTACAGGCGGCCGGCGAGGATCGCCGTCTCGGCAAGGCCCATCTGAAGATCCAGATGGGCGGCATGGCGGCCGCGATCGAAGCCTATCGCTCGGCTCCCACGCCGAACGTGATCGTGCTCGAGAGCGACGGCCGCAGCGATCTGTTGGGCGGGCTCGACCAGCTCGCCACCGTCTGCGACGCCGGCACCCGCGTGGTCGTGATCGGCCGCATCAACGACGTCACGCTCTATCGCGAGCTGGTTCGCCGCGGCGTCAGCGACTACGTGCTCGCGCCGGTCGGCGCAATCGACGTCGTGCGCTCGATCTGCAACCTGTTCTCGGCGCCGGAAGCCAAGGCGGTCGGCCGCATCATCGCCGTGGTCGGCGCCAAGGGTGGCGTCGGGGCTTCCACCATCTCCCACAATGTCGCCTGGGCGATCGCGCGCGACCTCGCGATGGACGCCGTCGTCGCCGATCTCGACCTCGCCTTCGGCACCGCCGGGCTCGATTACAACCAGGATCCGCCGCAGGGCATTGCCGACGCCGTGTTCTCGCCCGACCGCGTCGACACTGCCTTCATCGACCGACTGCTGTCGAAATGCACCGACCATCTCAGCCTGCTGGCGGCACCGGCGACGCTCGACCGGGTCTATGATTTCGGCACCGACGCTTTCGACGCCGTGTTCGACACGCTGCGCTCCACCATGCCCTGCATCGTGCTTGACGTTCCGCATCAATGGGCGGGTTGGACCAAGCGTGCCTTGATCGGAGCGGACGATATCCTGATCGTGGCCGCGCCTGACCTCGCCAACCTGCGCAATACCAAGAACCTGTTCGATCTGTTGAAGGCCGCACGCCCCAACGACCGGCCGCCGCTCTACTGCCTGAACCAGGTCGGCGTGCCGAAACGGCCCGAAATCGCCGCCACGGAGTTCGCCAAGGCGATCGAGAGCCAGCCGGTCGTCTCGATCCCGTTCGAGCCGCAGATCTTCGGCTCGGCAGCCAACAACGGCCAGATGATCGCGGAGATCTCCGCCAACCACAAGTCGATCGAGATGTTCCTGCAGATCGCCCAACGCCTGACCGGCCGCAGCGAGACCAAGAAACAAAAGTCGTCCCTGCTTTCACCTCTGATTGAGAAGTTGCGGGGAAGATAAGCCGCCGCATGGAGTTGTTAAGTGTTCGGTAAGCGTAGCGGAACAGACACCGACTTTCGGGCGCCCAAGCCCGGCGCTGTGTCGCACGAGCCTGCCCCGGCTCCGGCGCCGACGATGTCGCGCGCCCCGACTCCGCCGGCCGTCGCCTCGCCGCCGCTTGCCCCTGCCAAGGCCGCACCGCCTCCGGCCATGGAGAGCCGGCGTTCGGACAATTATTACGAGGTCAAGGCGACCATCTTCGGCGCACTGATCGAGGCGATCGACCTCGCCCAGCTCGCCAAGCTCGATTCGGAGTCCGCGCGCGAGGAAATCCGCGACATCGTCAACGAGATCATCGCGATCAAGAACATCGTGATGTCGATCGCCGAGCAGGAAGAACTGCTCGACGACATCTGCAACGACGTGCTCGGCTACGGCCCGCTCGAACCGCTGTTGTCGCGCGACGACATCGCCGACATCATGGTCAACGGCGCCAACACCGTCTACATCGAAGTCGCCGGCAAGATCCAGCGCACCGGCATCCGCTTCCGCGACAACCAGCAGCTCCTCAACATCTGCCAGCGCATCGTCAGCCAGGTCGGCCGGCGCGTCGACGAATCCTCGCCGATCTGCGACGCGCGTCTCGCGGACGGCTCCCGCGTCAACGCCATCGTGCCGCCGCTGTCGATCGACGGCCCCACGCTCACCATTCGTAAGTTCAAGAAGGACAAGCTGACGCTGGATCAGCTGGTCAAGTTCGGCGCGATCTCGCCGGAGGGCGCCGAGATCCTCCAGATCATCGGCCGCGTCCGCTGCAACGTGCTGATCTCCGGCGGTACCGGCTCAGGCAAGACCACGCTGCTCAACTGCCTGACCAACTACATCGAGCACGACGAGCGCGTCATCACCTGCGAGGACGCCGCCGAGCTCCAGCTCCAGCAACCCCATGTAGTCCGGCTCGAAACCCGCCCGCCCAACATCGAGGGCGAGGGCCAGGTCACCATGCGCGAGCTGGTGCGCAACTGCCTGCGCATGCGTCCCGAACGCATCATCGTCGGCGAGGTCCGCGGACCCGAGGCGTTCGACCTGCTCCAGGCCATGAACACCGGCCACGACGGCTCGATGGGCACGCTGCACGCCAACAACCCACGCGAAGCCCTGTCGCGCTGCGAATCCATGATCACGATGGGCGGCTTCTCCCTGCCCTCGCGAACGATCCGCGAGATGATCTGCGCCTCGATCGACGTCATCATCCAGGCCGCGCGCCTACGCGACGGTTCACGCCGCATCACCCACATCACCGAGGTGATGGGCATGGAAGGTGACACCATCATCACCCAGGACATCTTCCTCTACGACATGGTCGGAGAGGACGCCAACGGCAAGATCATCGGCCGGCACCGCTCGACCGGCATCGGCCGTCCGAAGTTCTGGGAACGCGCCCGCTATTACGGCGAGGAGAAGCGGCTTGCCGCTGCGCTCGACGCAGCGGAAGTCGCTCCGAAGACGTGAGCAGGTCAGCGCCGCCATGAACATGCAGGTCCTCGCCCTCGCCTTCCTCGCCACCGCAGCGGTCGGTGGCATCGCCTGGGTCTTCCTCTATCCATTGCTGTCCGGGGAGCGAAAGGCGGAAAGCCGCCGCGCTTCGGTCGCGCGCGCCGAGGCGCCGACGGCCCGCCAGGCCGAGAAGACCCAGCGCTCGCGCCGCGAGCAGGTCGAGACCACGCTCAAGGACCTCGAGGCGCGGCGCGCCCAGGAGAAGAGCGCTCCGCTCAGCGTCCGCCTGTCGCAGGCGGGGCTTGACTGGACGCCGCAGAAATTCTGGATCGCGTCCGCCGTCGTGGCGGGCGTGTTCTTCGCGGTCGCGCTGTTTGGCGGCGGCGGCATGGTCGGTGCCGCCGGGCTCGCCTTTGCCGGCGGCTTCGGCCTGCCACGCTGGGCGCTCAGCTTCCTAAAGAAGCGTCGCGAGGCCAAGTTCCTCGCTGCGCTGCCCGACGCGGTTGACGTGATCGTTCGCGGCATCAAGGCGGGCCTGCCGCTGTTCGAATCGATCAAGGTCGTCGCCGCCGATTCTCCCGAGCCGCTGCGCAGCGAATTCCTGGCTATCATCGAGACGCAGGCGATCGGCATGCCGCTGGGCGAGGCCTGCGCGCGGCTCTACGAGCGCATGCCGCTGCCGGAGGCAAATTTCTTCGGCATCGTGGTGTCGATCCAACAGAAGTCGGGCGGCAACCTCTCCGAAGCGCTCGGCAACCTCTCCAAGGTGCTGCGCGACCGCAAGAAGATGCGGGAGAAGATCCAGGCGATGTCGATGGAAGCCAAGGCCTCGGCCGGCATCATCGGCTCGCTGCCGCCGATCGTGATGTTTCTCGTCTATCTCACGACGCCGCAGTACATCTCGCTGCTTTGGACTCATCCTACCGGACAGCTGATGCTGGTCGGCTGCGTCGTCTGGATGTCGATCGGCATCATGGTGATGAAGAAGATGATCAACTTCGATTTCTGACGGTGCCGTATGGTCGAATTACTCGTCTCGAAACTGCACGACGTCCGTTTCATGACCATGCTGCTCGCGGCTATCGCCGCCAGCGCAACCGTGTATACGCTGGTGATGCCGTTGTTCGCCGGCGAGGGCCTCTCCAAGCGCATGAAAGCGGTGGCGAGCGAGCGTGAGCGCATCCGGCAGCGCGAACGTGAGCGTCTTCACAAGAGCGAAAAGGTCTCGCTGCGCCAGACACCGAAGCAGCTCGTTTCCAAGGTGGTCGAGGACTTCAACCTCACCAAATGGCTCGCGCAGGAAGCTGCGCGGGACAAGCTCATCATGGCAGGTTACCGCGGCCAGGCGCCCTACATCACCTTCCTGTTTGCCCGCATGGTCGCCCCGATCGTGCTCTTCCTCGGCTCGGCCCTCTACGTCTTCGTGATCGCGCGCATGGAACAGGCGCTGCCGGTCAAGATCGGCATCTGCATCGGCGCTGCCTATCTCGGCCTTCAGGCGCCGATGCTGTTCCTCAGGAATGCGATCGCCAAGCGCCAGCTCTCGATCAAGCGTGCATTTCCCGACGCGCTCGACCTGCTCCTGATCTGCATCGAATCCGGCATGTCGGTCGAGATGGCATTCCGGAAGGTGGCGACCGAAATCGTGGGCCAGTCGATCGCGCTGTCGGAGGAGTTCACACTGACCACGGCCGAATTGTCCTATCTACAGGATCGCAAGGTCGCCTATGAGAACCTCGCTCGGCGCACCGGGCTCGAGGGCGTCAAGTCGGTGTGTCTCGCGCTTCAGCAGGCGGAACGCTACGGCACCCCGCTCGGCCACTCGCTGCGCGTCATGGCGCAGGAGAACCGCGACATGCGCATGAACGAGGCCGAGAAGAAGGCCGCCGCCCTGCCGCCGAAGCTGACGGTGCCGATGATCCTGTTCTTCCTGCCGGTGCTGTTCGTGGTCATTCTCGGACCGACCGCCATCAAGGTCACGGAGTTGCACTGAGTCAGAGCGGACCGCGCGGTTCGCCACTCAGGCTGAGATCAGGCGATCAGATCTGATCAGTCGGCCTGGCTGAGCGAAGCAACCGGCGTCCGCTTCGGTGCACCGTGCGGGACGTCGCTGCGGCTGAGCATGTCCTTGAGATAGGCGACATTGGCCGCGGCCTGGTCCGGTGGCAGGTCCGCTTTCACGATGGTCTCCGCTTCCGCGAAGCGGCCCTGGAGACCGACGACCAAGGCGAGGTTCTGCCGCACCCGCGCGCTCGCACGCGGCGATGCGTAGGCCTGTCGCAGCGCCTCTTCGGCTTTCGGCAGCTCTCTCGACAACATGTAGGACAGGCCGAGATTGGAGAGCACGCCGGGATCACCCGGTGCGATCTTCAGCGCGCTCGCGTAGTAGGATCTCGCTTCCTCATGACGCCCCATCTGGTCCAGCGCCGTGCCCTGCACCGAAAGCAGGCGCCAGTCCGGATTGTCGGGCGAATGCGCCTTCGACAGGACGTCGAAAGCCTGCTGGAAATTGCCGTTGTCGGCGAGCGCGCGGCCGTACTGGGCGAGCAGCGCCTTGTTGCCGGGATTGGCGATGGTCGCCTGCTCGAGCACGGCGGCGGCCTGGGCGCGCTGGCCGTTGGCGCGCAAGGCCTGTCCGTAGGCGAGCGCGGCGTTGGCATCCTTGGGATTGGCGCGGTAGCGCTCGCCATAGACTTCGACGGCACGCGCTGGATCGGTGGACGCACGGTCGGCGGGAGCCGCCTCCGCCCGGGGGCCGACCGAGCCCGTCACTTCGGAGAGTTTGGACATGGCCGTGCAGCCGCCGAGGCCCATGGCCACCGCCGCGATCAGCGACGTGGAGGCAAGAAGCCGGGCAAGACTGATCCGTTGACGCATGAAGCCTTGATTCTGGAGCCGCTTGATCGAGCCGAACGCGCCAGCAATAGGATGTTAACCCTAACGGCCGGTTAACGCCGCCTCTGGCCTCTCGCGGCGGCGTCACGACCGCAACGCTCGTAACGGCGTGAGGCCGTCCCCTTCCAAACCGCAGCTCTCGGCGCGAGATACGAGATCCGCCCGAGGACGGTGTCCTCTCGCCCGGTCAATATTCGATGGCGAGCCGCCTGCGGATTTCGTCGATGCGCTTGTCGAGCGCATCGAACCGCGCGTGGACGGAGCGGTCGTGCAGATAAAAGACGTAACCTCCGGCGAGGAATGCGAAGATCCAATGGTGATGCTCGATATAGCCAAAAATCGCCTCGACGGCCTGGCCGACGAATGTGACCACGCTCCACACAAATTCCATCGCATTTCCTCCCGGCGCTTCCTGGTCGGTCGCCGGCGATCTCCACATCTGGCGGCCGCACCCCCGAACCTAGCATGGCCTTGCGGCGCGTAGCAGGTCGCTGAACGGTGACGGCAATGCCGATTGCAGCGGCGGCGAAACTCTGCGAAGTCTCGTCAGTTCGCATGACCCCGCTTGATCTGACGATCCGGACCCGCCAATGCCCTCTATCTTCGAGACGTCGCCCACCGCCATCCCGGTCACTTTCGTCACCAAGTCGAGCTGGGATCAGATTGCCGAGACGCTGCCGCCGGCGCAACGCCAGTTCGCCGCCGCGAGCGCCTTTGCCGCCAAGCCGGGCGGCTATCTGGCACTTCCCGCGCCGGACGGGGCGATTGCTCAGGTGCTGTTCGGCCTCGAGGATGAGGGTCCAAGATCGCGCGACCTGTTCCGACCCGGGGCCCTGCCCGGCCTGTTGCCGCCGGGCACCTATCGCTTTGCCAACGCACCGCACGATCCGCGGCTGGCGGCGCTCGCCTTCGCACTGGGGTGCTACCGCTTCGCCCGCTACCGCAAGGCCGATCGCCCCGAGGTCCGGTTGGTGCCGCCTGACGGTGTCGACGCGGCCGAGATCGAGCGGATCGCCGATGCCGCAATGCTGGCGCGCGACCTCATCAACACGCCGTCCAACGACATGGGCCCGGCGGAACTCGCCGCAGCCGCGCAGGCGCTCGCAACCGAGTTCGGCGCGAGCTTCGCCTGCACCGTCGGCGAGGATCTGAAGACGAATTTCCCGCTGATCCACGCCGTCGGCATGGCCTCCAGCCGTGCGCCGCGGCTGATCGACATCGGCTGGGGCGATCCTGATCATCCCAAGGTGACGCTGGTCGGCAAAGGCGTGTGCTTCGACACCGGCGGACTCGACCTGAAGCCGTCGAGCGGCATGCTGATCATGAAGAAGGACATGGGCGGCGCCGCCAACGTGCTGGCGCTCGCGCGCATGGTGATGGACGCGAAGCTGAAGGTGCGGCTGCGCGTGCTGATTCCGGCCGTGGAAAACTCGGTCGCCGGCAATGCCTTCCGCCCCCTCGACATCTTCACCTCGCGCAAGGGCATCACGGTCGAGATCGGCAATACCGACGCGGAAGGCCGGCTCGTCCTCGCCGACGCGCTGGCGCTGGCAGACGAGGAGAAGCCTGAGCTGCTGATCGATCTGGGCACGCTGACCGGCGCGGCACGCGTCGCGCTGGGGCCGGATTTACCGCCCTTTTACACCAATGATGAGACGCTGGCCGCCGACGTCGCGCGCTGCGCAGCGAAGGAGAACGATCCGTTGTGGCGCATGCCGCTGTGGCCGCCTTACGATTCCTGGCTCGACTCCAAGACGGCCACCATCACCAACGCGCCGTCCGGCGGCTTCGCCGGCTCGATCACTTGCGCGCTGTTCCTGCAACGCTTCGTCGAGCACGCCAGGAGCTGGCTGCATGTCGACATCTATGGTTGGACGCCGTCGGCGAAGCCGGCGCGGCCCGAGGGCGGCGAGTGCCAGGCCGCTCGCGCCATCTACGCATTGCTGAGCGAGCGCTATGCATGATCCAGGACACGATCCAAGGCTGACGCCGGCGCGGGGCGACATCGCCGCGAAATATCTCGAAGGCAAGGTCGAGGCGGATCGCTTCGTCACCGGGGAGGAATTCGAGGTGGTCGAGGCGATCGCACCGGTGCGCGAGCAGCCGTCCTCGAACGCCATGCTGATGACGGAAGCGCTACGCGGCGAGCGCGTCACGGTCTACGACCGCAACGGCGAGGGCTGGGCCTGGGGCCAGCTCAATGGCGACGGCTATGTCGGCTGGCTGCCCGACGCGGCGCTCGTGAAACCTGCGGCCGCGCCGACGCACAAGGTGGGCGCGCTGCGAACGTTCGCGTTCCCCGGCCCCTCCATCAAGCTGCCGCCGGCCGACACGCTCGTGATGGGTTCGAAGATTGCCGTGGCGCGCGAGGACGGCTCTTTCGCCCTGACGCGCGACGGGAGATTTTTGCCGAAGACGCATCTCGTCCCGCTCGATCGGCGCGAGCCGGACTTCGTTGCCGTCGCCGAGCGCTTCGTCGGCACGCCCTATCTGTGGGGCGGCAAGAGCAGCCTCGGCATCGACTGCTCGGGCCTCGTGCAGATCTCGCTGACCGCCGCAGGCATCGGCTGCCCGCGCGATAGCGACATGCAGCAGGCCGGACTCGGCCGCACGCTGGAGCCTCATGAGCGAGGCAGCTTTCTGCGCGGCGATCTGATCTTCTGGAAGGGCCATGTCGCCATCGTCCGAGATGCCAGCACCATGGTTCACGCCAATGCATATCACATGGCGACCGTGATCGAGCCGACCGAGCCCGCGATTGCGCGGATCAGGCAGGCCGGCAGCGAGGTCACCGCGATCAAGCGACTCTAGCGGGCCTGCCTCGACCATTACCTCTCGTTCCACAAACACACGACGCTTTCTGTATTTGAACGACAGCATCGGGCCGGGCAGCAAGTATGGGGTCACAGCGAGCTTGTTGACCGCACCATGTCGATCCACATCTCACTGCGCCGGCCGCACGATGCGCCGGCTGGTGATGGAGATCGACTATGACTGGACTGAAGATTCTCGCTGCCGCGGCCTTGCTGTCGGGCCTGACCTTGAGCACCGCTTACGCGCAGTCTGGCTTTGCAAGCAGCCATCCGGATACGTACGAGGCCGAGTATCCCAATCGCAACCTGGATGGCACACTGACGCCGGCAGGTCGGATAGACCTCGAGTTGCCCGATGGCGCGGCTCCTGCGCAGGGAGTGAACAACGCCCTGGCTCGCGTGGACGGCGCCGCCTCACGTTCCTGCGCGGAGCGCTACCGATCCTACGATCCAGCAACGAGCACCTACATCGGTCGAGACGGTCGCCGCTATCTCTGCAGATGACGCCGCGATTGCGGACCTGCATCCGCGGCAGGATTTGAGGCGACGCCGAGGCGGCGCCTCAACGCCCCCGAGCATTTCGCCTCCGCCCCTCGACGGACAGGTCGCAGTCCCGGGAATGACGCAAGCTACGTCGCTACCGAGCCATTCCCGGCCGTCTCCAGCCGGAACGCGGCCGCGAACAGCGCGCGCGTGTAATCCGTCTTCGGATTCTTGAACAGCTCGGCGGCTTGGCCTTCCTCGACCACCTTGCCGCCGCGCATCACGATGAGATGGCTGGCGAGCGAGGCGACGACGCGCAAATCGTGAGAGATGAACATATAGGTGAGATCGCGCTTGCGCTGGAGCTCGCGCAAGAGGTCGACCATCTGCGCCTGGAACAGCATGTCGAGCGCGCTGGTCGGCTCGTCCAGCACGACGAAATCCGGCTCCAGCACCACCGCGCGCGCGATGCTGATGCGCTGGCGCTGGCCGCCGGAGAATTCATGCGGATAGCGGAAGCGGGTATCCGGATTGAGCCCGACGTCCTCCAGCGCCTTGACGACGCGCACCTCGCGTTCCTCGCGCGACAGCTTCGGCTGATGCACGGACAGGCCTTCGGCGATGATGTCGGCCACCGACATGCGGGGGCTGAGCGAGCCGAACGGATCCTGGAACACGATCTGCATGTCGCGCCGGAACGGCCGCATCTCCTTGAAGCGCAGGCCCTGGATGTCCTTGCCCAGGAACACGATGCGCCCGTCCGAGGAGATCAGCCGCAGCAGGGCGAGACCCAGCGTGGTCTTGCCCGAGCCTGATTCGCCGACGACCCCGAGCGTCTCGCCCTTGCGCACGGCGACGCTGACGCCATCGACCGCCTTGATGTGGCCGACCGTCTTGCGCATCAGGCCGCGCTTGATCGGAAACCAGACTTTGAGCTCATTGACCGACATCACCACGGGCGCATCTGGCTGCGGCGGCGCCGGATCGGGCTTCGGCTCCGCCGCGAGCAGGTCGCGCGTATAGGGATGCTTCGGGGTCTTGAAGACCTGGTCGACCGGTCCCTGCTCGACGACCACGCCACCCTTCATGACGCAGACGGTGTCGGCGATGCGGCGAACGATGCCGAGATCGTGGGTGATGAACAGCAGGCTCATGCCGAGCCGCGAACGGATCTCGGCGAGCAGCGCCAGTATCTGCGCCTGCACGGTGACGTCGAGCGCCGTCGTCGGCTCGTCCGCGATCAGAAGGTCCGGCTCGTTGGCGAGCGCCATCGCGATCATCACGCGCTGACGCTGGCCGCCGGAGAGCTGGTGCGGATAGCTCTTCAGCCGCGTCTCGGGCTCGGGAATGCCGACCTGCGTCAGCAGTTCCAGCGTCCGCCTGCGCGCCTCGGCATTGCTGGTGGGATTGTGCAGCTGGATGATCTCGCCGATCTGCGCCTCGATCGTGTGCAGCGGATTGAGCGAGGTCATCGGCTCCTGGAAGATGATGGAGATGTCGCTGCCGCGAATCTCGCGCATCTTCTGCTCGGACCGGTCGATCAGCTCCTGTCCCTTGAAGCGGATGCTGCCCGAGGGATGCGACGCGTTCGGATAGGGCAACAGCTTCAGGATCGAGAGCGCGCTGACCGACTTGCCGGAACCGGATTCGCCGACCAGCGCCACGCATTCGCCGCGCTTGATCTGGAACGAGACCTTGTCGACCGCGAGCGTGGTGGCGCCGCCCTGGTGGAAGGCCACCGAAAGATCGCGCACGCTGAGCAGGGGCTGGTTGATCGCGTCCATGGCCTACCTGAACGTCTTGCGCGGATCGAAGGCGTCGCGCACGGCTTCGCCGATGAAGATCAGGAGCGACAGCATGATCGCAACCGAGAAGAAGCCGGAGAAACCGAGCCAGGGTGCCTGCACGTTGGATTTGGCCTGCGACAGCAATTCGCCCAGCGAAGGCGATCCCGGCGGCAGGCCGAAGCCCAGGAAATCGAGCGCCGTCAATGTCATCACCGAACTCGACACGATGAAAGGCAGGAACGTCATGGTCGCGACCATCGCATTCGGCAGCAGGTGGCGGAACATGATGACCGGGTTGGAGACGCCGAGCGCCCGCGCCGCCTGGATGTATTCGAAGTTGCGCCCGCGCAGGAACTCGGCCCGCACCAGACCGACCAGCGAGACCCAGGAGAACAGCAGCAGGATGCCGAGCAGCACGAAGAAGCCGGGCACGAGGACCGAGGACAGGATCAGGAGAAGGTAGAGCGAGGGAATCGCCGTCCAGATCTCGATGAAGCGCTGGAAGATGAGGTCGACCCGGCCGCCGAAATAGCCCTGCACCGCCCCCGCCGCGATGCCGATGACGGACGAGACGATCGTGAGACAAAGTCCGAACAGCACCGAGATGCGGAAGCCATAGATCAATCGCGCCACCACGTCGCGGCCCTGATCGTCGGTGCCGAGCCAGTTATATTCGAGGTCGCGGCAGCTCTTCAGCCCCTTCTTCTCCACCACCGGCTGACACTGCTTCTCCGTCAACATCCAGGTCGGCGGCGACGGCGCCGGCGTCGGCAAGTCGAGATTGTGAGTATCGTAGGAATAGCGGATCAGGGGCCAGACGATTGTGCCGTTCTTGTCCTTGATGAGCTTCTGCAAATAGGGGTCGCGATAGTCGGCCGCCGTCTCGAAATCGCCGCCGAAGGTCGTTTCCGAATAGGTCACGAAGGCGGGCCAATAGAGCCGGCCGTCGAACTTGATCAGGAAGGGCCGATCGTTGGCGATCAGCTCGGCGAACAGCGAGACCACAAACAGGACGATGAAGATCCAGAACGACCAGTAGCCGCGGCGGTTGGCCTTGAAGTTCTGCCACCGGCGCCTGTTGAGCGGCGAAGGCACGAACGGCTTGCGCGTGATCGGCACCGAATCGCCGAGCGGCGATTTCGCCGTGGTTTCGATCGGCGTCGTTGGGGCGGTCAGCGTCATCAGACCTCCCGCGCCTCGAAATCGATCCGGGGGTCGATCCACATATAGGTCAGGTCGGAGATCAGGTTGATCACGAGACCGACCAGCGAAAAGATGTAAAGCGTGCCGAACACCACGGGATAGTCGCGGTTGAGCACGCTCTCGAAGCTGAGCAGCCCCAGCCCGTCCAGCGAGAAGATGGTCTCGATCAGAAGCGAGCCTGAAAAGAAGGCGTGGATGAAGGTCCCGGGGAAGCCGGCGATCACGATCAACATCGCATTGCGGAAGACATGGCCGTACAGCACCCGGTTCTCGCTGCACCCCTTGGCGCGCGCGGTCATGACGTATTGCTTGCGGATCTCGTCAAGGAACGAGTTCTTGGTCAGGAACGTCATGGTGGTGAACGCGCCGAGACCCATGGCGATCAGCGGCAGCGTCAGATGCCAGAAATAGTCGATGATCTTCCAATACCAGGGAAACTGCGACCAGCCGTCCGAGGTCAGTCCGCGCAACGGGAACCAGTTGAAGAAGGAGCCGCCGGCAAACAGGATGATCAGGAGGATCGCGAACAGGAAGCCGGGAATGGCATAGCCCAGCACGAGAACGGTCGACGTCCAGGTGTCGAAGCGGGTGCCGTCCTTGATCGCCTTGCGGATGCCGAGCGGGATCGAGATCAGATAGGTGATCAGCGTCAGCCAGATCCCCAGCGAGATCGAAACCGGCAGCTTCTCCTTGATCAGCTGGATCACGCTGACGTCGCGAAAATAGCTCTTGCCGAAATCGAAACGGGCGAAATTCCAAACCATCAGCGCGAAGCGTTCCGGTGCCGGCTTGTCGAATCCGAACTGCACCTCCAGCTTCTTGATGAAATCGGGATCGAGCCCCTGCGCGCCGCGATATTTGGAGTTGATGGCGTCGCCGCCGGCACCGACCTGCCCGGGAGCGCGCTGCGCAAAATCGCTGCCGCCCGAAATGCGCGACGTGCCGCCGGTGTCGGCGCCCGAGAGCTGCGCGATCACACGCTCGACCGGGCCGCCCGGCGCGAACTGCACGACGATGAAGGACACGAAGAGGATCCCGAGCAGCGTCGGGATCATCAGGAGGATGCGGCGGGCGATATAGGCGCTCATGGCTATTTTGCCTGCTCGAGCTTGGCCGCCTTGGCGGGTTCATGCCACCAGATGTCGGGCGCGCCGACGCCGTTGGCATATCGCGGCAGCTTCTGCGGATGGCCGAATTGGTCCCAATAAGCCAGCCGGTGCGTCTTGTTGTACCATTGCGGCACCCAGTAGCGGCCGGCGCGGAACAGGCGATCGAAAGCGCGGCAGGCGACGGTCAGCTCTTCGCGGCTGTCAGCCGCCATGATTTTTTCGATCATGGCGTCGATGGCCGGGCTGGCGATGCCCGCGAGATTGTACGAGCCCTTGGTGTTCGCGACCTGCGAGGAGAAGTACGAGCGCATGGCATCGCCCGGCGTCGCCGACATGCTGAAGCGCTGGATCGTCATGTCGAAATCGAAGTCGTCCTGACGTGCCCTGTATTGCACTGCATCGACGAGGCGCACGTTCGCTTCGATACCGAGCGTCGCGAGATTTTTGATGTAGGGCGCATGATGCGGCTGGAAGGAGGGCTCATCCAACAGGAACTCGATCTTGAACACCTCGCCATTCGGCAGCATCCGCTTGCCGTCCTTGATGGGCACACCCGCCTCGTTGAGCAGTTGCTGAGCCTTGCGCAACAGGCTGCGGTCTTGCCCGGAGCCGTCCGTGACCGGAGGCGTGAACGGTGCGGTGAAAACGTCTTCCGGAACCTGGCCGCGAAACGGCTCCAGCAGCTTCAGCTCTTCCGGCGAAGGCGGCGCATTGCCTGCCATGAGGTCCGAGTTCTGGAATGGCGACACCGTACGGGCATAGGCGCCGTACATGATGGTCTTGTTGGTCCATTCGAAATCGAAGGCGTTGATCAGGGCCTCGCGCACGCGAGGGTCCTTGAACTTGTCGCGCCGCGTGTTGATGAACCAGCCCTGTGCACCGGACGGCGTATCGTCGGGCACGACCTCCATCTTGACGCGGCCATCCTTCACCGCCGGAAAGTCATAGCGCGTCGCCCAGATGCGCGAGGTGAACTCCTCGCGATAGAGATAGCTCTTGCCGGTGAAACCTTCGAAGGCGACGTCGCGGTCGCGATAGAACTCGTAGCGCACGACATCGAAATTGTAGCTGCCGCGGCAAACCGGCAGATCGGCGGCCCACCAGTCCTTGACCCGCTCGAATTCGATGTAACGGTTGACCTCGAACCTGCCGACCTTGTACGGACCGGAGCCGAGCGGAATATCCAGCGTCGATTCATCGAACGGCCGGGACGCATAATAGGCTTTCGAAAAGATCGGCAGTCCGGCGACATAGAGCGGCACGTCGCGGGCGCGTCCCTTGGCGAAGGTGACGACGAGCGTCGCGTCGTCGATGGCTTCCGCGTTCACGAAGTCACGCATCTGCACGATGATCAGCGGGTGGCCCTTGGCCTTCAACGTCGTCAGCGAGAACGCCGCGTCGTGGGCGGTGAGCCTGGTGCCGTCATGGAATTTCGCCTCCGGCCGCATCGTGAAGCGATAGACCAGCCTGCCCGGCGATATCTGCACGGATTTTGCGGCAAGCCCGTACATCGCGTCCGGCTCGTCGCTGCCGCGCACCATCAGCGGCGAAAACGTCATGTCCATGCCTTGCGCGCCATCCCCCTTGAGGATGTAGGCGTTGAGCGAGTTGAAGGTCTGGTAGGACTGGTTATACGACCTCGTCGATGGGATGAGCGAGAACGTGCCGCCCTTCGGCGCAGACGGATTGACGTAGTCGAAATGGTGGAAATCGGCGGGATATTTGAGATCGCCGAACGCGGAGATGCCGTGAGCCTCGGTCGCGGCTTCCGATGCACACGCACCGCGCAACGGCGCACCAATGGACGCCCCGAGGGCGCCGCCAACACCCAAGGCCAGCACATGGCGGCGTGACATCTGCGTCATGCGGGGAATGTCCTTCACGACTTCTTTGCGATCCGCGCCGCCTTGTCTGCGTCGTACCACCAGATGAACGGGAAACCGGACAGACCGTATCTGGGCAATTCGGCCGGCCGGCCGAAGCGGTCCCAGCGCGCGGTGCGCACCTTGTTGTAGGTCCACTGCGGCACGACGTAGTGATTCCACAGCAGCACCCGGTCCAGCGCCTTGGTTGCGGCCACCAGATTGTCGCGATCGGTGGCGTAGATCACCCGTTCGATCAGCTTGTCGATCGCGGGATTCTTGATGCCGCCGATGTTGCGCGAGCCGGCGATGTCGGCCGTCTTGGACGACCAGAACTCACGCTGCTCATTCCCCGGCGACTGCGACTCGCCCCATGAGTTGGTGACGATATCGAAATCCCACTCGCGCGTCCTGTTCTCGTATTGGGTCGGATCGACCGTCCGCACGCTGACGGCAATGCCGAGTCGCTCCAGCGACGGCTTGTAGAACAGCGTGATCCGCTCGAAGCTCGGATCCTGGTTCAGCAATTCCAGCGAAAACTGGGTGCCGGTCTTGACGTCGATCAGCTTGCGGTCGCGCACCTCGTAGCCAGCCTCCTTGAACAGGCGCAGCGCCTCGCGCAAATTGTCGCGTACCGCTTCGGGGCTGCCGCCAACCGGATTGCTGTAGGGCGTCGTGAAGACCTCGGGCGGGACCTGGGCGCGGACGGTTTCGAGGATCTCGAGCTCCTTGCCCTGCGGCAAGCCGGTCGCCATGAGTTCCTCGATGCCGTCGAAATAGCTGCTGATACGCTTGTACTGACCGAAGAAGATCTGCTTGTTCATCTCCTCGAAGTCGAAGGCGTAGTTGAGCGCACGACGCACGCGGGGGTCGCTGAACTTGGCACGTCGCAGGTTCGGCACGAAGGCCTGCATCACGCCCGAACTGCGATTGACGAATTCCTCCAGGATCACGCGTTTGTCGCTCACGGCCGGGAAGTCGTAGGCCGTCGCCCAGCTCTTGGCGCTGTTCTCGGTGCGCCAATCGACCTGATCGGCCTTGAAGGCCTCGATCGCGACCGTGGCGTCTCGGAAATATTCGTAGCGCAGCTCGTCGAAATTGTTGCGGCCAACATTGGCGGCGAGGTCGCGGCCCCAATAATCCTTGACGCGCTCCAGCGCGATCGACCGTCCTGCCACGAACTCCTTGACCCTGTAGGGGCCCGAACCGAGCGGCACTTCGAGCGTGGTGGCGGAGATATCGCGCTTGCGGCCTTGCGCGTCCGTCCCCTCCCACCAATGCTTCGGCAAGACCGTAAGCTGTCCCACAATCTGCGGCAATTCGCGATTGCCCGGTGCGTCGAATACGAACTTCACCTCGCGCTCGCCGACCTTCTCGGCCTTCACCACATGGCTGTAGTACGCCGAGTACATCGGATGGTGCTTCTTGAAGGAATCGAGCGAGAAGATCACGTCCTCCGGCGTGACGGGCTTGCCGTCATGCCATTTCGCCTGCGGCCGCAAACGATAGGTGACGAAGGAGAAATCGTCCGGGTGGCTGACCGCCTCGGCCAGCGCGCCGTATTCGGTCGAGACCTCGTCGAGTGAGGGCGTCATGAGGGATTCGTAGATGAAGGCGACGGCACCGGCGACCTGCCCCTTCACACCTGATACGACGATGTTGAAATTGTCGAATGTGCCGACGGCGATCTGGCGCGCGACGCCGCCTTTGGGCGCGTCCGGATTGACGTAGTCGAAGCGCTTGAAGTCGGCGGGGTACTTGACCTTTCCGAAAAGGGACAGCGCGTGGCGCCAGGGCAGCTCATTGGAAGACTGCGCTTCGGCCGCGCCGACGACGGGAACGCCCGCCACGGAACCGAGAGCGGGGAGCGCTGCGGCCGCAGCGCCGGTGAGCAGAAGATCGCGTCGGGTAATGGCCAAATCAACATCCCTGTCTTGAAGGAGGCTACTCCTTTAAGTTCCTAATATAGACGAGGTTTCGACCGAATATGTGTTGCTTTTTCCTCATCTTGGAGGCCGGAAGACCGATCGGATGCGGCCAAACGCCCCGATAAACTGGCCGCGAGGCCTGGATAAGCAAACGGCCAGGCTCTTCAGCCTGGCCGCTCATTCCAAGATGCGTTCCGGCGGCCTTATTTGGAGGCTGTCGGCAACGGCTGCGGATGCTCCGACAGCGTGTTCAGATAGGCGATAACGTCGGCGCGCTCGGAATCCTTCGGGATGCCGGCGAAGCCCATCGCGGTGCCAGGAATGAAGCCCTTCGGATTGGCGATGAACTTGTTGAGGTCGTCGAACGTCCAGTTGCCGCCCTTGGCCTTCATCGCGGCCGAGAAGTTGAAGCCACCACGGCCCTGACCCTTTGGCTCGCCGACGACGCCATAGAGGTTCGGGCCGACCCGATTCGGGCCGCCCTTCTCGAACGTGTGGCAGGCGCCGCACTTCTTGGCGGCCGCGGCGCCCTTCTCGACGGAGGCGGTCTGGAGCAGCTTCTCGATCGGCTCGGACGGTGCGGCCGCAGCGGCGCCTTCCTTGCCATGGCCGGCATCTTCCTTCACAGCGATTTCAAAGCCCGGCTTTTCCGGCATCTTGGGGGAGAACAGCGCGCTCGCGGTGAAGCTCGTCACCAGCAGAAAGAGACAGGTGCCGAGCACGGCACCGAGAATCTTGTTGAGTTCGAAAGAGTCCATTTCCGGCCAGGCCCCACCGCAAGAAGGAAACAGCGGCCCAAGCGGCCGCCAGGACGAGCCTCGGGAGAATCAAAACGTTCCTTATTGTTTCCCCGAGTTTTGCCATTGAGATATCGGTTTGCCCGGGGTCTGGCAACCCGTATAAGCAAGCCGACTTTCAGCCCGTCCCCACCCCATTTCTCGGCGCGGAAAACGCCCCGTTTCCAGGCTCTTGACCCGATGATCGATCCCCGCATCCTGGTGCTGATCCCGGCTCGCATGGCCGCCACCCGCCTGCCCGGCAAGCCGCTCGCCGACATCGCGGGATTGCCGATGATCGTGCATGTGCTGCGCCGGGCCGAAGCCGCTGCAATCGGCCGGGTCGCGGTGGCCACCGACACGCCGGAGATCGCCTCGGTCGTCACCGCCCATGGCGGCGAGGCCGTGATGACCCGCTCCGACCACCCGTCGGGCTCCGACCGCATCCACGAGGCCATGCAGAAGCTCGATCCCGAGGGCAAGGCTGAGATCGTGATCAATCTCCAGGGCGATTTTCCCACCATCACGCCGGCAACGATCCGCGAGGTGCTGCCGCCCTTCGAGGACCCCGCGGTCGACATCGTCACATTGGCCTCGCAGATCCACACCAAGGAGGAGGACCTCGCGCCGAGCGTGGTCAAGGCCATCGGTTCGCCGATCGGGCCGAAGCGGCTGCGGGCACTTTATTTCACCCGCGCCACAGCCCCCTACGGCGACGGACCGCGATACCACCACATCGGGCTTTATGCCTATCGCCGAGCGGCGCTGGAGCGGTTCGTGTCGCTGCCGCCTTCGCCCCTCGAACGCCAGGAGAGCCTGGAACAGTTACGGGCGATCGAGGCCGGTATGCGCATCGATATCATGATCGTCGACAGCGTGCCCCGCGGCGTCGACACGCCGCCCGACCTCGAAACCGCCCGCAGCATCCTTTCCAAATCCTGAGCCGCTGCTACAAGGCCGGGCAGGAGCACTTCAAGACATGAGCAAGCTGAAAATCGCATTCCAGGGCGAGCCTGGAGCCAATTCCCATATCGCCATCGTCGAGGCCTATCCCGACGCCGAACCGATGCCCTGCGCCACCTTCGAGGATGCGCTGTCGGCGATCTCGTCGGGCGAAGCCGAGCTCGGCATGATCCCGATCGAGAACTCGGTCGCCGGCCGCGTCGCCGACATCCATCATTTGCTGCCGGCGTCGGGCCTCTTCATCATCGGCGAATGGTTCTTGCCGGTCCGGCACCAGCTGATGGCGGTGAAGGGGACCAGGCTCGAAGACATCAAGAGCGTCGAGAGCCATGTGCATGCGCTCGGCCAGTGCCGGCGCATCATCCGCAAGCTGGGCATCAAGCCGATCGTGCACGCCGACACCGCCGGCAGCGCCCGCGACATCTCCGAGCGCAAGGACAAGACCGTGGCCGCGATCGCCTCGCGTCTCGCCGCAAAGATCTACGGCCTCGACATTCTCGCCGAGGACATCGAGGACGAGGCGCACAACACCACGCGCTTCGTGGTGCTGGCACGCGAGCCGAAATGGGCGCCACAAGGCATGGGCCCGCTGGTCACCACGTTTGTGTTCCGGGTGCGCAATTTGCCGGCCGCGCTCTACAAGGCGCTTGGCGGCTTTGCGACCAACGGCGTCAACATGACCAAGCTCGAGAGCTACATGGTCGACGGCAACTTCTTCGCCACGCAATTCTATGCCGACGTCGACGGCCACCCCGATGACAAGGGCCTCGCTTTCGCGATCGAGGAGCTGAAATTCTTCTCGCGCGAATTCCGCATCGTCGGCGTGTATCCGGGACATCCGTTCCGGGCGACGTTCAGCGAGACGCAGGATTGAATGCGTGTCCCGGACGCGCGAAGCGCGAGCCGGGACCCAGGGGCCGCGAGACAAGAGCGGCGATGGGGCCCCGGCTCTGCAACGCACCGCTGCGTGCTGCGCTGCGTCCGGGGCCGAGTTGCTTAAGCCGCGTACTTGACCAGCCCGAACGCCTCCGCCAGCAGCGAATACGATTTCTTGCGCGCCTCGTGGTCGTACACGGCGGTGATCACCATCAGCTCGTCCGGCTTGCTGGTGTAGATCAGCGGCTGAAGCTTCTTCTGCACCGTCGCGGGACTGCCGACGAACAGGCGCGAGCGGTTGCGCAGGATCGAGGTGCGCTCGGCGTCCGTATACGGATAGGCGATCGCCTCCTCGACGCTCGGCAATGGCAGATATTGACCGCGGTCACGGCGCAGCCGGTTGAGATCGAAGGAGGAGGCGAGCCTCTCCGCCTCCTCGTCGGTATCAGCCGTAATGACCGCGACTGCGAGAATGGCATGTGGACTCGCACGCCAGGCTGAGGGCTGAAAACGATTGCGGTAATGGATCATCGCATCGATCGCGTCGTGGGTGGCGAAATGATGGGCGAAGGCGAAGCCCATGCCGACTTGTGCGGCCAGTTCCGAGGAATAATCGCTGGAGCCGAGCAGCCAGATCGGCGGCAACCTGGTGTCGTCGGGCATCGCGACGACGTTGTTGTAGGGGTGGCCCGCAGGGAATTCGCGGGTCTCCCACAGAATCAGCTCGTGCAGGCGCTCCAGGAAATCGTCGCCCTCGCGCCGGTCGAGCCGGCTGCGCAGCGCGTAAGCCGTCGCACCATCGGTGCCCGGCGCGCGGCCGAGGCCGAGATCGATCCGGCCGGGAAACAGCGCCTCCAGCATCTTGAAGCGCTCGGCCACCATCAGCGGCGCATGGTTGGGCAGCATCACGCCGCCGGAGCCGACGCGGATGTGCTTCGTCACCGCTGCGATCTGCCCGATCATGACGTCGGGCGCGGGACTCGCGACGGAAGCGAGGTTGTGATGCTCGGCGAGCCAGTAGCGGAGATAGCCGAGCCCATCGACATGGCGCGCCAGATCGATGCTGTTGCGCAGCGCCGCGGCTGGCTTGGTGCCTGTCGTAACGACGGAGAGGTCGAGGACTGAGAGCGGGATCATGGCGCATTAACCTAACGAAGGGCCGGGCGGCGGCAATGGCAGGCTGCGCAGGTCAGAGGGTACAGAGGGGCGGGTCGTCGCGGACGACGCCGGTTGGGACAGATTACCTTTGCAGCACGACGAATTCATCATGCCCACTAACAAAATTGACATTTGAAGGCGCTTGAATCAAATAAATTCGTTGAAACACAATACGTTAAACTATCTGATCCGCCTTCCCACCACAAAGGCCGTTCGGCGCTAAATCTCACGGCATCCAGCGTTAGTGGGCCATTTCCCATCATCGATGGGCTGTCGGCCAAACTGCCTTTGCCTTATCTTAGGCCCTCCCAAGCTAGACCCCACGGCCGGCGGAAATTGGAGCGAGTGGTGCCATGACTGACGTGACGACGCCTGCGACGGCCCACGGGCACCTGAAGCGGCCTGCGATCTCCTTCGAGTTCTTTCCGCCAAAGACCGAGGAGATGGAGCGCAATCTCTGGGACACCATCAAGCGCCTCGCCCCGCTCGAGCCGAAATTCGTCTCGGTGACCTATGGCGCCGGCGGCTCGACCCGCGAGCGCACCCATTCCACCATCGCCCGCATCCTGAAGGAGACCGCGCTGCTGCCCGCCGCGCATCTGACCTGCGTCGGCGCCTCGCGCGGCGAGATCGACGAGATCGTCGACCGCTATCACGAGGTCGGCGTCCGCCACATCGTGGCCTTGCGCGGTGATCCCGTCGGCGGCATCGGCACGCCCTATTCGAGCCATCCCGACGGCTACCAGAGTTCGGCCGACCTCGTCGCCGGAATCAAGAAGCGGCACGGCGACATCGAAGTGAGCGTGTCGGCCTATCCCGAGAAGCACCCCGAGGCACGCGACTTCGATGCCGACATCGACACGCTCGAGGCCAAGGTCGATGCGGGGGCGACGCGCGCGATCACGCAGGTGTTCTTCGACAACGACCTCTACTTCCGCTATCTCGACCGTGTCCGCGCCCGCGGCATCGACATCCCGATCGTGCCGGGCATCATGCCCATGCACAATTTCAAGCAGGCGCGCAATTTCGTCACCCGCGCCGGCACCACCGTGCCGGACTGGTTCGCCGCGAAATTCGACGGCCTCGACGACGATGCCGAGACGCGCAAGCTGGTGGCCGCAACCGTCGCGGCCGGCCAGGTGCAGAAGCTCGCCAAGCACGGCGTCGACACCTTCCACTTCTACACCATGAACCGCGCCGATCTCGTATTTGCGATCAGCCATTTGCTCGGCATTCGCGCCAAGACCGCCCAGAAGGCTGCGTAAGATCAGATGACCGTACCCGTATCCGCCAAGCGAACCGCCCTCCTCGACGCCGCACGCGAACGCATTCTCGTGCTCGACGGCGCCATGGGCACGATGATCCAGAACCTCCAGCTCGACGAGGCCGCCTTCCGCGGCGAGCGCTTCAAGACCTTTCATCGCGACCTGCGCGGCAACAACGACCTCCTGATCCTGACCCAGCCGCAGGCGATCGAGGACATCCACGCCGCATACTTGCGCGCCGGCGCCGACATCGTCGCGACCAACACCTTCTCCACGACCTCGATCGCGCAGGCCGATTACGACCTCGCCGGCATCGTCTACGAGATGGCGCGCGAAGGCGCCCGCCTCGCCGGCAATGCCGCACGGCGCGTCGAGGCGGAAGATGGCAAGCCGCGCTTCGTCGCCGGCGCCATCGGCCCCACCAACCGCACCGCCTCGATCTCGCCGGACGTTTCCAATCCCGGCTACCGCGCCGTCACCTTCGACGATCTGCGCAAATCCTATGGCGAGCAGATCCGCGGCTTGCTCGACGGCGGTGTCGATCTGCTGCTGGTTGAGACCATCTTCGACACGCTCAACGCCAAGGCGGCGCTGTATGCGATCGCCGAGATCACCGAAGAGCTCGGCATCGACGTGCCCGTGATGGTGTCGGGCACCATCACCGACAAGTCCGGCCGCCTGCTCGCGGGCCAGATGCCGGAAGCGTTCTGGAATTCGGTGCGGCACGCAAAACCCGTCACCATCGGCTTCAACTGCGCGCTCGGCGCCGAGGATCTGCGCGCACATATTGCCGACATCGGCCGCGTCGCCGATACGCTCGTCTGCGCCTATCCGAACGCCGGCTTGCCCAACGAATTCGGCCAGTATGACGAAACCCCCGAATACATGGCGCGCCTGATCGGCGAGTTCGCCCGCGACGGCCTCGTCAACATCGTCGGCGGCTGCTGCGGCACCACGCCGGACCATATCGCGGCGATCGCAGCGGCCGTCGCCCCGCACAAGCCGCGCATCGTGCCGGAGATCGAGCCTCGCTTGAGGCTCTCCGGCCTCGAGCCGTTCGTGCTGACCGACGCGATCCCGTTCGTGAACGTCGGCGAGCGCACCAACGTCACGGGTTCCGCCCGCTTCCGCAAGCTGATCACCGCCGGCGACTACACCGCCGCGCTGCAGGTCGCGCGCGACCAGGTCGAGAACGGGGCGCAGATCATCGACGTCAACATGGACGAGGGCCTGCTCGACTCCGAAGCTGCGATGGTGACCTTCCTCAACCTCGTCGCCGCCGAGCCCGACATCGCCCGCGTCCCCGTCATGGTCGACTCCTCGAAATTCTCGGTGATCGAGGCCGGCCTGAAATGCGTGCAGGGCAAGCCGGTCGTCAACTCGATCTCGATGAAGGAAGGCGAGGAGAAGTTCATCCACGAAGCGCGGATCGCGCGCCGCCACGGCGCGGCCGTGGTGGTGATGGCGTTCGACGAGGCCGGCCAGGCCGACACGTTCGCGCGCAAGACCGAGATCTGCAAGCGCGCCTACGACATCCTGGTGGGCCGCGTCGGCTTCCCGCCGGAGGACATCATCTTCGATCCGAACATCTTCGCGATCGCGACCGGCATCGAGGAGCACAACAATTACGGCGTCGACTTCATCGAGGCGACGCGCTGGATCCGGCAGAACCTGCCGGGCGCCCATGTCTCCGGCGGCGTCTCCAACCTATCGTTCTCGTTCCGCGGCAACGAGCCGGTGCGCGAGGCCATGCACTCGGTGTTCCTGTATCACGCCATCAAGGCCGGCATGGACATGGGCATCGTCAATGCCGGTCAGATGATCGTCTATGACGACATCGATCCGGAGCTGCGCCAGACCTGCGAGGACGTCGTCCTCAACCGCGATCCCGGTGCATCCGAACGCCTGCTGGCGCTCGCCGAAAAATTCCGCGGCAAGAAGACCGAAGGCAAGGAAGCCGATCTCGCCTGGCGCGAATGGCCGGTGGAGAAGCGGCTGTCGCATTCGCTGGTGCACGGCATCACCGAATTCATCGAGCAGGACACGGAGGAAGCGCGCAAGACGTCCTCGCGCCCGCTGGACGTGATCGAGGGCCCGCTGATGGCCGGCATGAACGTGGTCGGCGACCTCTTCGGCGACGGCAAGATGTTTCTGCCGCAGGTCGTCAAGTCCGCGCGCGTCATGAAGCAGGCCGTTGCTTACCTCATGCCCTTCATGGAGGAAGAGAAGGCGCGCAACCTCGCAAACGGCATCGGCACGGAGGGCTCCTCGTCCGCCGGCAAGATCGTGCTTGCGACGGTCAAGGGCGACGTGCACGACATCGGCAAGAACATCGTCGGCATCGTGCTCCAGTGCAACAATTTCGAGGTCATCGATCTCGGCGTGATGGTGCCGGCCGCCAAGATCGTCGAGACCGTGAAAGCCGAGAAGGCCGACATCGTCGGGCTGTCGGGCCTGATCACGCCCTCGCTCGACGAGATGGCGTTCTTCGCCGGCGAATTGCAGCGCGAAGGCCTCAAGCTGCCGCTGCTGATCGGCGGCGCCACGACCAGCCGCGTGCATACCGCCGTGAAGATCGATCCGAGCTATCGCGCCGGTCCCGTCGTGCACGTCAACGACGCCAGCCGCGCCGTCGGCGTCGCGTCCTCGCTGCTCTCGCCCGAGAAGCGCGAGGCCTATGCCGCCGAGGTGCGGGCCGAATACGCCAGGATCTCGGAGGCGCATCTGCGCGCGCAGGCGGACAAGAAGCGCCTGAAGCTCGAGGCCGCCCGCGCCAACCGCGTGCCGGTCGACTTCGCCAAGAGCAAGCCGGTGAAGCCGACCTTCCTCGGCATCCGCAGCTTCGACGAGTACGATCTCGCCGAGCTCGTGCCTTACATCGACTGGACGCCGTTCTTCCAGACCTGGGAGCTCGCCGGGCGCTTCCCCGCCATTCTCGACGACGCCAAGGTCGGCGAGGTCGCGCGCTCGCTCTATGACGATGCGCGCAAGATGCTCGACACCATCGTCAGGGAGAAATGGTTCCGGGCGCGCGCCACCATCGGCTTCTGGCCGGCGAATGCGCAGGGCGACGACATCGTGCTCTATGCCGACGAGAGCCGGACCAAGAGCATCGCGACGCTGCACACGCTGCGCCAGCAGCTCGAGAAGCGCGAGGGCCGCTTCAACGCGGCGCTCGCCGACTTCATCGCGCCCGCGGGCGTGCCCGACTACATCGGCGGCTTCGTGGTCACCGCCGGGATCGGCGAGGACGCGGTCGCCGATCGCTTCAGAAGCGCCAACGACGACTACTCCTCGATCCTGTGCAAGGCGCTGGCCGACCGCCTCGCCGAAGCCTTTGCCGAGCGCATGCATGCCCGTGTGCGCCGCGAGTTCTGGGCCTATGCACCGGACGAGGCGCTCTCCAGCGAGGAGCTGATCCTGGAGAAGTACCAGGGCATCCGTCCCGCGCCGGGCTATCCCGCCCAGCCCGATCACACCGAGAAGGCGACGCTGTTCGAACTGCTCGACGCCGAGGCGACGGCCGGCGTGAAGCTGACCGAGAGCTTTGCGATGTGGCCGGGCTCTTCCGTATCAGGGCTCTATTTCGCGAACCCCGAGAGCTATTATTTCGGCGTGGGCAAGATCGAGCGCGACCAGGTCGAGGACTATGCAGCGCGCAAGGGCATGACCATCGCGGAAGCCGAGCGCTGGCTCGCGCCGGTGCTGAACTACATTCCCTCGCAGCAGAGCGCGAGCGACAAGACCTTTGCGGCGACGCCCGCGAATGACGAGGCCCCCAAGGACCTCGCCTCGCACCCGCCGGGCTGCACCTGCGCGGTGCATCTGGTCTGGCAGAAGAAGCGCGTGGGGGCGGGTTAGCCGCGTCTCCAAACAAAAACTGCGAAAACAACCCCATGCACAGTAGCGATGGGGTTGAAAAGCTTGGGCAATTTCGGTCTTGCCGAAAGCGAGTTGCGGCGTCGGGCAAAACAGCAGTAGTATTCCATCATCGGCTGCTGCGCCGGTCTTAAGCTTTCGGCCTCGCCACCCGCCGTCATTCCGGGGCGCGCCTTTTGGCGCGAGCCCGGAATCCATTTCTCCGCATCATCCGCCGCACGATGGATTCCGGGCTCGCGCTTCGCGCGCCCCGGAATGACATCGGGATGAATCACCCCTTCGGCGGCGCCAGCGGCTGCACGATCTCCTTGAACGGTGCCAAAGCTTCGCAACGCTCCGCATGCGCCGCTAGTGCCTGATAGCGTGACGCGTCGAACAGCTGCGGGTGCGCCTCGCGGGTGAAGCGGACGACGCAGGCCACCGCGACGTCGGCATGGCCGATGCGATCGCCCAGCCAGTACGGCGTCGTCACCTTGGCGCGCTCGGATTCCAGCACGCCGAGCACGTCCGCGATCTGCGCCTGGCAGCGCTCGACCCATAGCGCGAGCTGCTCCTTCCGCAGCACGCGCTCGTAGAGCAGGCTCACCGCCTTGTCGCCGAGGCCCGAGGCGAGCGCGCAGATGCGCAAATGCCTGCGCCGCTCGGCGCCGCCGCGCGGCAGCATCGCCTTTGCCTCGCCGGCGAGTTCGTCGAGATAATCGAGAATGATCATGCTCTCGATCAGCGCCTCGCCATCGTCGAGCACAAGGGTCGGCACACGGCGCAGCGGATTGTACGGCGCGATCTTGTCGGCATCGCCGAAGGTCGACCACGGCCTGTGCTCGAAGGCGAGCCCGTAAAGCCGGAGCGCAATCGCGACGCGGCGGACGAAGGGGGAATCATATTGGCCGATCAGGAACATGGTTCTCGCTCTTCTCGATCGTTGGACAAGGCAGGGCCGTTTAGTTTCCACGACCAGATCGGCGCGGCGCAACAAAAATCCCGGAAACGGAGCATTGCGCCGGCTGCAACGGCGCCCGCGACAGCATGACGCGCACCACGCTCAAAGTCCGTCCTGGATCGAGCGCTTGATCGCGGCGATCGCCGTCTCGTTCCGCTTGTACATCGTCCACTGCTTGATCCGCTTGGCGCGCACCAGCTTTGCGGCGGTCAGCACCCGCATGTGCTCGCTCACCGTCGGGGCGCTGACGCCGAGCTTTTCGGCGATCAGCAATCCGCAGACGCCGTCCTCGACGAGGTCGCCATCGGCCTGCTCGCGAAAATGCCGCCGCGGATCCCGCAGCCATTCCAGGATCTGCAGGCGGCGTTCGTTGGCGAGCGCGCGCAAGGCGACGGCAAACTTCATTTAGCCATTTTGCTAATTACCTAATTGATGTCAACTCTCCGATACGCTATCAAGGACAGCATCATGACAGCGACAATGGACATCACGCGGGAGCGGATTGCGGCGACCGAGGCGGTCATCCGTCCGCATGTCAGGCGCACGCCGCTCCTTCAGGCCGACCTTTCCGATTTCACCCTGCCGTCCGCGCCCCTCACGTTCAAGCTCGAGATGCTGCAGCATTCCGGATCGTTCAAGGCGCGGGGCGCCTTCGCCAACCTGCTGCTGCGGCAGGTGCCGGAGGCCGGTGTCGTCGCCGCGTCCGGCGGCAATCACGGCGCGGCCGTGGCCTATGCGGCGCAGCGGCTCGGCATTCCCGCCACGATCTTCGTGCCTGACGTTACCTCGCCGGCCAAGGCCGAAAGGATCAGGGGTTATGGCGCAAAGCTCATGATCGCGGGCAGCCGCTACGCCGATGCGCTCGCCGCGAGCGAGGCGCATGTCGCGCAGACCGGCGCGCTTGCCGTCCATGCCTACGATCAGGTCGAGACCCTGCTCGGCCAGGGCAGCGTCGGACTGGAGCTGGAGCAGGACGCGCCAGGCATCGATACGCTGCTGGTGGCGGTCGGCGGCGGCGGGCTGATCGGCGGCATTGCGGCGTGGTATGCCGGCACGACACGCATCGTCGCGGTCGAGCCGGAGCAATCGCCGACCCTGCACGCCGCGTTCGCGGCGGGCGCGCCGGTCGATGCGCCGGCCGGCGGCATCGCCGCCGACAGCCTTGCGCCGCGCCGCGTCGGCGAATTGATGTTTCCGGTCGCGCGGGCCCATGTCGAGCGCGTCGTCCTGGTCAGCGACGATGCGATCCGGCAGGCCCAGGCCGCGCTATGGTCGCACTTGCGCCTCGTGGCCGAGCCCGGCGGCGCCGCCGCCTTTGCCGCGGTGCTCTCGGGCCGCTATCGTCCGTCACCAGCCGAGCGCGTCGCGGTTCTGGTCTGCGGCGCCAACACCACAGCGGTGAATTTCGACAGGTGATTGGGAATGGCATGTGGGATTGCGCGGACTGATCCTGATATCGATCCTGTTGCCGATGATCGGCGCCGCCCAAGCCCAGGGACCGCCCGATCGGCTTCCTGACGCCGTCGAAGATCATCGCCTGCCAGTTCTTCAGCAATAGCGGACAGGGCGAGCTCCGCTGCGACATCATGAACATGGACGCACGCCCGCGCCGGCCCGCCGATCGCGAGCGGGGCGCGCGAAGCGCGAGCTATGATGCGCAATTGCGCATCTGGGAATCCATCGTGCATCGTCTCCTGCTGACAAATGGATTCCGGGCTCGCGCCAAGTGGCGCGCCCCGGAATGACGGTGGGGAGGCAGCCGTGCACTATTCGATGATCGGCACATGCTTCGCCGCATCGCGCGGCGCGGTGCCGTCGAGGCGCGGATCGTCGGCGATCTCGATCTGGCGGCGGAACGCGCGGAAGCCGGAGCGCTGATAGAAGGCGACGGCCGATGGGTGGTCGAGCGTGCAGGTGTGGACCCAGACGCGGCGGAGATCGCGCGACCATGCCAGCTCCAGCGCGCGGTTCATCAGGAAGCGGGCGGCGCCGGTGCCGATCAAGGGTGCGGTGACGCCGAAATAGACCAGCTCGCACTGGCCGGGCTCGCGGAAGTCCAACTCGAGCAGGCCTTCGTCGCGGCCGTCCAGGGCGAGGGCGTAGACTTCGATTCCCGGCGCGTGGATGATTGCGGCGAGCTCTGCATCGGTCATGCGTGCGCGCGAGAACCACAGCCAGTTCTCGCCGACGCGGCGGAAGAGATCGCGGTACCAAGGAAGCGCGGGGGCGTCGACCTTGCGCAGGGTCCAGGTGCCGGGGGGATCGGCGCGGCGCGCGGGAGGTGCAGTCATCTCCAGATGCGTGACGACGGCGGCGATCTTGCCGGCGGGTACGTCGGAATAGCCGTCGGGGAGGATCATGCTTGCTCCACTTCATCCCGAGAAATGCGAGAACTGTCGCTACACGCTCCGTTGTCGTCCCGGACAAGCGAGCATAGCGAGCGTTGACCATAGCCACAGGGAGTGGTTTGGCGAAGACTGGTCGTTCGGGATTGGCTCTGCCTGTTATCGACAGACCTCGCGGTATGGGTCCCTGCGCCCGTGCGCAATTGCGCACTAGGCAGGGACGACCCGGCGAGAGAGCCGTGCCTACCCCTCCCCCTCGTCGCTCGCCAGCACGCCCTTCACCGCCCTTGCCCAACCCGCCAGCTTTCGCTCGCGCGTCGCCTGGCTCATGTTCGGCTTGAAGCGGTGCTCGAGGCGCCAGTTGTCGGCGAACTTGGTCGGCTCGGGATAAACGCCGGCATTGAGGCCGGCGAGGTAGGCGGCGCCCAGCGCCGTGGTTTCCTGAATGACGGGGCGATCGACCGGGGCGTCCAAGAGATCGGCGAGGCGCTGCATGGTCCAGTCCGAGGCGGTCATGCCGCCGTCGACGCGGAGCACGACGCTCGCGGTTTCCGAGCTCGGCCAGTCCGCGCGCATCGCGGCCCAGAGGTCGTAAGTCTGGTAGCAGACGCTTTCGAGCGCGGCATGGGCGAGCTCGGCCGGGCCGGTGTTGCGGGTGAGGCCGAACAGCGCGCCGCGGACGCGCGGATTCCAGTAGGGTGCGCCCATGCCGACGAAGGCCGGGACGAGATAGACGCTCTGCATGGAGTCCGACTGATCGGCAAGAGGTCCGGTCTCGGCGGCGTGCTTGATGATGCCGAGGCCGTCGCGCAGCCATTGCACCGCCGAGCCGGCGACGAAGATGGAGCCTTCCAGCGCGTAGGTGCGTTTGCCGTCGAGCTGGTAGGCGACGGTGGTGAGCAGCTTGTTCTTCGACACCACCGGCGTGGTGCCGGTGTTGAGCAGCGCGAAGCAGCCGGTGCCGTAGGTGGACTTCATCATGCCCGGGCGGAAGCAGGCCTGGCCGATGGTGGCGGCCTGCTGGTCGCCGGCGATGCCGGAGATCGCGATGGCGCCGCCGAACAGGTCGGGCGTGCTCTCGCCGAACCGGGCGGAGGAATCCTTCACCTCGGGCAGCATCGAGCGCGGCACGCCGATGATCTCCAGCAGCTCGTCGTCCCACTGGCCGGTGTGGATGTTGAACAGCAGCGTGCGCGAGGCGTTGGTGGCGTCGGTGGCGTGCACCTTGCCGCCGGTGAGGCGCCAGAGCAGGTAACAATCGACGGTGCCGAACATGAGCTCGCCGCGCGCGGCGCGCGCCCGGGCGCCGGGGACGTGGTCCAGGATCCAGGCGACCTTGGTGCCGGAGAAATAGGGATCGATGATCAGGCCGGTCTTCTGCGAGATCACCGGCTCGCGGCCTTCTGCCTTGAGTTTCGCGCAGATGTCAGCGGTGCGGCGGTCCTGCCAGACGATGGCGCGGTGCACGGCCTGGCCGGTGGCGCGGTCCCACACCACGGTGGTCTCGCGCTGGTTGGTGATGCCGATCGCGGCGATGTCCTTGGCGGTGATGCCGGCCTGCGCGATCGCCTCGCGGCAGACCATCACCGTCGAGGTCCAGATGTCCTCCGGCTCGTGCTCGACCCAGCCCGAGGCCGGAAAATGCTGCGGGAATTCCTGCTGCGCCTTCGCCGCGATGGAAATATCGCCGCGAAACACGATCGCGCGCGAGGAGGTGGTGCCCTGGTCGATGGCGAGGACGAAAGACATGGCGGCTTACCTTGGCGTTTTCCCTGCGGAGGATCATTGTGTCGCGCCAAAGAAACGGGATTGCCAGCAAGAGGTCAAGGTGGCCGACCTACCCTCCCCTGGAGGGGGAGGGTCGATCGCGCGAAGCGCGAGCGGGGTGGGGTGAAGCCACAACGGCGGTCTCACATTCGTTTCAGAAGGCCCTTTGACACGCGTTCAGAACCACCGCATTCGCGGATGGTCTGTCACCCCACCCCGCTGCGCATTGCATGCGCAGCGACCCTCCCCCTCCAGGGGAGGGTAAAAAAGAGGCGCTCGAACGTCATGTTCGACGATGCTTCAAAGGTGTGGCTTCCGCCTCACGCGATCCGTACAGCTCGACATAGATCCGTTCGAGCACGGCGGTCAGGTCGGTCATGATCTCCGAGTTCCAGAACCGGACAACGCGATAGCCTTCGTTCTCGAGCCAATGTTGGCGTTCGAGATCACGTTTGGCTGTGTCGTCCTCGTTGTGGTGGCCGCCGTCGAGCTCGATGATGAGGCGCTTGGCTGGACAGAAGAAGTCAACGATGTAAGGGCCGATCGGCGCCTGACGGCGGAAGTGCGAGCCTTCGAGCGGAAGCTCCTTGAGGGCACACCACAGGATGCGCTCGTGGGGCGTCGTATTCGCTCTCAGCTTCTTTGCGGCGGCGCGTCGGATCGATGTTGAGACCATTGCTGTGGCTTCACCCCACCCCGCTCGCGCGTTTGCGCGAGCGACCCTCCCCTGGAGGGGGAGGGTAAGGGAAGCGCAGCGTCGGTGCAATTGCACGTCGTGAGAGGCCTACACTGCCGCCGTCGTCACGCCGCCGTCGATGACGATGGTCTGGCCGGTCATGAAGCTCGACGCATCGGAGGCGAGATAGGCGACCGCGCCGGCGATTTCGTCGGGCTCGCCGATGCGGCGAAGCGGCGTGGTGGCGGTGCGGCGCTTGAGGTTGGCTTCGTCTTCCCACAGCGCGCGGGCGAAATCGGTCTTGACGAGGCCGGGCGCGATGCAGTTGACGCGCACGCCCTTCGGGCCCCATTCGCCCGCGAGCGAACGGCACAGCGCGAAGTCGGCGGCTTTCGAGATGCCGTAGGCGCCGATCACGGTGGAGCCGCGCAAGCCCCCGATCGAGGAGATGATGACGACGGAGCCTTTGCCGCGCTCGGCCATCTGCGGGATCGCGAGCGCGGAGAGCCAGATGTTGCTCTTGACGTTCGAGCCCATGATCTTGTCGAAGGCTTCATCGGTGATGTCGAGCAGCGGGCCGTAATACGGGTTCACGGCGGCGTTGCAAACGAGGATGTCGATCTTGCCGTAGTGCTTCGTGGCACCCGCGATCAGCGCCTCGACCTCGCTCTTGCGCGCGATGTTGCAGGGGATGACGATGGCGTCACCGCCGGACGCGTTGATGCCGTCGGCGACTTCCTTGCAGGCCTCAAGCTTGCGCGAGGAGACCACGACCTTGGCGCCGAGCCTGGCAAGAAGTTCGGCGGAGGAGCGGCCGATGCCGCGGCTGGAGCCGGTGACCACGGCGACCTTGCCGGTGAGATCGAACGGGGTGTTCTTCATTGTGTCCCTCTTCTGGTCATTCCGGGGCGCGCGAAGCGCGAGCCCGGAATCCATTTCACCGCGCGTGATGCCGCCTGATGGATCCCGGGTTCGCGCTACGCGCGCCCCGGGATGACAGCGGCGGAGTGACTCAGATCAACCCACCCGCATCGGCGACACGGCGCTGGTGGTAGTCGGTGTCACCGAACGTGTTCTCGATCATGGTGAGGCGCTTGAAGTAGTGGCCGATCTTCGCCTCCATGGTCATGCCGATGCCGCCGTGGAGCTGGATCGACTGCTGGCCGACGAATTTCAGCGACTTGCCGATCTGCACCTTGGCCGCGGCGATCGCATTCGTACGCTCCCTGGCGTTCTCGAAATCACCCGCCATGGTCGCGAACATCGACATCGAGCGCGCCTGCTCGGCGGCGACGAACATGTCGGAGGCGCGGTGCTGCAGCGACTGGAACGAGCCGATGGCGACGCCGAACTGCTTGCGCGTCTTGATGTACTCGACCGTGGTCTTGAGCGACTCGTCCATCAGGCCGACCGCCTCGGCGCAGAGCGCAACGCGGGCTTCGTCCACCACGCGCTCGATCAGCGCGAGGGAGTCCTCGGGGTTGCCGAGCAGGGCGTCGGGACCGACCTCGACACCGGTGAAGGTGATGTCGGCGGCATGCAGGCCGTCCTGGGTCGGATAGCCCTTCTTGGCCACGCCCTTGGCGTTCGCCGGGACCAGGAACACGCCGATGCCGCTCTTGTCACGGCGATCGCCCTTGGTGCGCGCGGTGACGATGAGGGTGTCGGCGTTCTCGCCGTTGAGCACGACGAACTTCTCGCCGTCGATGATCCAGCCATCGCCCTTCTTCTTCGCGGTCGTGGTGACGTCGAACAGATCGTAGCGCGAGTTCTTCTCGAGCTGGGCAAACGCCAGCGTCTTGCTGCCGTCGATGATGCCCGGCACGTGCGCCGCCTTCTGCGCATCGGTGCCGGCATGGCGCAGGAAGCCGCCGCCGATCACGACCGTTGCGAGATAAGGCTCCAGCACCAGCGCCTTGCCGAGCGCCTCCATCACGATCATGGTCTCGACGCCGCCGCCGCCGAAGCCGCCATCGGCCTCCGCGAAGGGCAGGCCGAGCAGGCCCTGCTCGGCGAGCTTGAGCCAGACCGCTTTGCTCCAGCCGCCCTTCTCCTTCATGTACTTCTTGCGCTGCTCGAAATCGTAGGAATCGGTCAGCAGGCCGTCGATGCTTTCCTTGAGAAGCCGCTGCTCCTCGGACAGATCAAAATCCATTTCTTTGGTTCCTTGTACCCGGACTTATCTAACTTCGTCATTCCGGGATGGCCCGAAGGGCCAGGCCCGGAATCCATTTCGCCTCAGCGTATGCGGCCCGATGGATTCCGGGTTCGCGACTTCGTCGCGCCCCGGAATGACGGTGGAATATTGCCCTCCCCGCCGTCGCGGAGAGGGGGCAGATCACAGCCCCAGCACCGCCTTGGCGATGATGTTGCGCTGGATCTCGTTGGAGCCGCCGTAGATCGAGACCTTGCGGTTGTTGAAGTAGCTCGGCGCGATCTGGGCGGTCCAGTCCATGGCTTCGTTGGAGCCGTCGTCGCCGTGCTCGTCGTAGGGTGCAGCGAACGGGCCGATCACTTCCATCAGCAGCTCGGTGGTGGTCTGCTGGATCTCGGAGCCCTTGATCTTCAGCACCGAGGACGCCGGGTTCGGCTTGCCCTTGCCGTGCTTGCCTTCGTCGGCGACGACGCGGAGCTGGGTGAGCTCGAGCGCCTTCAGCTCGATCTCGCAGGCGGTGAGCTTCTCGCGGAACGCCGCGTCCTGGATGATCGGCTTGCCGCCGGATTCGACCTTGGAGGCGAGCTCCTTGATGCGGCGGATGCGCTCCTTGGAGACGCCGACGCGGGCGATGCCGGTGCGCTCGTTGCCGAGCAGGAACTTCGCGTAATCCCAGCCCTTGTTCTCCTCGCCGATCAGGTTCTCGTAGGGCACTTCGACGTCGTCGAAGAACACCTCGTTGACCTCATGGCCGCCGTCGATGGTCTGGATCGGGCGCACGGTGACGCCCTTCGACTTCATCGAGAACACGATGAAGGAGATGCCCATCTGTTTCTTGGCGTTGTTGTCGGTGCGGCAGAGGCAGAAGATCATGTCGGCGTGCTGGGCGAGCGTGGTCCAGGTCTTCTGGCCGTTGATGATCCACTTGTCGCCCTTGCGCTCGGCCTTGGTCTTGAGCGAGGCGAGGTCGGAGCCGGAGCCGGGCTCGGAGAAGCCCTGGCACCACCAATCGTCGACATTGGCGATGCGCGGCAGGTACTTCTTCTTCTGCTCCTCGTTGCCGAAGGTGTAGATGACCGGACCGACCATGCTGACGCCGAAGGCGAGCGGCTGCGGCGCCGGGTGAGCCTGAAGCTCCTCGTTGAAGATGTAGTGCTGCACGGCGGTCCACCCGGTGCCGCCATATTCCTTCGGCCAGTGGCTGACGCCCCAGCCCTTCTTGTTGAGGATGCGCCACCACGTCACCATCTCGTCCTTCGAGAGGTGGCGGCCCTCGACCAGCTTGCGCCGCGTATCCGGCGGCACGTTGTCGCGGAAGAACTGCCGCACTTCCTCGCGAAACGCCTGCTCTTCTTTCGTGAATGCGAGATCCATCGGATCCTCCTGTGAGCGATTTTGTTCTTACCAAACCCGCCGTCATTCCGGGATGCGCCGTAAGGCGCAGGCCCGGAATCCATATCCCCGACTGGTGGTTATGGATTCCGGGCTCGCCGCTTCGCGGCGCCCCGGAATGACAGAAACATCTACTGCAGCACCTCGAACAATCCCGCCGCGCCCATGCCGCCGCCGACGCACATGGTGACGACCGCGTATTTCGCCTTGCGGCGGCGGCCTTCGATCAGGGCGTGGCCGGTGAGGCGCGCGCCCGACATGCCGTAGGGATGGCCGACCGCGATCGCGCCGCCATCGACGTTGATCTTCTCGGGGTCGATGCCGAGCTTGTCGCGGCAATACAGCACCTGCACCGCGAAGGCTTCGTTGAGCTCCCACAGGCCGATGTCGTCGACGCTGAGGCCGTGGCGCTTGAGGAGGCGCGGCACCGCGAAGACCGGGCCGATGCCCATCTCGTCCGGCTCGCAGCCGGCGGAGACGAAGCCGCGGAAGATGCCGAGCGGCTTGAGGCCCCGCCTGGCGGCTTCCTTGTCGCTCATGATCACGCAGGCGCTGGCGCCGTCGGAGAGCTGGCTGGCGTTGCCGGCGGTGACGGTGAAACCGTCGCCGCGCACGGGCTTGAGGCCGGCGAGGCCTTCAGCCGTCGTCTCGGGGCGCGGGCCTTCGTCCTGCGACAGCGTGACCTCCTTCATCGACACGGCGCCGGTGGCCTTGTCGGTGACGGCCATCTGCGTCGTGATCGGCGCGATCTCCTCCTTGAACCTGCCGCCCTGCTGCGCGGCGGCGGTGCGGCGCTGGCTCTCCAGCGAATATTCGTCCTGGCGTTCGCGCGAGATGCCGTAGCGCTTGGCGACGACTTCCGCGGTGTCGATCATGGGCATGTAGACCTCGCCCTTGATCTTGAGCAGCGCGGGGTCCTGGGCGTGGAAGCCGTTCATCTTGTCGTTCTGCACCAGCGAAATCGACTCGCCGCCGCCGCCAACCGCGATCTCGACGCCGTCGAAGAGCACCGAACGCGCGGCCAGCGCGATGGCTTGAAGACCGGAGGCGCACTGCCGGTCGATGGTGGTACCGGCGACGGTGACGGGCAGGCCGGCGCGCAGCAGCGCCTTGCGCGCGATGTTGCCGCCGGTCGCGCCCTGCTGGAGGGCTGCGCCCATCACGACGTCCTCGATCTCCTTCGGGTCGACCTTGGCGCGCGCGACGGCCTCGCCGATGGCGTGGCCGAGCAGGGTTGCCCCCTCGGTGGCATTGAGCGCGCCGCGATAGGCTTTGCCGATCGGGGTGCGGGCGGTGGAAACGATGACGGCGTCGGTCAAGAACGGACTCCTGATGCGGTTTTGGTAGATTGTGACGGTTTCTGCTGCTGGCGCAATTCGTGGCGCGACAATTTTCCGACCGGCGTGCGCGGCAGGTCGTCGACGAACTCGACTTCGGCCGGCAGCTCGTGCTTGCCGAGCTTGCCATTGAGCTGCGCGCGCAGCTCGTCGAGCGAGAACGGCTTTGCGCCGGGCTTCAGCTTGATGAAGGCCTTTGCGGCTTCGCCGCGATACTGGTCGGGGATGCCGAGCACGATCACCTCGTGCACGCCTGATATGGTGTAGATCGCCTGCTCGATCATCTGCGGATAGACGTTGAAGCCGCCGGAGATGATCATGTCCTTCTTGCGGTCGACCAGGAAGAAATAGCCGTCGGTGTCGACATAGCCGATGTCGCCGGTGAGGAAGCGGCCGTCGACGAAGGCATCCGTGGATCCTTCCGGCCTGTTCCAGTAGCCTCCAGTGACGTTCGGACCCTTGATGCGGATCTCGCCGACTTCGCCCGGCGGCAGCACGCGCCGGGGATCGTCGAGCGCGACGACGTCGAGCTCGATGCCGGGCAGCATCAGCCCGATCGAGCCCGGCTTCTCGGGACCGTCAGGCGGGTGGCCGGTGCCGGGCGAGCAGGTCTCGGTCATGCCCCAGCCGCTGCGCAGCTTCTTGCCGACCTTGCGCTCGAAGAAATTCGCGATCTCGACCGGCAGCGGCGCGCCGCCGGAGCCGATGGTGGCGAGCGAGGAGAAGTCGCGCTTGTCCAGATCAGGCAGCGCGGCGATCGCGATCCACATCGTCGGCACGCCCGGAAAGTAGGTCGCGCGCTTGACCTCGATGTCGCGCATCACGGCCTCGACGTCGAAGCGCTGGTGCAGCGAGATCAGATTGCCGCGGCTGAGCGAGGACAGGAGCACGACGGTGAGCGCGTAGATGTGGAACAGCGGCAGCACGCAGATCACGCGCTCGATCGTCTCGCCACGCGCCGCGCGCGACGGCTTACCCCAGACGTCGTAGATCGACACCGCCGCGGTGAGATTGCCGTGCGTGAGCATCGCGCCCTTGGGCAGGCCGGTGGTGCCGCCGGTATATTGCAGCAGCGCGACGTCGGCGGCGGTCACTGTCGGCCATTGCGCCGGCGCGATCGCGCCCTCGACGAAGGTCTTGAAGGTCACGATACGGGGATCATCGGGGATCGCCACCTGCGGCGTGCCGACCTTGCCCCAATGATCGTCCTCGCAGACGACCAGGCGGTCGATCAGCCCCTTCTCCAGGAATTTCAGCGCGGTCGGCAGCAAGGCCTGGAGGTTCGAAGTCACGAGCAGGCGCGAGCCGGAGTCGGAGACCTTGTGCGTCAGCGCGATCTCGCCGTCGAGCGGGGACAGATGGGCCACACGGGCGCCTGCCTTCAGCGCGCCGAAGAAATTGACGGGATGGTCCGGCGTGTTGCCGAGGAACAGCGCGACGGAAGAGGTCTTGCCGCAGCCGGCGCGCAGGAACGCCGCCGCCGCGCGCTCGGCCTGAGCTGCGAGCTCGGTGTAGCTGATCGGACGGTCCCGGAACTCCAACGCGGTGCGCGGGCCGTACTCGGCGGCGGCCTTCGACAGGAGATCCGGAAGCGTGCCCTGGACGATGGGATCGTCCCAACGCACGCCCTCGGGGTAAAACTGTTCGCCGGGATGGGTCATGAATGGTCTTGATTGCAGTGAGGCGGGCAAACTGCCCAGGCTCCCTTCCCCCTTGTGGGGAAGGGTTGGGGAAGGGGGTGGCCACAAACGCTGGTGCCCGGGGCTCCCCCCCTCCCTGCCCCTCCCCCACAAGGGGGGAGGGAACGGAGAGAGCGTTGCCCGGAGCGAGACATCGCGGCCACGGCGCCCTTGATCACGCCGCCTTCGAAGCCGCCGCGAGCGAGGCGAACGTCTTGCCTTCGGCGGCGAGCTTCTTCAGCAGCGGGGCGGGCTCGAGGCTCGGATCGTTGGTCTCCTTGGCGTAGAACGCCAGGCGATCGGCGATGTGCTTGAGGCCGACGCTGTCGGCCCAGTACATCGGACCGCCGCGGTAGATCGGCCAGCCATAGCCGTAGAGCCAGACCACGTCGATGTCGGAGGGACGTGCGGCGATGCCCTCTTCCAGGATCTTCGCGCCCTCGTTGATCATCGGATACATCATGCGCTCGAGGATCTCCTCGTCGCTGACGACACGCTTCTTGCGGCCGAGGCGCAGCAGCGTCTCGTCGATCAGCTTCTCGACATCAGGGTCGGGCAGCGGCGCACGGCTGCCTGCTTCATACTTGTAGTAGCCCTTGCCGGTCTTCTGACCGAAGCGGCCGGCCTCGCACAGCGCGTCCGCGATCTCCGACTTGATGCCGCGGTCCTTCCGCGAGCGCCAGCCGATGTCGAGGCCGGCGAGGTCGCCCATCGCGAACGGGCCCATCGGCATGCCGAACTTGGTGACGACGGCATCGACCTGCTGCGGCAGAGCGCCTTCGAACAGCAGCTTCTCGGACTGCTTGCCGCGCTGGGCCAGCATGCGGTTGCCGACGAACCCGTCGCAGACGCCGACCACGGCCGGCACTTTTGCGATCTTGCGCGCGATCGTGACGGCCGTCACGAGCGCGTCCGGCGCAGTCTTGTCGGCACGCACGATCTCGCACAGCTTCATGACGTTGGCCGGCGAGAAGAAGTGCATGCCGAGCACGTCCTGCGGACGCTTGGTCGACTTCGCGATCTCGTCGATGTTCAGGTACGAGGTGTTGGAGGCGAGCACCGCGCCCGGCTTGGCGTACTGGTCGAGCTTGCCGAACACCTCCTTCTTCACCGCCATGGTCTCGAACACGGCCTCGATGACGAGGTCGGCGTCGCCGACATTCTCGATGCCGACCTTGCCGTCGATCAGCGCCATGCGCTTGGCGGGCGCGTCCGCCGGGATGCCGCCGCGCGCCGCGGTCGCTTCCCAGTTCTTCTGCATGACGCCCATGCCGCGCTTGAGCTGCTCCTCGGCGGTCTCGATCAGCGTGACCGGGATGCCGGCATTGGCGAACGACATCGCGATGCCGCCGCCCATGGTGCCGGCGCCGAGAATGGCGACACGGTTCACAGGGCGCGACTTGGTGCCTTCGGGGACGCCCGCGATCTTGGCGGCTTCGCGCTCGGCGAAGAACGCATAGCGCTGCGCCTTGGACTGGTCGCTGGCGACGAGCTTCAGGAAGCCCTCGCGCTCCTTCTTCAACCCTTCGTCGAACGGAAGGTCGATGGCACAGCCGACGGCATCGGCCGCCGCGAACGGCGCTTCCAGGCCGCGCGACTTCTTGGTCATGGCGGCGACGGCATTGGTGAAGATCGAGCGGTCGGCCTTGGCGGCCGCGAGCTTGGAATCGTCGTCGCGCAGGCGGCGCAGCGGGCGCTTCTCGGCCAGCAGCTTGCGCACGAAGGCTTCGCCGCCCGAGGCCGGCCCCTCGACGATCTCCTCGATCAGGCCGTTCTTCAGCGCTTCCGCGGCGCCGATCGGGTCGCCGCCGACGATCATCTTGACTGCGAGCTCAGGCCCGACCGCGCGCGGCAGGCGCTGGGTTCCGCCGGCGCCCGGCAACAGGCCCAGCTTCACCTCGGGCAGGCCGAGCTTGGCCTCCTTCACAGCGACACGGAAATGACAGGCGAGCGCGACCTCGAGGCCGCCGCCGAGGGCGGTGCCGTGGATCGCGGCAACGACGGGCTTCGGCGAATTCTCGATCTCGGACAGCACGTCGTTGAGGGCCGGCGGCTTCGGCGGCTTGCCGAATTCGGTGATGTCGGCGCCCGCGATGAAGGTGCGGCCGGCGCAGGTCAGCACGATGCCCTTGATGGCGGGATCGGCGATCGCGGCCTTGATGCATTCCAGAATGCCGCCGCGGACCGCGGCACTCAGCGCATTGACCGGCGGGCTGTTGACCGTGACGATGCCGACCTCATCATGACGCTCAAGCTTGACCACTTCGCTCACGGTGTCCCTCCTTGGTGGGGATTTGCTTTTGTTCGATTTCGCGGTGCGGAATTTAATTCCGCATCTTGACGGCAGGGTTATTTTGAAGCACGGACGTTGTCAACGACTCCGCGCAAGAAGCAGATCAGGGATGAAGCGTACAGGAAAGAAGACTGCGACCGATCGGAATTTCGTCGTCGCGCTTTCCCGCGGACTGGATGTATTGCGCGCGTTCCAACCCAATGACGGCCTGCTCGGCAATCAGGAGATTGCGGCGCGCACCAATCTGCCCAAACCGACCGTGTCGCGGCTGACCTACACGTTGACCAGGCTCGGCTATCTGACGCCGGTTCCCCGCTTCGAGAAGTACCAGCTCGCACCCGCAGCGATGTCGCTCGGTTACGCGGCGTTGGCCAATCTGGGCGTTCGGCACTTGTCGGAGCCGTTCCGCGAGGAAGTGATGCGCGCGACCGGCGGTGCCGTCGCCGTCGGCGGCCGCGACCGTCACAGCATGATCTATTTCGGGCAGAGCCGCGGCAGCGAGACGGTCGGCGTTCAACTTGACGTCGGCTCGCGCGTGCCGATTGCAACCAGTGCGATGGGCCGCGCCTATTTCTGGGCGCTCGACGACGAGGGTCGCGCTGAAGTGTCGCGCATTCTGCGCGAACATTACGGCAGCCGCTGGCCGAAGATGCGCGAAGGATTGGAACGTTCCGGCGAAACGGTCGCGAAATACGGTTTTGCGATTTCGGTCGGCGACTGGCACGACGACATCGGCGCGGCCGGCGTCGCGCTCAAGCTCAACGACGGAACCGGACCTTACGCATTCAATTGCGGCGCGCCGGCATTCCGCTTCACGGAAGAGCGTTTGATCAACGACATTGGACCGCGTCTGCTGGCGATGGTAAGGAACATCGAAGCGGCGCTCGGGGGTCTGATGCCGCATTCAAAAAAAGACAACAGCAAAAAGCTGAAATCAGGAGGAAAAGTTGCGCGTGTGGCCGAGGGGTTCAGATAGCCTTTGTCATCATCGGGAGCGGTTCGCATCGCCCCATCGCTCACTGAACGATGTGAGCGAGACGAGATGACGCAGGCACAGCTCGCGCGGGGGACATCGCCCCTGCTCGCGGTTCGCGACGTCAGCGTCGTGTTCGGCGGCATCATCGCGCTCAACGGCGTGTCCTTCGACATGCACAAGGGCCAGATCCTCGGCTTGATCGGCCCCAACGGCGCCGGCAAGACCACGCTCTTCAATTGCCTTTCGCGGCTGTATCAGCCGTCGTCTGGCGACATCCTGATGGACGGCGTCAGCATCCTGTCGCGGCCGCCGCACCGGATCGCCGAGATCGGCATCGGCCGCACCTTCCAGAACGTGGCGCTGTTCCCGAATTTGTCGGTGATGGACAACGTCCGCGTCGGCGCGCATTCGAAGACCTCGAGCGACATCATCAGCGACTCCCTGAGGCTTGCCTGGGTCCGGCGCAGCGAGACCAGCGTCAACAAGAAGGTGCACGAGATCCTCGCCTATCTCGACCTCGAGGACGTCGCCCACACCATCGTCTCCGGCCTGCCCTTCGGTACGCAGAAGCGGGTCGAGCTGGCGCGCGCGCTCGCGGCCGATCCGAAGATCCTGCTGCTCGACGAGCCTGCCGGCGGCCTCAACCACGAGGAAGTCTACGTGCTCGGAGCTCTCATCCGCCGCATTCGCGACGAGCGCCACATGACCGTGCTGCTGGTCGAGCACCACATGGGCCTCGTGATGTCGATCGCCGACCACGTCGTCGCGCTGAATTTCGGCAAGAAGCTCGCGGAGGGGACGCCCGCCCAGGTGCAGGCCGACCCCGACGTCATCAAGGCGTATCTCGGGAGCAAGGACCAATGACGACACTGCTCAACGTCAAGGACCTGCGCGCCTATTACGGCCAGGTCCAGGCACTCCATGGCCTGTCCTTCTCGCTCAACGAGGGTTCCCTGGTGACGCTGCTCGGTGCCAACGGCGCCGGCAAGACCACGACGCTGCGCGCGATCTGCAACATGGTGCGCTCGACCGGAGCGATCGAGTTCGAAGGCAAGCCCCTGAACAACCGCTCCACCGAAAGCATCGTGCGGTTCGGCATCGCCCACGTGCCGCAGGGCCGCGGCACCTTCACCACCATGACGGTGGAGGAGAACCTCCAGCTCGGCGCCATCACCCGCAAGGACAGCGCCGGCATCGTCTCCGACATCGAGCGCATGTACGCCCACTTCCCGGTGCTGAAGCAGCGGCACACCCAGGTGGCCGGCACGCTGTCCGGCGGCGAGCAGCAGATGCTCGCGGTCGCCCGCGCCCTGATGCTGCGGCCGCGGCTGATGCTGCTCGACGAGCCGTCCTTCGGCCTCGCGCCGCTGGTGGTGCGCGATCTGTTCGGCATCCTCGGCAAGATCAACCGCGAGGACAAGGTGTCGATCCTGGTGGTCGAACAGAACGCCCAGCTGGCGCTCGAGCTCGCCGACCAAGCCTATGTGATCGAGACCGGTCGGATCGTGATGTCGGGCAAAGCCAAGGACATCGCGAACAACGAAGAAATCCGCAAATCCTATCTGGGTTACTGAGGGAGCCGGGACAATGGAACTGTTCACCAACCAGGTCCTGGCCGGCATCGCCACGGGCGCGATCTACGCCTGCATGGCGCTCGCGGTGGTCATGATCTACCAGGCCATCGACCATCTCAATTTCGCGCAAGGCGAGATGGCGATGTTCTCGACCTTCATCTCCTGGCAGCTGATGCAGTGGGGCGTGTCCTATTGGGCCGCCTTCCTGATGACGCTGGCATTCTCCTTCGTCGCCGGCATCGCGATCGAGCGGATCCTGTTCAAGCCGCTCGCCAAGGCGCCGGTTCTGACCAACGTCGCCGGCTTCATCGCGCTGTTTGCGATCATCAACTCCTCCGCCGGCCTGATCTGGGACTTCACCATCAAGCAGTACCCGACCCCGTTCGGCTCCTCGCCCTTTCTGGGCAGCCAGCTGATCTCGACTCACCAGGCCGGCATGATCGGCGTCACCGTGCTGCTCTTGCTCGGCCTCTACTTCTTCTTCCAGTACACGCGGATCGGCCTTGCGATGCGCGCCGCCGCCTCGGTGCCTGAATCGGCCCGTCTCGTCGGCATCAACACGAGCTGGATGATCGCACTCGGCTGGGGCATGGCGACCGCGATCGGTTCGATCGCCGGCATGCTGATCGCTCCGGTCGTGTTCCTCGAGCCCAACATGATGGGCGGCGTCCTGATCTACGGCTTCGCCGCGGCGGTGCTCGGCGGATTGAGCAGCCCGTTCGGTGCCGTGGTCGGCGGCTTCCTGGTCGGCGTCTTCGAGAACCTCGCCGGCACCTACATCCCCGGCGTTGGCAACGAGCTGAAGCTCCCGATCGCGCTCGCGCTGATCATCTCCGTCCTGGTCGTCAAACCCGCTGGCCTGTTCGGCCGGCACATCGTCAAGCGAGTTTGATCATGAGCGCTGCAGAAGAAGTCGTCGCCGAAGGCCACCAGGCGGTCGAGGCCGTTCCGAAGCGCGCCATGACGCTGGGCACCGGCACCTCGCTGGTGGTGCTGGCGGCGCTGTTGGTCGTGCCGATGTTCGTCAAGAACTTCATCATCTTCCAGATGACGATGCTCCTGATCTACGGGCTCGCCGTGCTGGCGCTCAACATCCTGACCGGCGGCTCCGGCCAGTTCTCGCTCGGCCAGAGCGCGTTCTACGCCGTCGGCGCCTATACCTCGGCGGTGTTGATGGAGCACGCCAACATCAACTACGCGCTGACCATTCCGATTTCCGCCGCGATCTGCTTCGGCTTCGGTTACCTGTTCGGCAAGCCGGCGCTGCGGCTGTCCGGCGTCTATCTCGCGCTCGCGACTTTCGCGCTCGCCACTGCGATGCCGCAGCTCTTGAAGCTGAACTTCCTCGAGCACTGGACCGGCGGCGTGCAGGGCCTCGTCGTCACCAAGCCGGACGCACCGTTCGGCCTGCCGATGTCGCAGGATATGTGGCTGTACTACTTCACGCTCGCCGTGACGATCGCGATCTACATCTTCTCAGTGAACCTGCTGCGCTCCCGCTCGGGGCGCGCCTTCATGGCGATCCGCGACAACGAGATCGCGGCCTCCTCGATGGGTGTCAACGTCGCGCTCTACAAGACGCTGGCTTTCGGGGTGTCCGCCGGCATCACCGGCGTTGCCGGCTCGCTTGGCGCCATCGCCGTGCAATTCGTCGCGCCCGACAGCTACACCATCACGCTCGCGATCTCGCTGTTCCTCGGCATGGTGGTCGGCGGCGTCGGCTGGCTGCCCGGCTCGTTCGTCGGTGCGGCCTTCATCATCTTCGTGCCGAACATGGCGGAGAGCATCTCCAAGGGCCTCTCCGGCGCGGTGTTCGGCGTGCTGTTGTTCCTCGTCATCTACCTCGTGCCGCATGGCGCGAGGCAGATCGCGGTCCTGGGCCAGCAACTTGTCGGCAAGCTCAGGAAGAACTGAAAACTCTCAAGGACTGTTGTTTAACCAAGGAGACCCAATTGCTTTTCGGAAGAACACTGCGAGCCGCCGCGCTGGTCACGGCAACGGCGGCCGTCACCCTCACCTCCGGCGCTGCACTCGCCCAAAAGAAATACGACACCGGCGCGTCCGATACCGAGATCAAGATCGGCAACATCATGCCGTACAGCGGTCCGGCCTCGGCCTATGGCATCATCGGCAAGACCGAAGAAGCCTATTTCAGGATGGTCAACGACAAGGGCGGCATCAACGGTCGCAAGATCAACTTCGTCACCTATGACGACGGCTATTCGCCGCCGAAGGCGGTCGAGCAGGTCCGCAAGCTGGTCGAGAGCGACGAGGTGCTGGCCGTCTTCAACCCGCTCGGCACGCCCTCGAACACAGCGATCCAGAAATACCTCAACGCCAAGAAGATCCCGCAGCTGTTCGTCGCCACCGGCGCGACCAAGTGGAACGATCCGAAGACCTTCCCCTGGACCATGGGCTGGCAGCCCTCCTACCAGAGTGAAGCGCACATCTACGCCAAATGGCTGATGAAGGAGAAGCCGGACGCCAAGATCGCGATCCTCTATCAGAACGACGATTTCGGCAAAGACTACCTCAAGGGCACCAAGGACGGTCTCGGCGCGAAGGCCTCGTCCATGATCATCATGGAAGAGAGCTACGAGATCTCCGAGCCGTCGATCGACGGCCACATCGTCAAGATCAAGGCGGCCAATCCCGACGTGCTCCTGATCTACACCACGCCGAAGTTCGCGGCCCAGACCATCAAGAAGACCGCCGAGCTCAGCTGGAAGCCGCTCCAGATCCTCACCAACGTGTCGATCTCGGTTGGCAGCGTGATGAAGCCGGCCGGCTTCGAGAACGCGCAGGGCGTGTTGTCGGCAGCCTATGCCAAGGACTCCACCGACCCGCAGTGGGCCAACGATCCCGGCATGAAGAGGTGGAACGAGTTCGTCGACAAGTACATGCCGGGTGCCGACAAGTCCGACACCAGCATGGTCTATGGCTACGGCGCCGCGTCGACCCTGGCCAAGGTGCTGGAAATGTGCGGTGACGATCTCACCCGTGCCAACCTCATGAAGCAGGCCGCGAGCCTGAAGGACTTCGCGCCCGACACCCTGCTGCCCGGCGTCAAGATCAACACCAGCGCCACCGACTTCGCCCCGATTGCGCAGCTTCAGATGATGCGCTTCAAGGGCGAGAAGTGGGAACTGTTCGGCGAGATCATCAGCGGCGATATCGCCTCCGAGTGACACGCTGACGCGATCATCCAACGTAAACGGCCCCCGCGGGCGACCGCGGGGGCTTTTTGTTGACGGCGGGCATCAATCTTGTTCAATGCGCCCGATCCGCCCCGAGGAAGGAGAACAATGGTCGCCGTTCGTTTCCAGGTTGCGTCCCTCTGGGTCGCGCTCGCCTTGTGCACTGCAATGAGCAGCGAAGTGCAGGCGCAGAAGAAATACGACAACGGCGCTTCCGATACCGAGATCAAGATCGGTAACATCATGCCCTATAGCGGGCCGGCCTCCGCCTATGCCTCGATCGGCAAGGCCGAGGAAGCCTACTTCAACAAGATCAACGCCGAGGGCGGCATCAATGGCCGCAAGATCAAGTTCATCTCCTATGACGACGCCTATTCGCCGCCGAAGACGGTGGAGCAGGCGCGCAAGCTGGTCGAGAGCGACGGGGTGCTGCTGATTTTCGGCTCGCTCGGCACCTCCACCAATAGCGCCATCCGCAAATACATGAACGAGAAGAAGGTGCCGCAATTGTTCGTGGCGAGCGGCGCTTCGAAATGGAACGATCCCAAGCAATATCCCTGGACCATGGGCTGGCAGCCGAACTACGCGAGCGAGGCGCGCATCTACGCCAAATACGTCATGAAGGAGAAGCCGGACGGAAAGATCGGTGTGCTCTACCAGAACGACGATTTCGGCAAGGACTATCTGAACGGGCTGAAGGAGGGCCTCGGCGCCAAGGCTTCGATGATCGTGCTGGAAGAGCCCTACAGCACGTCGGAACCGGCGATCGACGAGCACGTGGTCAAACTGAAAGCCTCCGGCGCTGACGTCTTCATCAGCATCACCACACCGAAATTCACAGCGCAGGGCATCAAGAAGGCGGCGGAGATCAACTGGCATCCGGTCCACATCATCTCGAACGTCTCGGCCTCGGTCGGCGGCGTGCTCGAACCGGCCGGGCTCGAGATCTCGCAAGGCATCCTGTCGGCGAGCTACACCAAGGACGGCTCCGATCCGCAGTGGAATGCCGATGACGGCATGAAGAAGTTCTACAACTTCCTCGCCCAGTATGACCCCAAGGCCAACAAGCTCGATGCCGGCGTCGTGTTCGGCTATGCCGCCGCGCAGACCATGGTGAAGGTGCTGCAGATGTGCGGCGACGATCTCACCCGCGAGAACATCATGAAGCAGGCCGCCAGCCTGAAGGACTTCGAACCCGATACGCTCTTGCCCGGCATCAAGATCAATACCGCGCCGGACAATTTCGCTCCGATCGAACAGCTCCAGATGATGCGGTTCAAGGGCCGGAAATGGGAGCTGTTCGGCGACGTCATCTCGAGCGACGTCGGCCACTGACCGCCGCGACGGCTCAATTCAAGATAGCCGCTTCTTCGTAAAGCAACTAAAGCGGCGGCTTGGCGGCACGAAATCTCACGCGCCGGAATATTCCAGCATCGTCTTCGACGAGAATCGCCCACCCCGCGACGCTTATGCGGGGCGTTCTTCTTGCTGAGGGCCGTGGATAGGTATTGAATGTGCGATGGAGCGAGGAGCAACCATCGCCCCCAACAAGAACAATCGACACATTCAAACCTTCCCAGGGAGATCAAGATGCCTGCAATGCATGTGCGATTGGGGGCCTTCTCGGCTGCCCTCGTGCTGGCTGCCGCTCTTTCCACGGCAGCATCCGCGCAGAAGAAATACGACACCGGCGCATCCGACACCGAAATCAAGATCGGCAACATCATGCCCTACAGCGGACCCGCCTCCGCCTACGGCGTGATCGGCAAGACCGAGGAGGCCTATTTCCGCAAGATCAACGCCGAAGGCGGCATCAACGGCCGCAAGATCAATTTCGTCACCTATGACGACACCTACTCGCCGCCCAAAACGGTGGAACAGGCGCGCAAGCTCGTCGAAAGCGACGAGGTGCTGTTGATCTTCAACTCGCTGGGCACGCCGCCCAACACGGCGATCCAGAAATACATGAACTCGAAGAAGGTGCCGCAGCTGTTCGTCGCCACCGGCGCCACCAAGTGGAACGATCCGCAGAACTTCCCCTGGACCATGGGCTGGCAGCCCAACTACCAGATCGAGTCGATCATCTATGCCAAGTACATCCTGAAGAACCATCCGAACGCCAAGATCGCCGTGCTCTACCAGAACGACGACTACGGCAAGGACTATCTGAAGGGGTTCAAGGACGGGCTCGGCGCCAAGGCCGCCTCGATGATCGTCATTGAGGACAGCTACGAAGTCTCCGAGCCAACCATCGATTCCCACATCGTGAAGATGAAGGCGACGGGCGCGGATATCTTCTTCAACGTCACCACGCCGAAATTCGCGGCGCAGGCCATCAAGAAGAACGCCGAGATCGGCTGGAAGCCGCTGCATTTCCTCAACAACGTCTCGGGCTCGATCGGCAGCGTGATCAAGCCGGCCGGCTTCGAGAACGCCCAGGACATCATCTCGTCGCAATACTTCAAGGACCCGACCGACGCGCAGTGGAAGGACGACAAGGCGATGATTGGCTGGAATGAATTCCTGGACAAGTACTATCCGGAAGCGAACCGCGCCGACGCCTCGGTGATGTATGGCTATATCGTGAGCCAGGGCCTCGTGCACGTGCTCAAGGCCTGCGGTGACAATCTGACCCGCGAAAACATCATGAAGCAGGCGGCCAGCATCAGGGATTTCGAGCCTGCGGGGCTGTTGCCGGGCATCAAGGTCAACACGTCGGCCTCCGATTTCGCGCCGCTCTCGCAGCTGCAACTGATCCGCTTCAAGGGCGAGCATTGGGAGCGATTTGGCGAGGTTCTGAGCGGCGACGTCGGCGGCTAACCTTAACCAGCCACTAAAGATATCATCCCAATCGACTAAAGACGCAGCCCCTGCGGCCTTGCCGCAGGGGCTTTTCCTTGAAGCTTCCGGGCAAATCGTATTGAATTGCGGCGCGTCGCCAAAAAACGAGACAAGAAAAGGGACGCACACACCAAGAAGAATAGGGAGATTGGAATGCCTGCTGTCACCGGCAAACTCGCGGCCGCGTCATTGGCGCTCGCGCTCATTGCGGCTTCGACCTCAACTGCATCGGCCCAGAAGAAATACGATACCGGCGCGACCGACACCGAGATCAAGATCGGCAACATCATGCCCTACAGCGGACCGGCCTCCGCCTACGGCATCATCGGGCGCACCGAAGCCGCCTATTTCAAGAAGATCAACGACGAAGGCGGCATCAACGGCCGCAAGATCAATTTCATCTCCTACGACGACGCGTACTCACCGCCGAAGACGGTGGAGCAGGCGCGCAAGCTGGTCGAGAGCGACGAGGTGCTGCTCGTCTTCAACTCGCTCGGCACGCCGCCGAACACGGCGATCCAGAAATACATGAACTCGAAGAAGGTGCCGCAGCTGTTCGTCGCCACCGGCGCCACCAAGTGGAACGATCCGCAGAACTTCCCCTGGACCATGGGCTGGCAGCCCAACTACCAGAGCGAGACGCAGATCTACGCCAAATACATCCTGAAGGAGCTGCCCAACGCCAAGATCGGCGTGCTCTACCAGAACGACGATTACGGCAAGGACTACCTGAAGGGCCTGAAGGACGGGCTCGGCGCCAAGGCCGCAAGCATGATCGTGCTGGAGGAAAGCTACGAGACGTCGGAGCCGACGATCGACAACCACATCGTCAAGCTGAAGGCGACCGGCGCCGACGTCTTCATCAATATCACCACGCCGAAGTTCGCGGCGCAGGCGATCAAGAAGAATGCCGAGATCGGCTGGAAACCGATCCACTTCCTCAACAACGTCTCGGCCTCGGTCGGAAGCGTGATCAAGCCGGCAGGCTTCGAGAACGCGCAAGGCATCATCTCCGCGGCCTATCTGAAGGACACCACCGACGCGCAATGGGCCAACGACCCCGGCATGAAGGCGTTCCTCGACTTCATGACGAAGTACTTCCCCGAAGGCGACAAGACCGACGGCGGCACGATCGTCGGCTACGGCGTCGCACAGACGCTGGTCCAGGTGCTGAAGAACTGCGGCGACGACCTCACGCGCGCGAACGTCATGAAACAGGCCGCGAGCCTGAAGGACTTCCGCACCGAAGCGCTGCTGCCCGGCATCAAGATCAACACGTCGGCGACCGATTTCGCCCCGATCAGCTCGCTGCAGCTGCAACGCTTCAAGGGCGAGCGATGGGAGCTGTTCGGCGACGTCATCAATGCGGAAGCCGGCGGCTAGCGCATGATTCGGAAAAGTGCGCAGCGGTTTTCCGAAAAGATCATGCTGAAACAACAACCTAAAGCGCGATGACGATTCATCCGAATCGCATCGCGCTTTAGCCGGCGCCTGAAACGCACGACGAGAAGCCCCCTGCGCCGGCCGCGCAGGGGGTTTCTGCTTGCGCGGCGGTTTTGATCACGCGATTGCACAATCGAATGATGGCGGAGGCCGCTTACGCTTTGGCGCACGATGCGGTAGGCAGTTGGCCGGCGACCTCATCGCCGCTACTTCAGTCTGCCGAAGGCCATCGTCATGACCGACCGACGTCCCCTGCTCCGCGCGCTCTACGACGCCGCCGTTGCCGCCGCCCATCCGAATACGATCCTGGCGCCGCATCTGCGTCCCGCGCCCGGGGGACGCGTGATCTGCCTTGCCGCCGGCAAGGGCGCAGGCGCGATGGCCGCGGCGGCCGAGCGGCACTATCTCGACGCGCTCGAGCTCCCGCCGGAGCGGCTGGTCGGCATCGCCACCACGCGCCATGGCTACGGCGTGCCGACGCGCCGCATCCGCGTGGTCGAGGCCGGGCATCCCGTGCCTGACGAAGCCGGCCTGAAAGGCGCCGCCGACACGCTCGCGCTGGCAGGCGAGGCCGGGCCTGGCGATCTGCTCCTGGTGCTGCTCACCGGCGGCGGCTCGGCCAACTGGATCGCGCCGGCGAATGGCGTCAGCTTCGCGCAGAAGCAGGCGGTCAACAAGGCGCTGCTGCGCTCGGGCGCGCCGATCGGCGAGATGAACATCGTCAGGAAACATCTGTCGCGCATCAAGGGCGGGCGGCTGGCGCGCGCCGGCAGGAACGCCGCCGAGATCGTCACGCTCGCGATCTCCGACGTGCCGCATGACGACCCTTCCGCGATCGCCTCCGGCCCCACCGTGCCGGATCCGACGACGCTGGCGGATGCGCGCGCGATCGTGGCCAGGTACAAGCTCGACATCGACGATGCGGTGCGCCGCGCGCTCGACGATCCCGCCAATGAGAGCTGCAAACCGGGTGACGCGGCGTTCGGGCGCGCGACTTTCGAGCTGATCGCGCGGCCCAAGCAGTCGCTCGACGCCGCGGTGAAGCTGGCGCGCGCCTCCGGTTACGAGACCATCGATCTCGGCGCCGATCTCGAAGGCGAGGCGCGCGAGGTCGCCGCCGATCACGCCAGGCTGGCGCTCAAGGCGCGTGCGCAAGGCAAGCGCATCGCCATCCTCTCCGGCGGCGAGCTCACGGTCACCGTGCGTGGCCAGGGACGCGGCGGACCGAACCAGGAATACGCGCTGGCGCTCGCCGGCCTGTTGCAGGACACGGCCGGCATCTCGGCACTCGCCGGCGACACCGACGGTGCCGACGGCGGTGCCGGCCACCCCACCGACCCCGCCGGCGCGCTGATCGACGCGGCAACGTTCGCAAGGATGAAGGCGCAGGGACTGCAGCCGCAGGCCTATCTCGACAACAACGACGCGACCTCGTTCTTCGAGGCCACGGGGGATCTGCTGCAGCCGGGGCCGACGCTGACGAACGTGAACGATATCCGGGTGATCCTGGTGGATTGAGAGGTGCTCTGTCCGGCGTCGTCTCCGCATTTGGGCACCAGTTCGACTACAACACCACTGGATTCCCCGCGGACGCGGGGAATCCAGCAAGCAGCGGCTTCTCCGTATCCTCGCGCTGTCTCTGAAATACTGGATCGCGCGCCCCAGCGCCGCAAGTGCGCACAAGGCGGGCGATGACAGCGGGAGTGCGGCGAGCGCACCCGCTGGCCCGGAATGACGGAGTATGTGGGTGCGGATGCGGCTTACCGCTTGCCGCTGACGTGCTCCAGCAGCGCGAGCAGGCCCTTCAGCAACTCCATCGGAGACGGCGGGCAGCCCTTGATGTGCAGATCCACCGGAACGGTCTCCGATACGCCGCCGACGCAGGCGTAGCTGCCTCTGAAAATGCCGCCATCGATCGCGCAGCCGCCGACCGCGACGACCCATTTCGGATCGGGTGTCGCGTTGTAGGTCCGCTCCAGCGCCTGTCGCATGTTCTTCGTCACGGGACCCGTGACCAGCAGCACGTCGGCATGGCGTGGCGAGGCGACGAAGCGCAGGCCGAAACGTTCGATGTCGTAGAAGGCGTTGGCAAGCGCGTGGATCTCCAGCTCGCAGCCGTTACAGGACCCGGCATCGACCTCGCGGATGGCAAGAGAACGCCCGAGCCTGGCCCGGGCGGCGCGGTCGACTTTCGTTGCAAGCTCCGCCAGCGCCGAATCGTCCGGCGTCGGCGCGGGCTCCGTCAGCGAACCATGGGTGAGGCTTTCGAGCAGGGTCTTGCGCATGGGTTAGAGGTCCGCGCCCGAATAGGAACAGTTGAACGACTTATTGCAGAGCGGGAAGTCGGCAATGATGTTGCCCTCGATTGCGGCTTCCAGCAGCGGCCACTGGAACCACGACGCGTCGCGCAGGTGGCAGCGTTCGACGCGCAACTCGCCATCGAGCCGCAACCACACCAGGACGTCGCCGCGGAAGGCCTCGGTGAGCGCCATGCCTTCACAGGCACCGCGGCCGATCCTGGGAGGCAGCGCGGTTTCGAGCCCTCCCGGCCCAAGTTGGTCGAGGATCTGCTCGATCAGTTCGATGCTCTGCTCGACCTCGCGGATTCGGATCCAGACCCGCGCGTTCACGTCACCGGCCTGTAGTACCGGTACCTCGAACGACAACGCGTCGTAAGGCGCGTAGGCAATCGCCCGCCGCGCATCGAAATCGCGGCCAGAGGCGCGGCCGACATAACCGCCGGCGCCAAACTGGCGCGCATATTCCGCCTTCACGATCCCCGTGGTGACGGTGCGGTCCTGCAACGACGCCGTGTTGTCATAGAGCTCGATCAAGCGCGGAAAGACCTTGCGTAGCTCCGCGAGCAGCGCCCGTAGCGCGGAAACGCCGTCCGGCGCGATGTCACGCATCACACCACCGGGCACGATGACGTCCATCATCAGGCGATGGCCGAACGCGACATTCGCAGCGCGCAAGCAACGCTCACGTAAAATGCCGGTCTGGGCATGCATCAGCGCGAACGACGCGTCGTTACAGATGGCTCCAATGTCGCCCAAATGATTGGCGAGCCGCTCCAGTTCCGCCATCAGCGCCCGCAAAAGGGTCGCTTGCCTCGGCGCCTCGATCTGCAGCGCCGCTTCCACGGCACACGCAAAGGCGAAGGCATAGGCGACGGCGCTGTCGCCGGAGGTGCGGTTGGCGAGCTTTGCCGCGGCCTCGAGGCTCGCGCCCTGCATCAGCGACTCGATGCCCTTGTGGGTGTAGCCGAGCCACTGCTCCAGCCGCACCACATGCTCGCCATTGGCGGTGAAGCGGAAATGGCCGGGCTCGATGATCCCGGCATGGACGGGGCCGACCGCCACCTGGTGCAACGCCTCACCCTCGACCGGAAGGAACTGGTATGGCCGCACGTCGCGCGATGCGTTGCGGCCGGAGAACGGATAGGATTTGCCCCAGGCATAGTGATCGAGCCATGGCCGCAGATCGTCAGCAGCCGTCGGAACAAGCCCGAACAGATCATGGATGGTCCGCTCCAGCCGAAGCGCCGGCGGGTGACGGCTGGCGACGCTTGGAAATGTGCCGGCCGTACACTCGTAAGTGACGACCGCGATCTCGGCCGAGCCTCCATCGAGCATCGCCATATGCACAGCGGTCGGCTCGCCCCAGAAGCCAAGCAGTGTGAGGCCTCCCTCGACCAGTCGATCGATCGCCGCCTGCCAGCCCGCCTCCGTCACGACCGCGCGCGGCCAGGGTTGGTGCGACAACACCGCATTGACATGGGGGATGCCGTCGAGGATGCTCATGGCTTACCCCAGGAGCTTGGCGACGTTCTGGAAGCCGGTGACCAGCACCGGCGGCAGATAGATCCCGGCCATCAGTACCAATCCGAGGTGCATGAACATCGGTACGTAGGAGGCTTCCGCGGGCGCGGTCTTGCCTTTGGGCTCGCCGAACATCACCTCGCCGACCCGCAAGAAGAGCCCGCCGAGTGCGATGATGATGCCGAGCACCAGGATCACCGTCAGCCAGGGCGCGCGGGCGAAAGTCGAGCTCACCACTAGAAACTCGCTCATGAAGATGCCGAGCGGCGGCAGCCCGACGATGGCGATGACGCCGAGCATCAGGCCCCAGCCGAGCACGGGGTTGGTCGCCGTGAGGCCGCCGATATCGGCGATCTTCTGTGTGCCCTTGACCTGTGCGATATGGCCGACGGCGAAGAAGATTGCCGACTTGGTCAGCGAATGCATGGTCATGTGCAACAGACCTGCGAAATTCGCGAGCGGCCCGCCCATGCCGAAGGCGAATACAATGATGCCCATATGCTCGATCGAGGAATAGGCGAACATCCGCTTGATGTCGCGGCGACGGTACAGCATCAGCGCAGCGAAGATCACCGAGATCAGGCCCATGGTCACCATCAGCGGACCCGGCGCGATCGCCTCGGAGTTGACCGCGAGCATCATCTTGAAACGCAGGAGCGCATAGAGCGCAACATTGAGCAACAGGCCGGACAGCACCGCCGAGATCGGCGTCGGGCCCTCGGCATGCGCATCCGGCAGCCAGGCGTGCAACGGTGCGAGGCCAACCTTGGTACCGTAGCCCAGCAAGAGGAAGACGAAGGCGACGTTGAGCAACGCCGGGTCGAACTGTGCGGCGTGCTTCACCAGCACCGTCCATACCATGCCGTCCAGCCCCTCGCCCACCGCGGGACGCGCCGCCATGTAAACCAGGATCGTGCCGAACAGTGCGAGCGCGATGCCGACGCTACCGAGGATGAAATATTTCCAGGCGGCTTCCAGCGCCTCATGGGTGCGGTAGATGCCGACCATCAGCACGGTCGTCAACGTCGCCGTCTCGACCGCCACCCACATCAGGCCGATATTGTTGGCGACGAGCGCGAGGTTCATTGCGAACATCAGCATCTGATACATCGCGTGATAGAAACGCACGAAGGCCGGCGTCAGCCGCCCGATCTCGATCTCGTGGTGGATGTAGCTCGCGCTGAACACCGATGTCGTGAAGCCGACGAAGGTCGTCAGCACGATGAAAACCTTGTTGAGGTCGTCAAGCAGCAGATATTGCCCCGACGTCGGCTCGATCACGAACAGCGACAGCGAGGTGAGGAAGGTCGCGAGCGCCGCAACGACGTTGAGCTTCGCCGTCAGCACGTAGCCAGGCAGGATCGCGAGCAGCGCGGCCGAGATGACCGGGATCAGCAGGATCGCACCGAGCGCATCGATCGTCATCGCCGCTCTCCTCTGAAGCGATCGAGCGCCTGCACGTCCACGCTGTCAAAACGCTCGCGGATGCGGAACAGGAAGATGCCGATCACGATGAAGGCGATCAGCACCGAGAAGGCGACGCTGATCTCGACAACCAGCGGCATGCCCTTGGCTCCGGTCGCCGCCAGCACCAGCCCGTTCTCCAGCGACATGAAGCCGACCACCTGGCTCACGGCGTTGCGTCGCGTCACCATGATCAGGAGCCCGAGCAGCACCACCGACAGCGCGAAGGCAAGGTCTTCGCGCGCGAGCGCGTCGGCGCCCGGGGTCACGCGCAGCATCACCACCATCGACAGCGCGACGAGGCCGATGCCGGCCATCATGGTCAGGCCCACGCCGATCACGTTCTCGATCTCGCGGTGGATGCCGAGTCGTCGGATGATCCGGTGCAGCGCCACCGGAATGATGATGGCCTTGAAGACCAGTGCGATCAGCGCCGTGACGTAGAGATGTGGCGCGTGCTGCACATAGGCCTGCCACGCCACCGACAGCGCCAACACGCCGGCATGCAGCGCATAGACATTGAGCAGCGCATAGAGCCGGTCCTGATAGAGCATCATGAAGCTCGCGAGCACCAGAGAGCCGGAGAGCAGATGGGCGATGTCGAATTGCAGGCTGCTCATCGCTAGAGGCTCCCGGACACGAAGCGCAACAGGGTGGCAAGCAGCGCCAACATCAGCGCCGCGCCCAGGAACTCGGGGATCCTGAATACCCGCATCTTGGCGATCGACGTCTCGAACACGGCGAGCAGAAAGCCGAGGACCGCCAGCTTGCCGAAATAGAACAGCGCGCCGGAAACGAGCCTCGCAACGCTCGCGTCCGCAGTCGCGGTGCTCCATGGCAGGAACACGCAGGCGATCAGCGAGACGTAGAGCAGGAGCTTGAGCTGCGACGACAGGTCGATCAGCGCGAGATGCCGCCCCGAATATTCCAGCACCATGGCCTCATGCACCATGGTGAGCTCGAGATGGGTGGCTGGGTTATCGACGGGGATACGGGCATTCTCCGCCAGCGCCACGATGGTCAGTGCCACGAACGCCATGCCCAGCGACACACGCAGACCGACCGCGTCCGAGCCCATGAATTCGGCGACGTTGGAGAGCTGGGTCGAGCCTGCGATCATCGCGACGGAAAAGACGGTGATCAGCATCGCAGGCTCGGCGAGCGAGGCGATCATCACCTCGCGGCTGGAGCCGATGCCGCCGAAGGCGGTGCCGACGTCCATGCCGGCGAGCGCCTGGAAGAAACGCGCGCTGCCGAGCAGTGCGGTGATGGCGATGAGGTCGGCGCTCCAGGAGAACAACAGACCATTGCCGAAAGTCGGCACCAACGAGGCCGAGACCCAGGTTCCTGCGAACATCAGATAGGGAATGACGCGGAACAGCCAGGAGGCGTTGTCCGCGAGCACGACGTCCTTGCGCATCAGGCGGATGAGATCGCGATAGGGCTGCAAGAGCGGCGGACCGCGCCGACGCAACAGCCGCGCCTTCACCTTGCGGACGAAGCCGGTCAGCAATGGCGCAAGCAGCAGCACGAGGCACATCTGAACGCCTTGCGAGAGGAGGTCACGAAGCGCGGTCATAGCGCCACCACCAGGAGCAGCACGATCAACGCGGCGAAGACCAGAGTCAGGTAGCGGCGGATGGTGAGGAACTGCAGCATATTGACGCGCTCGGTCGCAACGCCAATCACCTTGGCGATCGGCGCGTAGAGCGCCTCCCAGATCAGGTCGCGCATCTCGACGGTGAACCGGGCCGGCGCAGGCGACAAGGGCTGCGGCATCTCGCCGATCTCGCGCGCAGCGAAGATCACGCTGCCGAACACGCGGCGGATCGGCTGCGAGAAGCTGGAGGCGGAGTACTGGATCGCGGGGTTCGGATCCGGATAGCCGCAATCCCAGGCCGGAGCGCGACGCAAGCGATCGGACGCCAGGCGATGAATGGCGGAGGCTGCGGCCATACCGCTGAGCGCCGCGAACAGAAACACCAAGAGGCCGTTGTAGGAACTGCGGCTCTGCGCGATCGGCACGATGGTCAGCCAGTCCAGTCCGGTCTGGTGCGGCATGACGTTGCCGACCATGGCCTCGCTCACCGGTGCGAGCGCGTCGATGAAGAGGCCGGGCAAGACGCCGGCGACAAAGCAGAGAGCGGCTAGCGCGAACATCGCGGCAAGCGAGAAGCGATCCGTTTCGTGCGCGGATGCGGCGACATCCGAACGGGGACGGCCGAGGAAGCTGATGCCGTAGAGTTTGACGAAACACGCCGCGGCGAACGCGGCGGCGAGCGCCAGCAGTCCGCCGACCGCCGGGATGATCAGCTTCAATCCCCAGTTCGGCAGTTGCGGTGAGAGCAGGATCGCCTGGAAGGTCAGCCACTCCGAAACGAAGCCGTTGAACGGCGGCAATGCCGAGATCGCGACGCAGCCGACCAGTACCGCGAACGCCGTCTTCGGCATGCGATGGATCAGCCCGCTGAGCTTTTCCATGTCGCGCTCGCCGGTTGATCCCAGCACCGCACCGGCGCCGAAGAACAACAGGCTCTTGAACAGCGCATGGTTGAAGACGTGCAGCATCGCCGCGGTGAAAGCGAGCGCCGCCACCCAGTCGAGCCCTTCCGCCTTGAAAGCCAGCGCCAGCCCGAGGCCGGTGAAGATGATGCCGATATTCTCAATCGTTGAATAGGCCAGCACGCGCTTGATATCGCGCTGCATCAGCGCATAGAGCACGCCCAGCGTCGCCGTAGGGCCGCCGACCAGCAGCACGACCATGCTCCACCACCACACCGGTTCGGGCAGAAGATCAAAGACGATGCGCACGAAACCGTAGACGGCGACCTTGGTCATGACGCCACTCATGAGAGCAGAGACGTGGCTGGGTGCGGCGGGATGGGCGAGCGGCAGCCAAGCGTGCAACGGCACCAGGCCGGCCTTGGAGCCGGCGCCCAGCAGCACGAGGATCACAACCATGCCGGTCAGCGCAGCGGAAGGATGCGAGGCTCGGATCGCATCGAAATCGTAACCGGCGCCGCTCGCGAGCAGGCCGAAGGCGAGCAGCAGCGCCAGCGTGCCGAAACTCGCCATCAGAAGATAGACATAGCCGGCGCGGACATTCTCGGCCTCCCGGTGATGCGACACGACCATCGCCCAGGAGGTCAGCGACATGAATTCCCAGGCGACCAGGAAGCTGAAGGCATCGTTTGCCAGCACGACGACATTCATCGCTGCGAGATAGGCGGGATAGAACGGCAGCACGCGTCCGGGGGAGTCCTCGTGCTGGCCGTAACCGAGCGCGAACAGGCTCGCAGCGACGCCGCCGAGATTAACGACGACGAGGAAGAAGGCGGACAGTGCATCTAGCCGGAAATGAGCACCGAGCCAGGGCAATCCGATCGGCAGTGTCACGCTCGGTGCCAGATGAGGGAAATAGAGCAGATCGGTCAGCGCCGTGACACATAGCGTCGATGTGGCGACCAGGCATCCGCCGTAAAGGATGATCGAGCCGCGCGGGCGCGTCGACAGCACGACTCCCGCAGGCGCCAGCGCCAGCAGAACCGCCACTGACCATAGCGCCACGGCGATCATGGCCACTCCTTGATCATGATCTGCGCGCGCGTCGCCATTGCTATTGGTCGCCTGCTCTCGGGGGTGGAGACTTCAGCCGCACCCCGCGGCCCCCGGCGCTCGACGCCGCCCCCTCGGCGATCAACTCGATGCCGGCAACCGACAGCGCCTCGACCAGCTTCACCAAGGAGTCGACATTGCCGCGGATCACCCCTTCGGAGGCCTCCATGCGCTGGATCGTCGGCAGAGACAGCGAACAGCGCTGCGCGAGTTCGCGCTGGTCGATCCTGAGCAAGGCACGGGCGGCTCGAAGCTGCGCGGCGGTGATCACGGGGCAGGATGTCCCTGACAGTTGCGGTGATCAATGTACCAAGCTTAGGGCGCATAAATTGACGTTTCAAGCATCATTTTCTATATGCGGCGCATCATTCCGTTCGACGTCCTCGGAGCTCACGCCCTCGCACTCCGCCATCAGGCTCGTCCGTCATTCCGGGCGCGTGGGCGCGATCCTCAATGCGCAATTGCGCATCTGATGTCTGGTCCCAAGGGCGATACGTGCAAGTGCGGCGCGAAATTCCTGGATCGCGCGCGCACCCAAGAATGACTCTCCGCCTCAGAACTCGTTGGCGATCTTCGAGAGCATCCCGATCAGGGCCTCGCGGTTGGCCTGGCCGAGCAGATCGTTCAGCCGCGCCTCGTGCTTGGTGGCGACGAGCTTTTTCGCCCGCGCCAGCACGGCCTTGCCCTTGTCGGTCAGCACCAGGATGTGCGAGCGGCGGTCGTTGGTGGAGCGGATCCGCGCGCAAAGGTCGCGGCTTTCGAGATTGTCCAGCATGGCCACGAAGTTCGGCCGGAGGATGCCGAGCGTGGAGGCGATCTCGGTCTGGTTACGGCCAGGGTTCTTCTCGACCAGGAGCAGGACCGAGAACTGCGCCGGCGTCAGCTGGAGCGAGGCCATGCAGCGCAGAAAGTTCTCGAACACCTTGAGCTGGGCCCGCTTCAGGACGTAGCCGAGCTGTTCGGAGAGCTCGCCCAGCTGGAGCGCTTCGGCTTGCACCTCGCCCGCTTCCTTGCGGCCCTTGGCCGCGTCGGCCGGTTTTTCGGAGGACTTTTCAGCGGTTTTGGAAACGGTCATCGCCTCGTGCTCGTAATCCCGCTAAATTCGGGACGGGTCGTTCCCCACCCTTGATGTTATATTTGATAATTGTTATGGACCATATCAAATATCGTCAGCGTATTTCAATGGCTGTGAGGGGACCATCCACCGCAATTGCGGAGACCGGTCCTCAATCTTGAGGGGGAGCGTCCGGTCTTGAATACCACCATCATGCTGTTCCTGGTGCAGGACGGCATCACCAATGGCGCGATCTACGCGCTGCTCGGCCTGGCGCTGGTGCTGGTGTTCGCCGTCACCCGCGTCATCCTCATTCCCCAGGGCGAGTTCGTCACCTACGGCGCGCTGACCTATGCCTCGCTGGCCGCGGGCCAGATGCCGGGCACGGCCAAGCTCGCGCTCGCGCTCGGCATCGGCGCCTTCGCCTTCGACCTGTTCGTGGCGCGCAAGGCGCTGCATGCGCGGCTGATCGTGCGCAGCCTCATCACCAACATCGTGCTGCCGACCATCGTGCTGGGGTTGACGCTTTACTTCGCCGCGCAGAAGCCGCCGGTCGCGGTCTGCATCGCGCTGTCGCTGGTGATCGTCGCGATGATCGGCCTCTATCTCTACCGCATCGCGTTCCAGCCGCTGGCGCACACCTCGGTGCTGGTGCTGCTGATTGCGTCCGTCGGTGTCCATCTCGCGCTGCAGGGGCTGGGCCTGCTGTTCTTCGGCGCCGAGGGGCAGCGCGGGCCTGCCGTGCTGTCCGGCGCCTTCACTGCCGGCGCGCTACGCTTCACCGGCCAGAGCATCACCGTCTACGCCATCACCATCGCCTTCATCGTCGGGCTCTGGCTGTTCTTCGGCCTGACGCTCTACGGCAAGGCGCTGCGCGCGACCGCCGTGAACCGGCTGGGAGCGCGGCTCGCCGGCATCCGCACCACGCTGTCCGGGCAGATCGCCTTCCTGCTGGCGTCGGTCATCGGCGCGCTGTCGGGCATCCTGATCGTGCCGATCACGACTCTCTACTATGACAGCGGCTTCCTGATCGGCCTGAAGGGTTTCGTCGCCGCGATCATCGGCGGGCTCGTCAGCTATCCCCTCACCGCCGTCGCGGCGCTGGTCGTCGGCATCGTCGAGGCGTTCTCGTCCTTCTATGCCTCCAACTACAAGGAGGTCATCGTCTTCATGCTGCTGATCCCCGTGCTGCTGCTGCGCTCGCTCGCCGCACCCGCGGTCGAGGAAGAGAAGGACTGACGCCAAGATGCAGAGCCGGCTTCCCATCCTCGTCTTCGCAGCTCTCATGGCGGCAATCCCGTTCGTCCCGGGCATGCCGCCGTTCTGGATCGTGCTGCTCGACAATATCGGTCTTGCGGCGCTCGTCGCGATGGGCCTCGTGCTGCTGACCGGGGTCGGCGGCCTGACCTCCTTCGGACAAGCGGCCTTCGTCGGCTTCGGCGCCTACACCACCGCGGTGCTGTCGACGGCCTACGGCCTGTCGCCGTGGCTGACGCTGCCGCTGTCGCTCGTGGTCAGCGGATCGCTGGCGGTTCTGCTCGGGCTGATCACCGTCCGCCTCTCCGGCCATTATCTGCCGCTCGGCACGCTCGCCTGGGGGCTCGGGCTGTTCTATCTCTTCAGCAAGCTGGAGTTCCTGGGTCGTAACGACGGCATCTCGGCGATCCCACCGCTGTCGATCGGCACGTTCAAGATGCTCTCGCCGGGCTCGATCTATTACGCGATCTGGATCGCCGTGATCCTCTCGGCCCTGCTGACGATGAACCTCCTGGACTCCCGCACCGGCCGTGCCATCCGCGCGCTGCGGCGCGGCCATATCGCGGCGGAAGCCTTTGGCGTGCACACGCCACGCGCCAAGCTGCTGGTGTTCATCCATGCCGCCGTGCTCGCCGGTCTTTCGGGGTGGCTCTACGCCCATCTCCAGCGCGCGGTGAACCCGACGCCGTTCGGCGCGCATATGGGCATCGAATATCTCTTCATCGCCGTGGTCGGCGGCGCCGGCTATGTCTGGGGCGGCGTCCTGGGCGCGGCGATCGTCGTCGTGCTGAAAGAGGTGCTGCAAAGCTATCTGCCGCTGATCCTGCCGGGCTCCGGCCAGGTCGAGACCATCGTGTTCGGCATCATGCTGGTGGCGCTGCTGCAGCTCGCGCCGGGCGGCCTCTGGCCGTGGCTGATGTCGTTCCTGCCCGAGCGCTCCAGCGGCAAGAAGCCCGACACCTCGCTGAAGCTTGGGCACCGCACCCGCGCGCCCGGCGAGGCCGGCGTGCTGCTCCAGGTCGAGAAGGCGCGGAAGCAGTTCGGCGGCGTGGTCGCGGTCAACAACGTCTCCTTCGACGTCCGGGCCCGTGAGATCGTCGCGCTGATCGGCCCGAACGGAGCCGGCAAGAGCACGACGTTCAACCTGATCACCGGCGTGCTGTCGGCGACCTCGGGCTCGATCTCGGTGCTCGGCAGGAAGGTCGACAACGCGCCGCCGCAGGAGATCGTCAAGCTCGGCATCAGCAGGACCTTCCAGCACGTCAAGCTCGTCCCCGACATGACCGTGCTGGAGAACGTCGCGATCGGCGCGCATCTGCGCGGCCATTCCGGCCCCGTGTCCTCGATGCTGCGGCTCGACCGCGCCGATGAGGCGAAGCTGCTCGCCGAGGCCGCCCGCCAGATCGAGCGCGTCGGCCTCACCGAGCAGATGCACCAGCTCGCAGGCAGCCTCTCGCTCGGCCAGCAGCGCATCGTCGAGATCGCCCGCGCGCTCTGCGTCGATCCTATGCTGCTGCTGCTCGACGAGCCGGCCGCGGGCCTGCGCCACATGGAGAAGCAGCGGCTCGCGACGCTGCTGCGCGAGCTGCGCGACGGCGGCATGAGCGTGCTCCTGGTCGAGCATGACATGGGCTTCGTCATGAACCTCGCCGACCGCATCGTGGTGCTCGATTTCGGCACCAAGATCGCGGAGGGTACCCCCGCCACGATCAAGACCAATCCCGAAGTGATCAAGGCCTATCTCGGAGTGGCGGCATGAGTGCGCTGTTGTCCGTCACCGACGCGCATGTCGCCTATGGCAAGGTCGAGGCGGTGCGTTCGGTCTCGCTCGAGGTCGGGGCCAACGAGATCGTCACCATCGTCGGTGCCAACGGCGCCGGCAAGACCACGTTGCTTTCGGCCATCATGGGCATTCTGCCACTGAAGGGCCGCGTCGCCTTTGCCGGCCAGGATCTCGGCCGGCTCGACATCGAGGACCGCGTCGCGATGGGACTCGGCCTCGTCCCCGAGCACCGCGAATTGTTCGTGACCATGAATGTCGAGGACAATCTCGAGCTGGGTGCCTTTCGCATCGAGCGCAGCCGGGCGAAAGCCTCGATGGAGCGGGTCTACACGCTGTTCCCGCGGCTGAAGGAGCGGCGCAAGCAGCTTGCCGGCACGCTCTCCGGCGGCGAGCAGCAGATGCTCGCGATGGGCCGCGCGCTGATGGGCGAGCCAAAACTCTTGATGCTGGACGAGCCGAGCCTCGGCCTCGCGCCGATCATCGTCGCCGACATTTTCCGTATCGTCACCGAGCTGCGCGCCGCCGGCGTCTCGGTGCTGCTGGTCGAGCAGAACGCGCAGGCCGCGCTGAAGATCGCGGACCAGGCCTATGTGATGGAGCTCGGCGAATTCGTTCTCAGCGGCAAGGCCAGCGACATCGCGGCTAACGAGCGCGTCGCCGCGAGCTATCTCGGCTTCCAGCACGAAGGCGAGAGTGCAGTCTAGCTCTTCTTACCCTCCCCTGGAGGGGGAGGGTCGGCTCACATTGAGCGCAGCGAAATGTGAGACGGGGTGGGGTGACAGTCTCTCCACCTCGAACGATGCCCGCGTGGAGAGATCACCCCACCCCGCTCGCGCTTCGCGCGATCGACCCTCCCCCTCCAGGGGAGGGTATGCGCGCAGCGTCTTACGTAGCTTGGCTCGCCGCCTTCTCCCCCTTCAACGCCGCGATCTCCGCTTCCAGCTCCGCGATCCTCGCGTCCCGAGCCGCCAGCGCCGCCGCCACATCGCCCGCGTCGAATTTCTGCGGGATGTGCTGGGGGCAGTTGGTGTCCCAGGCGGCGATCTTGAACAGGATCACCTGCTCCGGCCGCGCGCGGTAGCCTTTCGGCATCAGCGAGGTCGCCAGCGCTTCGTCGTCCTCGACCACCCGCGCCTCGCCCCAGATCTTCACCCGGCGGCGATGCGCGTAGTCCATCACGAAGATGTAGGCCTTGGAGTTCTCCGCCAAATTGCCTTGCGTGATGAACTGCTGGTTGCCGGCATAGTCCACGAAGGCCAGCGTCTGCTTGTCGAGCACCTTGAGAAACCCCTTCGGTCCGCCGCGGTGCTGGATGTAAGGCTGGCCGTCCGCCGAAGCGGTAGCGAAATAGAAGCTGTTGGCCTCGGCCAGGAAGGCTTCGAGGTTCTCGTCGACCTCGGTGCGCCATCCGCGTTGCTCACTCCGCGCATAGGCCTCCCGCGAGCCCTTGCGCGCCTGGATCGCCTTCACCGCCGGCGAGAAGGCGACGTCGCTGGCATAGGTATGGGCTGCTGTCGTCATCGGAACGGCTCCTGAAAATTCCGGCGCATTCCTGCGTCTTTCGCCACACAAGATGGACTTGCCAGCCGCTAAAACAATCTGGCCGCTTGACACTTCATCATTGCAATATATGCAATAATCTCCCATGGACCGGCTGGAAGGCATGCACGTCTTCGTCACCGTCGCCGATCTGCGCGGCTTCGCGCCGGCGGCGCGCAAGCTGCGCCTGTCGCCATCGGCGGTGACGCGGATGATCGCGGCGCTGGAGGAGCACCTCGGCGCGCGGCTGTTGCAGCGAACCACGCGGCAGGTGACACTGACCGACGTGGGCACGCGCTATCTCGAGCGCGCCAGGCGCATCCTCGCCGATGTCGAGGAGGCCGACGGCTCGGCGCGGCAGGAGCGCAACCGGCCGAGCGGGCGGCTGGTGGTGTCGGCGCCGGTCGGCTTCGGCCGGCTGCATGTCGGGCCGGTCATGACCGCCTATCTCAAGCGCTATCCCGAGGTCGCCTGCGAACTCAGGCTGTCGGATCATCTGGTCAACCTCGTCGAGGACGCCGTCGATGCCGCGGTGCGGATCGGCCACCTCGCCGATTCCTCGCTGGTTGCGCGCCAGGTCGGCGTGATGCGGCGGATCGTGGTGGCCGCACCCGGCTATCTCAAGCGACATGGCGAGCCGAAGACGCCGGAGGCGCTTCGCGAGCACCAGACCATCCAGTTCGGCCCTTGGTCAGAATGGCGCTTCCAGCACGACGGCCGCGACATCGAGGTCATGCCGACCCCACGCTTCACCAGCAACAGCGCCGACGCGGTGCTGCAATATGCCGAGGCCGGCGGCGGCGTGACGCGCGTACTGGCCTATCAGGCCGCGGAAGGACTGAAGCGCGGTCGGCTGAAAATAGTACTGGCGGCCTACGAGCAGCCGGCGCTGCCGATCCACATCGTCTATCCGACCTCGCGCCTCCTCTCGGCCAAGGTGCGGGCGTTCGTCGATCTCGTGGTGGAGACGGCGGAGTGGAGGTTCGGGTAGGTCTCGTGTCGCGGACGCGGTGCGGCGCGAAGTGCCGCTCCGCAGAGCCGGGACCCAGACGGCTGCGCTGTGTCATGTGGATAGATGGGCCCCGGCTCAGCAGCGCATCACTGCGTGCTGCGCTGCGTCCGGGGCACGAGACCGCTCAGCCCTTCTTCGGCACCACGCGGAACGTCCCGCTCGCCCGCGCGATCACGGCATCGTCCGCCTTCACCAAGCACTGCGCGAAGCAGATCGTGGAGCCGGTCTTGATGGCCTCGCCCTCGACCGCAAGCCATTGGCCGATCCCGGCGGCGCCGACATAGTCGACCGACAGCGAGATGGTGACGAATGACGTCGTCCAGCCCGTCGCCTGCGCGCAGCTGTAGCCCATGGCGGCATCGGCCAGCGCCGCGATCAGCCCGCCATGAATCAGCCCGCGCGCATTGGTGTGCGGCGTCGCCAGCCGCAATCCGATGGTAACGCCCCTCGCGAACTTCTTCGAATAGAGCGGCTCCCAGGGATCGGTGAGCGGGGATTTGCGGAAATGCGGCTCGAAGCCGGCGGGAACGTCGATGGAGGTCATGGCTGTCTCGCGTTGCTGGTTGCCGGCATTGAACGCGATGTGGATGACGGTTGCATCAATTACAAAGTTTCAAACGGAATTTGCGCGGGCGTTTGAAACGGGCGCACCGCAAGCACAGATTCCGTAGGGTGGGCAAAGGCGCAACGCGCCGTGCCTACCATTTCACTCCGTTCAGACCGAAGTGGTGGGCACGCTTCGCTTTGCCCACCCTACGACACCATCTTAGAACGGCAGCCCGACGTAATTCTCCGACAACGACGTCATCGCCGCTTGCGACTGCGTGACGTAGTCGAGCTCGGCGAGCTGGATGCGCGCGCCGATGGTGCCGGTGTCGGGGAATTTGTGCAGCATCGAAGTCATCCACCAGGAGAACCGCACGGCTTTCCAGACGCGTGCCAGCGCCTTGGCGGAATAGGCGTCGAGGCCGGCACTGGATTTCTCGTCGTAGAACTCGCGCAGCGCGCTCGACAGATAATGCGCGTCGCTGGCGGCGAGGTTCAATCCCTTGGCGCCGGTCGGCGGCACGATGTGGGCGGCGTCGCCGCACAGGAACATCCGGCCGAAGCGCATCGGCTCGGCGACGAAGCTGCGCAGCGGCGCGATGCTCTTCTCGATCGACGGGCCTGTGACGAGGCTGTCGGCCGCCTCCTGGTCGAGCCGGCGCTTCAATTCGTCCCAGAAGCGGTCGTCCGGCCATTGGTCGACGTGGTCGTCGAGCGCGCATTGCACATAGTAACGGCTGCGTTTGGTCGAGCGCATGGTGCACAGCGCAAAGCCGCGGGCGTGGTTGGAATAGATCAGCTCGTGGCTGACAGGCGGGGTGTCGGACAAGATGCCGAGCCAGCCGAATGGATAGACCCGCTCGAACTCCTCGATCGCCGAAGACGGGACGCTGGCGCGGCTGATGCCATGGAAACCGTCGCAGCCGGCGATGAAATCGCAATCGATCGTATGGGTGACGCCGTCTTTCACATAGGTCACGCGCGGGTGACTGCCGTCGAAATCATGCGGCTGCACATCCCTGGCCTCGTAGACGGAGATGAGACCAGCGGCCTTCCTCGCATTCATCAGGTCGAGCGTGACCTCGGTCTGGCCGTAGATCATCACCGTCTTGCCGGTTGCGCCCTTCATGTCGATGCGGTGACGGCGGCCGGAGAAGGCGAGCTCGATGCCCTCGTGCACCAGGCCTTCGGCATGTGCCCGCGCGCCGGCGCCGACCTGGTCGAGCTGCGCGACGGTTCCTTCCTCCAGGAGACCTGCGCGGATTCGGCCGAGCACGTAATCCGGGCTCTGCCGCTCCAGGATGACGTTGTCGATGCCGTATGTGTGCAGCAGTTGCCCGAGCAACAATCCGGCCGGCCCGGCTCCGATGATTGCGACTTTTGTCCGCAATACTTGCTCCTTCCGATCCTGTAGGCTTTCGTCGCGGGTCGCTTGTCGCCTCGCTCCGCGCAGGATACTTATATCATATAACGGTTGGGAAGAAGGGAGGGCGTTCGCCGCAGCGCGACAAATCCATGCAACATGGATGATGTAGACGGCGCGGCGAGGTGCGCGCCAGTTCCGGCTTGAACGCGCCGGCCAATTAGATAACATGTTAATTAACGAGACCGGGCCATCGAAGCCCGCCGTCAAAAAACAGGGAGAGACGCGTGATGAGAAAAGCCTGTCTGGCGTTGCTGCTGGCAGCAAGCGTGAGCCCAGCGTTCGCGCAGGAGAAGACCTTCGATCTGAAGATCTCGCATTGGGTGCCGGCCTCGCATCCGCTGCAGAAATCGCTGGAGGACTGGGCCGCCGCAGTCGAGAAGGATTCCGGCGGCACCATCAAGGGCAAGGTGTTTCCGGCCCAGCAGCTCGGCAAGGCCTTCGACCATTACGACATGGCGCGCGACGGCATCGCCGACGTCACCTACGTCAATCCCGGCTATCAGCCCGGCCGCTTCCCGATCATCGGCGCAGGCGAGCTGCCCTTCCTGATCTCGGACGCCAAGGGCGGCTCGATGGGGCTCGACGCCTGGTATCGCAAATATGCCGAGAAGGAGATGAAGGACGTCAAATACTGTCTCGCCTTCGTCCACTCGCCCTCCTCGTTCCACTCCCGCACCAAGAAGATCGTCAACCCTGAGGACGTGAAGGGCCTGAAGATCCGCCCCGCTCATGCCACCATGGCGAATTTCGTCACTTCGCTCGGCGGCACCAATGTGCAGTCCTCCGCACCCGAAGTGCGCGACATCATCGAGCGCGGCGTCGCCGACGGCGTCACCTTCCCCTGGGGCTCCCTGGTGCTGTTCGGCATCGACAAGGTGACCAAATACGACATGGAGGCGCCGCTCTACACCACGACCTTCGTGTTCGTGATCAACAAGGACAAGTACAATGCGATGTCCGACAAGCAGAAGGCCGCGATCGACAAGAATTGCACGGTCGAGATGGCGGGCGCGGTCGGCGAGCACTGGGGCAAGTTCGAGGATGCCGGCATCGCCAAGGTGAAGGCGGAGTCCGGCCACGAGGTCTACAAGCTGACGGCCGAGCAGACCGCCGCCTGGAAGAAGGCCGCCGAGCCGCTGGTCAAGACCTGGAGCGATAATGCCAAGAAGGCCGGCGCCGATCCCGATGCGGCGCTCGCAGACCTGAAGGCATCGCTGAAGAAGTACAACGCGCTGGCGGAGTGACGCCCAACTGCGACCGCGCACCCGCTGCACCTCTCCCGCTCGCGGGGGAGGTCGGCGCGAGGCGCCGGGTGGGGGCTCTCTCCGCTCGGGACGTCTTTCTGTGGAGGCGCGCCCACTCCAACCCTCCCCCGCAAGCGGGAGAGGGAGCGCAGCACCGCTGTGGATGCAACTCGCACTCATCTTGAACAGGACCACCCCATGAAGCGCTCCTGGATGGATCGCGTGATCGACTCGATCGAATGGATCGCGGCCGGCTTCGTCGGCATCGTCGCGCTCGACATCTTCCTGTCGGTGCTGCTGCGCAACACGCTGAACTATTCGATCCCCGACAGTTTCGACATCGGCCGCATGCTGCTCGGCATCCTCATTTTCTGGGGCATCGCGGCGACCTCCTATCGCGGCACTCACATCACGGTGGACCTGGTCTGGGGCAATGTCGGCCCGCGCTATCAGCGCTGGATCGACGTGTTCGCGACGCTGGTGCTGCTGTTCGTCGTCACCGTGCAGACCTGGACGCTGTTCGACAAGGTGCGCGGCACCTACAACGACAACGTCCAGACCTTCGACCTGCACATGCCGACATGGCCCTTCTTTCTCGTCGCCTGGATCGGCGACGTCTGCGCCGTGCTGCTGATCGCGATCCGCACCTACCGGCTGATCTTCCATCCCGAAGAGATGCACGACCCCAAGATCAAGGCGACGGAGTAATCATGAGCACCGATGCCGTCGCCGTTATCGGCTTCGTTTCCCTCTTCGCCCTGATGCTGCTGCGCGTGCCCGTCGGCATGGCCATGGGCCTCGTCGGCGTCTCCGGCTTTTCCTATCTGGTCGGCGCCACGCCGGCGCTGAAGCTGGTCGGCCAGACCTCGATGCGAACGGTCACCGACTACACCTTCGGCGTCATTCCGATGTTCCTGCTGATGGGCTCCTTCGTCAGCAATTCCGGCATGAGCCGGGAGCTGTTCCGGGCCGCCAACGGCTTTGTCGGCCATTTGCGCGGCGGGCTCGGCATCGCGACCGTCGGCGCCTGCGGCGGCTTTGCCGCGATCTGCGGTTCCTCGGTCGCGACGGCCGCGACCTTCTCCGCCGTTGCCTATCCCGAGATGCGCCGGTTCGGCTATCCGCAGTCCTTCGCCACCGGCGTGATCGCGGCCGGCGGCACGCTGGGCGCGATGCTGCCGCCCTCCACCGTGCTCGCGGTCTACGGCATCATCACCGAGCAGGACATCGGCAAGCTCTTCATCGCCGGCATCATCCCAGGCCTGCTCGCGATGACCATGTACATGATCACGATCTTCCTGATCGGCTATTTCCGCCCCGACTTCCTGCCCAAGGGCAAGGTGACACCGTGGCGCGAACGTTTTGCCGGATTGAAGGAGATCTGGGCGCCGGTGCTGCTGTTCGTCTTCGTGATCGGCGGCCTCTACGGCCTGCCGTTCCTGCCGCGGTTCACGCCGACCGAGGCCGGCGGCGTCGGCGCCACCGGCGCCTTCATCATCGGCGTGCTGACCGGCCGCCTCGACCGCGAGAAGGTGCTGGCCTCGCTGCTGCAGGCCACACGCACCGCGGCCGCGGTGTTCACCGTGCTGATCGGCGCGCTGATCTTCGGCTATTTCCTCACGGTGACGCAGACGCCGCAGAAGGTCACGGAATTCCTCACCGGTCTCGGCCTCGGGCCCTACGGCGTGCTGGCGCTGATCATGGTGATGTATCTCGTGCTCGGCTGCCTGATGGACGCCATGGCGATGATCATCCTGACCGTGCCGATCATCTTCCCGGTGATCATGCATCTCGGCTTCGACCCGATCTGGTTCGGCATCATCATCGTCATGACCGTCGAGCTCGGCCTGATCCATCCGCCGGTCGGCATGAACGTCTTCGTCATAAAAAGCGTGGTGAAGGACGTGTCCTTCTCCACGATCTTCAAGGGCGTGATCCCGTTCGTGGCGACCGACCTCGTGCGCCTCGTGATCCTGATCGCCTTCCCGCTGCTGGCGACCTGGCTGCCGACGCGCATGATGGCGCATTGAGAGGTGAAGCGATGACCACCCCCACCCTCGAAACAAAGTACGTCTTCACCATCACCGCGCGGATCGGTGAGGTCGTCACCGCCGGCGAGACCGGCATCGGCGTTCGCCGCATCATCCCGATCATCGGCGGCGAGGTGAATGGCGCGATCACGGGCAAGGTGCTGCCGTTCGGCGCCGACTTCCAGACCATCCGCCCCAACGAGCTGATCGATCTCGAAGCGAAATACGCCTTCGCGACCGACGACGGCGCAGTTATCTATGTCGAGAACAAGGGCATGCGCTTCGGCCCGGTCGAGCTCCTGCAAAAGCTCAAGCGCGGCGAGCCGGTCGATCCCAAGCTGATCTATTTCCGCACCGTGCCGCGGTTCGAGACCGGGCACGACAAGTATCGCTGGCTGATGGAGCACATCTTTGTCGGCTCGGCCGCGCGCCATGCGGACCGCGTGGTGATCGACGTGCACCAGGTTGTGTGAGAGACGCCCCGGTTTCGGCACACTCCGCTCGTCGTCCCGGCGAAAGCCGGGACCCATACCGCGGAATCCATCGATTGCCGGCGGTCGAAGTACCGAACGACCAATCTCCGCCAATCCCTGGGGTTATGGATCCCTGCTTTCGCAGGGACGACATCGAATTTGGAGGCCCCCGCCTGACCGATCATCCGCATTTCCCCTGCGCCGCCCCCTCCTTGACTCCTTCCAAATTCGTTATACAACATAACTATTCTGATAAGGACGCAAATGACACAGGGAAACGCCGAGACCGCCAACGCGGGCGCCTCCGGTCTGTTGAGGATCGAGCGGACGGACCGGGTTCTGACCGTGGGTCTGAACCGGCCGGCCAAGCGCAATGCGCTCAATGACGGCATCATCCTGGAAATCGGCGAGTGTTTTGCGTCCCTGCCCGAGGACATCGGCGCGGTCGTGATCCACGGCATCGGCGATCATTTCTCCTCAGGTCTCGACCTCTCCGAGCTGACCGAGCATGACGCGACCGGCGGCCTGCTCCATTCCCAGATGTGGCACCGGGTGTTCGACCGCATCCAGTACAGCCGCGTGCCCGTGATCGCGGCACTCCGGGGCGCCGTGATCGGCGGCGGGCTGGAGCTTGCCTGCGCCGCGCATATCCGAGTCGCCGAGCCCTCGACCTATTTCGCGCTGCCGGAGGGGCAACGCGGCATCTTCGTCGGCGGCGGCGGCTCGGTGCGGCTGCCGCGGCTGATCGGCGTCGCCAGGATGATGGACATGATGCTGACCGGACGTGTCTACAGCGCGACCGAGGGCGCTTCCTACGGCTTCGCGCAATATCTGACGGAGGCCGGCAACGGGCTCGGCAAGGCGCTGGAGCTTGCGACCAAGATCGCCTCCAACGCGCCGCTGACCAATTTTGCCGTGCTCCAGGCGCTGCCGATGATCGCGGAGGCCAATCCGCAGACGGGTCTGTTGATGGAATCGCTGATGGCCACCGTCGCGCAGAGCGACAAGGAGGCTAAGCGCCGGATCCGCGAGTTCCTCGAGCACAAGACCGCGAAGGTAAAGCCGAAGTCATGAGCGCGCAGCCGTCCTCTTCCAGCACGGAGCGCGGCGCGAGCACTTTCCCGCTGCGGCCGATCTCGTTCGGCGATCCCGCCGTCAACGTCGAGCGCCGCGATGACGGCACGATTTACCTCAGGCCGAAGCAGCCGCTCGGCGACTATCCCGTCCGCATCACCGAGCGCCTGCATCATTGGGCGACGACGACGCCGGACCGCGTCTTCATGGCCGAGCGCGAAGGCGGCCGCGGCTGGCGCAAGATCACCTATGCCGAGCTGCTGACCGCGAGCCGGCACATCGCGTCGAGCCTGATTGCGCGCGGATTGTCCGCAGAGCGCCCTGTCGTCATCCTCTCCGGCAATTCGATCGACCATGCGCTGCTCGCCTTCGGCGCGTTCTACGCGGGCGTTCCGTTCTGCCCGGTGTCGCCGGCCTATTCGCTGGTGTCGAAGGATTACGGCAAGCTGTCCTATCTGATGAAGCTGCTGACGCCTGGCCTCGTCTTCGCCGAGGATGCCGACAAGTTCGCCGACGCACTCACCGCCAATGTCTCGCTCGGCACCGAGATCGCCGCGTCCTATGGCCACGTGCCGGGCCGCGACGTCACCCTGCTCGCCGACCTCATGGCGACGCCGCTCCGCCGCGATCTCGACGAGGTCCACGGCAGGATCGGCCCCGACACGATCGCAAAATTCCTGCTGACCTCGGGCTCGACCGGCAATCCCAAGGCCGTCATCAACACCCAGCGCATGATCTGCGCCAACCAGGTGATGCTGCGCGAGACGCTCGCCTTTCTCAAGGACGAGCCGCCCGTCATCATCGACTGGCTGCCCTGGAACCACACCTTCGGCGGCAACCACAATATCGGCCTGACGCTCTACAACGGCGGCTCGATGTACCTGGACGCCGGCAAGCCGATGCCCGGCGGCATCGAGGAGACCGTGCGCAATCTCCAGGAGATTTCGCCCACGGTGTATTTCAACGTGCCCAAGGGCTACGAATCGCTGCTACCGTATTTGCGCGACGATCAGGGCCTGCGCGCAAAGTTCTTCGACCGGCTGCACGCGATGTTCTTCTCTGGCGCGGCGCTGTCGCCCTTCGTCTGGGACAGCCTCGACGAGCTCGCGGTGAAGGAAAAGGGCTACCGCGTGCCGATGCTAACGGGCTTGGGCGCGACCGAGACTGCGCCGTTCTTCATGTCGGTCAATCCGCGCACCAGCCGCTCCGGCCATGTCGGCCTGCCGGTCTCGGGCAACGACGCCAAGCTGGTGCCGAACAACGGCAAGCTGGAGGTCCGCTGCAAGGGGCCGAACGTGATGCCCGGCTACTGGCGCCAGCCCGACATCACGGCGAAATCTTTCGACGAGGAAGGCTTCTACAAGCTCGGCGATGCGCTCAAGCCGGCCGATCCTGATGATCTCAACGCCGGCTTCGACTTCGACGGCCGCGTCAGCGAGGATTTCAAGCTGGCGAGCGGCACCTGGGTCAGCGTCGGTCCGTTGCGCGCACGCTTCGTTGCGGCCTGCGCACCGCTGGTGCGCGACGTCGTCATCGCCGGCATCAACCGCGACGAGATTTCCGCGCTCGTCGTGCTCGATCTCGACGGTTGCCGGCTGATCAACCCGACGCTGCCGACCGACGATCTCGTCGTCGCGACGCGCGACCGGCTGGTGCGCGAGGCGTTTCGCGAGCGCCTGACCCATTTCCTCGCTTCGGCCACGGGCTCCTCGACACGGATCACGCGCGCGATCCTGATGGACACGCCGCTCTCGATCGACAAGGGCGAGGTCACCGACAAGGGCTCGATCAACCAGCGCGCGGTGCTGGAGCATCGCGGCGAGCTGATCGAGGAGCTCTACGCTGCCAATCCATCGAACCGTGTGATATCGGTCGGATAAACCATCGCCAAAGGAGAATGCCATGTTGTTGAAGGATCAGGCAGCCATCGTCACCGGCGGCGCATCGGGGTTGGGTGCGGCGACTGCGCGCAAGCTGGCGGCGCAGGGCGCCAAGGTCGCGGTGTTCGATCTCAATGCCAAGCTCGCGGAAACCGTCGCCGCCGAGATCAAGGGCGTCGCCGTGACCTGCGACGTCTCGGATGCCGCTTCCGCTGAAGCCGCGATCGCGCAGGCGACGAAGGCCCACGGCCCGGCCCGCGTGCTGGTCAATTGCGCCGGCATCGGCGTTGCCAAGCGCGTGGTCGGCCGCGACGGCCCGATGGCGCTCGCCGATTTCGACAAGGTGATCAAGGTCAACCTGATCGGCACCTTCAACATGCTGCGCCTCGCCGCGACCGAGATGTCCAAGCTCGAGCCGCAGGCGACCGGCGAGCGCGGCGTCATCATCAACACCGCCTCGGTCGCCGCCTATGACGGCCAGATCGGCCAGTCGGCCTATTCGGCGTCCAAGGGCGGCATCGTCGGCATGACGCTGCCGATCGCGCGCGAGCTCGCGCAGTTCGGCATCCGCGTGCTGACCATTGCGCCCGGCCTGTTCCTCACGCCGCTGCTCGCCAACCTGCCGCAGGAAGCCCAGGACTCGCTCGCCGCAGCGATCCCATTCCCGCGCCGGCTCGGCAATGCCGACGAGTTCGCCGCGCTGGCGCTGCACATGGTCGAGAACGCCTACCTGAACGGCGAAGTGGTGCGCCTCGACGGCTCGCTGCGCATGGCGCCGAAATAAATCGATGAGCGGGATTACAAAAGCGACCTCGACCTTACCTCTCCCATTGGGAGAGGTCGGCGCGCAGCGCCGGGTGAGGGGCCCTGCCCCATCGAGAGACCGTACTCCCTCACCCAAATTGCTGCGCAATTCGACCTCTCCCTCCGGGAGAGGTGTGTCACAGCGCTAGTGGATGCATAACTTATGTTCGTGAACCGGCGCGAGGTCCAGATCCAGTGGGGCGATTGCGACCCCGCCAACATCGTCTATTACCCGCGCTATTTCGCCATGTTCGACGATTCGACCTCGACCCTGTTCGAGGTCGCCGGCTTCTCCAAGCAGGACCTGGTCCGCAAATACGGCCTGGTTGGCATTCCCATGGTCGACACGCGGGCCAAGTTCTACATCCCCTCGACCTATGGCGACTGGATCACCATCGAAACCAGGATCGAGAGCATCAAGCGCTCGAGCTTCGAGGTGAAGCACAACGTCTACAAGGGCGAGGCGCTGGCGCTCGAGGGGTTTGAGACCCGCGTCCTGGTCGGCCGCGATCCCGTTAACCCCGACAAGCTGAAATCCGCACCATTCCCGGCGGAAATGGTAGCCAAATTCACGGGGAGTTAAGTCTGGAGCTAAATCGCCGCATCACCAAAAGAGGGGGCTGAATTACCCCCCAATTTCTGCTTTCAAAGAAACTCGTCAAGGGAGGAATAGATGAAACGCTTTTACCTGACCGCCGCCATCACCGCGGCCGCGCTGGCGCTGCCAGCATTGCCTGCGCTGGCCCAGACCAGCGAAATCACCATCGGCATCACCACCACCACGACCGGCCCGGGCGCAGCCCTCGGCATTCCCGAGCGCAATGCGCTGGAATTCGTGCCGAAGGAGATCGGCGGCGTGCCGTTGAAGGTGATCGTGCTCGACGACGGCGGCGATCCCACCACCGCGACCACCAACGCCCGCCGCTTCGTGACCGAGTCCAAGGCCGACATCATCATGGGCTCGGCCCTGACGCCGCCGACCATCGCGGTTTCCAACGTCGCCAACGAGGCCGGGATCCCGCATTTCGGTCTTGCGCCGTTCCCGATCACGCCCGAGCGCATGAAGTGGTCGGTCGCGATGCCGCAGCCGATTCCGATCGTGGGCAAGGTGCTGTACGATCACATGAAGACCAAGGGCGTGAAGACGCTCGGTTATATCGGCTATTCCGATTCCTACGGCGACCTCTGGTTCAACGACCTCAAGGCCCAGGCCGTGCCGATGGGCATGACCATCGTCGACGAGGAGCGCTTTGCCCGTCCTGACACCTCGGTGACCGGACAGGTGCTGAAGCTGGTCGCCGCCAATCCCGACGCAATCCTGGTCGGCGCGTCCGGCACCGCGGCCGCGCTGCCGCAGACCGAGCTGCGCGAACGCGGCTACAAGGGCCTGATCTACCAGACCCATGGTGCTGCCAGCATGGACTTCATCCGCATCGCCGGCAAAGCGGCGGAGGGCGTGCTGATGGCCTCCGGGCCCGTCATGGACCCCGAGGACCAGCCGGACAGCGCGCTGACCAAGAAGCCGGGCCTCGCGCTGAACTCGGCCTATGAAGCCAAGTATGGTCCGAACAGCCGCAGCCAGTTCGCCGGCCATTCCTACGACGCGTTCGAGATCCTCAAGCGCGTGATCCCGACGGCGTTGAAAACCGCAAAACCCGGCACGCCGGAATTCCGCGAAGCCATTCGCCAGGCGCTGCTGACGGAGAAGGAGCTGGCGGCGAGCCAGGGCGTCTACAACTTCACCGAAAAGGACCGCTACGGCCTCGACGAGCGCTCGCGCATCCTGCTCACGGTGAAGGACGGCAAGTACATGCTGGTGAAGTAGGCGCGCGAAAGATGTGAGACGACGAGAGCCGGCCCATCGGGCCGGCTCTTTTGTTTTCCGCTTCTAGAATGGCATCGCCACTGAGGTCGTCATGGCCGGGCTTGTCCCGGCCATCCACGGCGCGAAGAACGTGGATGCCCGGGACAAGCCCGGCCATGACGAAGCGGATACGCCGCGTTCCTACGCCGCCTGCCGCAGCGGGGTCCAGGCGAACTCCGGATAGTAATTGTCCATCATGCGATCGACATAGGCGGTGAGGTTTGGAAATCCCTCGGCCCGCTGGCGCAGTCCGGACTCGAAGAAGGGCGTCAGGATCCCCGCGAGCACGCCGAATGCGGTGGCATCGACGCCGCAAGGCTCGCTGCCCATCAGGTACGCCTTGTCGCCGAGTTGCACCGACAGCGCGAACAGCGAGCGCACCGCGAGATCAACGTCGTCATCCGGCGCATGGCGGCCGAGGCCGGAGAGCAGATAGTTCTCGGCGACCCGGAATTGCGCATCCTCGCGCAGCTTCTCGCGGTTGTGCTCCGGCGCGCCGTCGAAGAAATGCGCAGGCCCCTTGGCGAAATTGACCGGATCGACCCAGCGTGCGCCGACCAGCGCCCAGTAGACGTGATGCTCGATCATGCGCTCGAAGGCCCAGGCCTGCGCACGTTCCTGCAAAGAGAGCCCGGCATCGAAATCGAAGCCGTAGCGGCGCTCGATATGGGCGCGGATGAAGGTGGAATCGGCCACCGCCTCGCCGCTGTCGTCAATGAATGGCAGCTGCCCCTTGGGGGAAGCGGGCGGCATCGCCCGCTCCTTCCGGTAAGGCAGCCCCGCCATCTTGAGCTGCACTTCCGTCTTGGTGACGAAGGGGCTGATTTCCGGCAGGCCGAAACCGGCGCCAAAGCCGTAAAGCGTGATCATGCGGGCTCTCCTGAACCTGTCGAACGAATTGACGGAACCTAGCGGCCGGCTGCTGCCACCATGGTGGCAGCAGCCGTGATATCTTCTGCGAAGCGCGCCCCTCGCCAGGCGCGGCCCATCACGTGGCGGACCAGCGCATCCGCGGCATGGAGCAGCGAACGCGTCACGGCGGTCGCGAGCGCAAAGCGGAGGTCGACGACCGTGACATCAAGCGAAACGAGGCGGCTGAATGCCCAGGCCTGCCACGCCTGGACCTGGAAAGGCTGGCTCCGCCACAACGGGCCGGCCGGGCCGAAATGGGTTGGAATGATCATGGACAAATCCTCTTCAGTCGATGTGTTGTCCCGGTATAGAACTCCCCTGCTGCCAACATCCTGTCAGCAGCCGCGCGCCGCCTTCTGAAAAGACCACCGGGAAAAAAGCAGCGACAAGGGACCTGTCATGAGACGCGCCGACCGGCTGTTTCAAATCATCCAGGTGCTGAGGCGCACGCGGAAGCCGCTGACGGCGGACGCGATCGCGGCCGAACTCGAGACCTCGAAGCGCACGATCTATCGCGACATCGCGACGCTGATCGGCCAACGCGTGCCGATCCGTGGCGAAGCCGGCATGGGTTACATTCTGGAGAAAGGCTTTGACCTCCCGCCGCTCATGCTGACACCCGACGAGATCGAGGCGGCGGTGCTGGGCGCGCAATGGGTCGCGGGCCACGCCGACTCCACGCTGGCGCGCGCGGCCGAAGATTTGATGGCCAAGATCGCCGACACCGTGCCTGAGCGCCTGCGGCCTTTCGTGCTGGAGCCGGCGAGCCGGGCGCGGCCGAGCTGGAACAGGGAACCGGACCGCCTGGACATGGCGCGCACCCGCACCCAGATCCACGAAGGCAAGAAGATCATGCTACGCTATCGCGACGAGCAGGGCCGCCCCAGCGAGCGCGTGATCTGGCCGATCTCGGTCGGCTATCTCGAAGCGGTGCGGCTGCTGGCGGCCTGGTGCGAGCTGCGCGGCGACTTCCGCAGCTTCCGCACCGACCGCGTGGTCGAGGCGACCTATCTCGACGAGAAATATCCGGAGCGGCGCGACGTGCTGCGCGCAAGATGGCGGCAGAGCCTGGTGTGGGGTCCGCCAAAGGATACGTGAGGACGATGGAAGAGATCGACCTGTCGAGTTGTTGCCAGGGTTGCGGCGCCTGCTGCGGCTATTCGCAAAACTGGCCGCGCTTCTCGATCGAGAGCGACGAAGAGCTTGCCGCGATTCCCGGAGGGCTGGTCAATGCGCGCCAGTCCGGCATGCGCTGCGAGGGTGATCGCTGCTCGGCCCTGCAGGGAGAGATCGGAAGGATGACGGCCTGCGGCATCTACGAAGTGCGGCCGGAGGTGTGCCGCACCTGCATGCCGGGCGACGCCGAATGCGCGATGGCACGGCGGAAGTTCGGGTTGCCCGTTATAGAAGGCGCTTAGGCGGGAACGGGTTCGCTGATTTCATCGTCGAGCTCGTCATCGAGCGGTGCGAGCACCGAGAGCGGCTTGGTCGACAGCGTAATCGGCTTGCGCCCGCCGGACAGCGACGGTGAAGATTTCGCCGTGCCTTGGCGCGACAGCGCGAAGAGCGTCGAACCGACGCGGCCGCCGTTCTCGACCAGGTCGCGCTCGCTGCAGCTCGCTGCGATCGCGACCGCCAGCGAGTGCAAATGGCTGCGACGGTAGCAGAACAGCGCCAGCCTGGCGCGCGCGTCAGGGGGAACACTCTCAACCAGCCTCGGCAGCCCACTCTCGCTGGCACGATACATTTCGCCAAGGAGCTCGTCGCGGACCGGGCAGAAATCGCTTTCAAAGGTGTCGCGGCTTGAAAACATTGCAGTTCTCCCTCGTGTCAGGAAGATGCAGCGCAATTCTCTAACGAAAGGTTAACCACGCTGCCCGGTAGTGGCCCGGGGTGCTTGCCCCCTGGCCGCGAATCGGACGCGCGGGGCGCAAATGGCCTCCCGGCGTCATGGCCGGGCTTGTCCCGGCCATCTACGGAGAGCCGCGAAGAACGTGGATGCCCGGGACAAGCCCGGGCATGACGACCTTTCGTGATGCAAGCGATTGCTTCCAGCCAAAGGCGGCAGGACGGCCGCCCTCAGTTCGCCGCCATGAAGATGGAGAGGCCGAAGCCGGTCAGGTGATGCAGCGCCTGGTCGACGCCGATCAGGGTCCAGAACCAGGGATGCGCAAGGTCGACGCCGAAATTGGCGGAGACGAAGCCCTTGGCGCGGTCGATCGTGATGTGGATCGCGAAGTCGATCAGCGCCACGAACCAGAATCTCGGCGCCACGATCAGGATCAGCGGCAGCGCAACGGCAAGGTGGATCAGGCAGTGCACCAGAAGCGGCAGGGCCCAGCCATGCTTCTGGTCCTTGCCATGCGCCATCCAGGCGGTCTGGAGAACGAAATCGGCGATGATGTGCTTGAAGGTGAGCAGCAACATCCAGCCAATGAGCGCTTCAACCGGAATCGCCGATGACATGGGAGGAAACGACAAGCTGACGCCTCATTGACGTGACGAGAAGAATTGGAGCGTTCAGCGCAACTTCTTCTTGGGCCGGTCAAATCGCCGGGACGCGCGATTTATGACATTTCCCGCGGCGGAATGCAGCCGGGGGAACCGGAAAATCGCCAAGTGTGGCTAACTGGTGATAGGATGACCAATCGCCGCGGACGTGTCGCGTCCGGTTACCTCCGGCTCGAAATTTGCGTTCTGTTACCGTCGCGCTATCATCGACGACAGAGAATATCTTTCTTTTTTCAGACATTTACGAACTGCAGGGCGCCCGCCGCGAGCCGACCGCCATCCGAGATTAAGGCCAGGTGCTGCCATGAGTACTGAAGGCCCCACCTCATCCCCGACCGAACCGCCGCCCCGGCGCCCCAAGGTGATCAAGACAAACCAGCAGCAGGTTTTCCTCTACGTCGTGCTGACCCTGCTGCTGTCGTTCGCCGCCGTCTGGGGCGGTCGCGCCTTGCTGCACAATTCGGAGACGCTGACCTTTGCCGTCGGCGCTCCCGACAGTGACGAAGCGCTGTTCGCGGCCAAGCTCGCCACTGTGGTGAAGGACAACGCCTCCCGCGTCCGGATCGAGATCGTCAACAACGCGGATAACGCCAAGGCGCTCGCCCAATTCGACCGCAAGCAGGCTGACCTCGCCGTCCTGCGCAGCGACTCCAAGGTGCCGCTGCGCGCGCGCACGCTCGCGATCCTCGAGCATGATCTCGTGCTGCTGCTCGGGCCCGGCAACAAGAAGATCAAGTCCCTCTCCGAGCTCAGGAAGAAGAAAGTCGCGGTCGTCGCCGAGAACGAAGCCTCGCTCGCCTTCGTCCGCAGCATCCTCGAGGTCCCGGACGGCCCCGAGGCTGCGAGGGTCCAGATGGCGCCGCAGGGCGCAACGCTCGACAGGCTGTTTGGCCCGCCGAACGGCTTTGGCGCGGTGGTCGCCATCGTCCACGCCTCCAGGGCCGTCAGGGACAAATCCTATGAGCAAGTCGCCAGACGCGGCGGCTTCACGCTGAACGCGATCGACGAAGCGAAGATGCTGGCCCGCAAATTCCCGGGCATCTCCGGCGAGACACTGACGGCAGGCACGTTGTCGACATCGCCGCAAATTCCCGACGACGATCTCGACACGATCGGGCTCGAATGGCTCCTGGTCGCACAATCCAGAATGTCCCCGACGACGGCAGGCGAGCTCGCGCGTATCATCTACGAGAACAAGTCTGCGCTCGGCCTCGACAACGGCTTCGCCACCAGGATAGAACCCGCGTCCGTCGAGAAGGATGCGTTCGTGATCGCGCACGGGGGCGCCGCCGATTACATCAACGACGACACCAAGTCGTTCATCGATAAGTACAGCGACCTGATGTATGTGGGCGTGGCCGCGCTCAGCATCATCGGTTCGATCTTCGCGGCGATCTACGCCAAGATCACGAGGATCGCGCCGGAGAAGGCCAGCGAGCTCTCCACCGCCATCCTCGACATCGGCGAGCGGATCGAGCATGCCCACTCGCTGGACCAGCTCGAATGTCTCCAGGACGAGCTGGAGGCCATCTTGCGCGGCGCCGTTATCGGCCTCAGAGACGGCACGATCAGTACCGACGGGCTCGACACCTTCAAGCTCGGCTACGAGTTCGTCCGGGACGAGATCGGCATGCGCCGCGACTATCTGAAACGTCATGCCGGCGAAGCCGACAAGACGGTGGGCGATGTTGGCCCGGCCCAGCTGGACGACAGCAATGTCGTGGTGGTGAAGACCGCCCAGAGCGCCTGATCCGCCGGTTTGGGGCCGCTCGCCGTCGCGCCGCACGTCAGCCGGCCGCCTGGAACTCCGCCCATTCGCAATTGTTGGCTTTCCGGCTGCAACCGGAGAATGCGGCATGCGTGCACTCCTTATCATCCTTCTGCTGGCCATGCTGGCGGCGGCCGGCTACTTCGCCTATTCCGCAATTGCGGTGGAAGGCGAGCCGATCCCGACGGAAGGCTATGTGGCGCTGGCGCTGGGCGCGGGGTTTTCCGTCATCGTCGGCGTCGGGCTCATGGTGCTGCTGTTCTTCAGCAGCCGCCGCGGCTACGACGAGCCGCCAAGTTTCAAGTAGGCACTCCATGAGCGACGGCGGCACGGACGCGCGCGCTCGGTGCAGCCGTGCCAATGAAACTACCTGCAATCGTTGACGGCCTCCGCCGGGGCGGGCACTTTGGCGCCGACAATGGAGACAAGAATGTCGGACACCGCCGAGGCAGCCACCGGCCCCCTGATCGAAATCACCGGCGCACGCGCCACCATCCGTCTCAATCGGCCGAAACATCTCAACCGGCTCCAGGCGGAGGATCTCGGCGAACTGACCAGACTGTTCGACCGGGTCGAGGCCGATCCCGATATTCGCGTGCTGGTGCTGACCGGCACCGGGCGCGCCTTCTCCGCGGGCTATGATCTCAACTCGGTGGCGGAGCGCGCAGTCAGCGCGAGCGAGCAGCAGAGCGCCGGCTCGGCCTTCGAGGTGGTCGTCAATCGGCTGGAGGATTTGGGCGTACCGACCATCTGCCGGCTCAACGGCGGCGTCTATGGCGGCGCGACCGACCTCGCGCTCGCCTGCGATTTCCGGATCGGCGTCGATACCGCGGAGATGTTCATGCCGGCGGCGCGGCTTGGGCTGCATTATTACCCGAGCGGCATCAAACGCTACGTGACGCGTCTCGGCGTGGACAATGCGAAAAAACTGTTCCTGACCGCACAGAAGATCGGCGCGCCGGAGATGCTGCGTATCGGCTATCTCACCGCGATGGTGCCGGTGGAATTCCTCGACGAGGAAATCGACAAGCTCGCTGGCGCCCTCGCCGGCAACGCCCCGCAGGCGATGCGCGGCATGAAGCGCGCCATCAACGAGTTCGCTCGCGGCGAGCTCGATGAACCCGCCGCCGACCAGCGCCACCGCGACAGCATGCGGGGCGACGAAATCAAGGAAGGCATCAAGGCGTTTGCCGAGAAGCGGGCACCGCGGTTTTAAGGGATCGGTTGGTGTGCACGAGAGCGCGCCTCACACTCCGCCGTCGTCCCGGACAAGCGCGCCTCAAGCGCGCGCCGATCCGGGATCCATAGCCACAGGCAGAAGTTGCGGCGCGAGGCTGGCAACTCCGAGTCTTCGCAAAACCAAATCCTGTGGATATGGGTCCCGGGTCTGCGCTTGCGCTTGCCCGGGACGACAGCGGAGAATGAGGCACGAGCCGCCTATCCCCCAGCCGCAGCCGCATGCTGCGCGGCCATTTCATCATCCGCCGCATTGATACGCTGGAACGCCGGTCGCGCCGTCATGCGTTCGGCATAGCGGACGAACACGTCCTTCTTCGGCACGATGCCGAACATCATGGTCCAGCTGAAAGCGACGCCCCACAACACGTCGGCGGCCGTCATGCGCTCGCCGAGCAGGTACGGGCCCTTCGACAGCTGCGCCTCGAGCGCACCCAGCATGGTGTCGTAATCGGCATAGGGCGATTGCGTGATCGGCGCCGGCTCGCGCTGCATGAACTTGTCGATCAGGGCCGGCTCGAACGACGATCCGTAATATGCGATCCAGCGCAGATAGGGGCCGCGCAGCGGATCGTTCAGGGCGGGCGTGAGGCCGGCCTGCGGAAACAGGTCGGCGAGGTAGATGGTGATGGCGACCTGCTCCGTCACCAGCGCCTCGCCGTGACGGATCGTCGGCACCTTGCCGAGCGGGTTGATAGCGAGATAGGCGGGCATGCGCTGCTCGCCGGCCTTCATGTTGAGAACGTGAAGATCGTAAGGAGCCCCCAGTTCCTCCAGCAGCACCCGCGTGCCGGTGGCGCGCGTTTGCGGCGAGTAATACAGCGTGATGCGGTTCGGATCGGTCATGGCGGTCTCCATCTGGCCTTTTGGCGATGGCGCAGCTTGTAGCGAGCCATACCTGACATCCTCTGTCAGGTATGGTTTAAGGGAGCATGCGCGCGAGCCGGATGCTGTCGATCCTCACCACCCTCCAGGCCAGGGGACGGGTCACCGCGCCCGCGCTCGCGGAGGCCTGCGAGGTCTCGGTGCGCACGATCTATCGCGACATCGACGCGCTCGCGGCGTCCGGCGTTCCCGTTTACGCCGACCGCGGCGCGGAAGGCGGCTATCGCCTGCTCGACGGCTATCGCGTGCGGCTGAACGGCCTGTCGCAGAGCGAGGCGGGCGCGCTGTTCCTGGCGGGATTGCCCGGCCCGGCGGCGGCGCTCGGGCTCGACGCCGCGATGATCGCCGCGCAGAACAAGCTGATGGCTGCCCTGCCCGAGAATCTGCGCGAAGACGCCGGCCGGATGCAGGAACGTTTTCATCTGGACGCACCGGGCTGGTTCGGCGAGGCGGAAGACCCAAAGCACCTGCGCGCCATTGCCGGCGCCGTTCTGCGCGGGACGCTGATCAAGATCCGCTACCAGAGCTGGCGCGCGGAGAAGCAACGCCGCGTCGCGCCGCTCGGCCTCGTGCTGAAGGGCGGCGGCTGGTATCTCGCCGGCCAGGTCGACGGCAGCGTGCGCACCTATCGCGTCGCGCGCGTGCTCGACTGCACGGCGCTCGACGACCGTTTCGATCGTCCCGCCGGCTTCGATCTCGCTGCGTACTGGCAGGCCGCGACGCTGCGCCTGGAAGCCGAGATGCATCCCAATGTCGCGATGGTGCGGCTGTCGCCGTTCGGCGTCAAACTGCTCGACGCGCTGAGCCAGCCCTATGTCAAGGCACGCACGCAGCTTGAAGAGACCGTAGATGCCGATGGCTGGCGCATTGCGCGAGTCCCGGTCGGCAAGACGTCGTGGCACGCCGCGGCGGAATTGCTGCGGCTCGGCCCCGAGGCCGAAGTGCTGGAGCCCGCCGATCTCCGCGAGAAGATGATCGAGCTGACGCAGGCGATGGCCGTGCGCTATCGCGCGGTGCGAAAAGCTTGACGGCAGCACACTTTGTCGCAGGCCACGAAACAATCCTGAAACACGATTCTCCGCATCCCGTGTGAACGCGATCGCATCTCATCTCGACCGAGATGCAGGGACACAACAATGGCCCCTGCGCCAAATGGAGAATGAAGATGTTTCGTAAGCTTGCTCTCGGTCTGATCGCTGCCGGCTCGCTCGGTGTTGCCGCCCTCGCGCCCACCGCGGCCTCGGCGGGCGGCTTCCATCACCATCACGGTCATCACCACTGGGGTCCCGGCTGGGGCGTTGGCGGTATCTACCTCAACACGGGCGTCAGCAACTGCTACCAGGAGCGCCTCGTCCGGACCCGTCACGGCCTGCGCGTGCGCGTCGTGAATGTCTGCGCCTACGGGATCTACTGATATTTCCCCTCGCGGCAAAGCCCCGATCGCAACGCGATCGGGGCTTTGCGTCTGGCTAGCCGGCCTGCCGCTGCCGGCGAAACCAGGCCCAGGTCTCGCGCGTCGTTCTGATGTAGCCGCGGCCGCGATGGACGATCTCGCCGTCAACGATCTCGTTCAGCTTCGGCAGCGCGTGAAAGGGGATCGAGGGATAGGCGTGGTGCTCGACATGGTAGGGCATGTTCCACGCGAACCATTTGACGACCGCGCCGGTGTAGGTGGTGCGGGTGTTGTGGAAGGCGCTGCGGGTGCGGTCGCAGCCGGTATGCTCGGCGTAGAGGTAGGGCCGCAGGAAGAACTGCCCGATGATCAGCGGCACGATCCAGACCCAGAGCAGCAGCGCCGAGGAAAACCAGAGTGAGAGCGCGAGCAGCAGCGCATAGAGTGCCACATGGATTCGCGCCTCCGTCACGATGACGGCGCGCTTGCTCTCGGGGATCCAGGGCACGGTGACCTTGCCGATGAGCGCATGGCCAAGCATCAGCTGCAGCCGGCCGGCGACCTGGAGCAGGCCGCTATAGGCGAGCGCGAGCTGCGTATCCGATGCCGGCTTCACCCCAACGATCAGCTCGGGATCCCTTTCCGGATCCTGCGTGTAGCGGTGATGGTCCCAGTGAAACAGGCAGTAATATTCGTAAGGCAGTCCGATGATGAAGGCCGAGAGATAGCCCACCGCGAGATTGAGGCCGCGGCTCCTGAACGCGGTCTTGTGCGCGGTCTCGTGCACCGCCATGAACAGGAAGGCGACGACATAGCCCTGCACCACCATCAGCGGCAGCGCCCAGAGCACGCCCCACGTCGCCGTAACCTTCCAGATCAACGCGCCCAGCAGCAGGATCACGCCGTAATGGCCAAGGCTCTGCGCCGCCCCCCTGACATTGGAGCGAACCGACAATTCGCGCAGCATGGCCGGTGTCAGCGGCTTCAGGCGATGACCAGGCTCTGAAACGGTTGCGTCGCTCATGATCGGTTGCTGCCCTACTTGTTGAGAAGCGCGGCGATCTCGGCCTTGATGAAGGCTTGGTCGCGCGGATTGTTGACGGGGTTGCCGGCGCGATGGCCATGCAGCGATGGGATCGGATGCAGCACGGCCGATTTCGCGCCGACGAGCCGGCCGAGTTCGTCCTCGTTGTCGCGGACGTCGAAATAGCGATCGGTCGCGCCCGGCATCAGCAGCATGTGTGCTTTGATCGCCGCCAGCGCCCGGTCGAAATCACCCGCGAATGTCGGGCAGCGGCTGACGTCGCCATTCTGCCAGATCCCGATCTGCGCCAGGAGGTCGTTGGCGTCGCGCCGCGCAAACGTCGCGTCCCAGGCACGGACGAGATAATCCTCCAGCGAATTGAAGCCGGCCTCGCGCCAGAGCGCGTCGCGATAGAAGCCGTGCGACATCGCCCAGCCGGCATAGACGCGCCCCATGGCGCGATAGCCGGCGACGGGTCTTTCGGCGAAACGGCCGTCGCGGAAGGCTGGATCGGCAGTGAGCGCGGCCTTCACGCTTTCCAGGAAGACGTAATTGTAGGGCGCGCAGCGGGCGCTGCCGCAGACGACCGCCGCACGCTCGACCATGTCGGGGTGCAGCGCCGCCCAGTGATAGGCCTGCATACCGCCCATCGACCAGCCATAGACCATTGCAAGCCTTGAGATGCCGAAGCGTTCGGCGAGCAGCCGGTGCTGGACCGCGATGGCATCGTGATAGGTCACCGCGGGGAAGGGCGCGGGCGTATTCGACGGCGAGGACGACAGACCGTTGCCGAACAGGTTCGGGATGATGATGAAGTAACGCGTAGGATCGAGCACGCCGTCGGGCCCGATCAGCCATTCAGTATCGGTGTGCTGCGCACTGAACGAGGTCGGATAGAGGATGACGTTGTCCCGGGCCTGGCTCAGCGTGCCGTAGGTCTTGTAGGCGAGCTTCAGGGAGGGGAAGACGGTCCCGGACCGGAGCAGGACGTCCCCGGCCTCGAATATCTCGTAGTCGCGCTGCGCCGCCATGCATTCAGCTCCCGCTCACGGAGGCCGCAAAACCCCACGGCTTCCGCGATGCATCGATCATGCCGGATCCACAGATGCGTCGTTTTGCGGCCGGCCTCTAATAATTGTACTTTTAGTACAGTTATTAGAGGCCGGCAAGATAAATCCGATCCGCACACCAGCTCAGGCGATGGCCGACAGATAGCGCGCGACCGACGCCGCGAACGCAGCCTTGGCCCCGCTGGCGATGTTGCGGCCCCACCAAGCTCCGTAGATCCGATCGAAGGCGAGCGGCTCGACGGCTGCCGCGATCCGCCGCACCGCGGCAGCGCCCAGCGGCATGTAATTCGGATAGGAGTACATGAAGCTGACGAAGCGGCGGTCCATCGTCACCTGCGCGATGTCCCCGGTGAGCAGCGCGCCCTTGCCGTCCGCACCACGATCATAGTGCAGCATGGTGGCGCCGGCGAAGTGGCCGCCGGTGCGCAGCAGCAGCACGTCATCGGAGATGCGATGGCTCTCGCCGGTCCAGTGCACGATCGCCGGATGAGGCCGTGTGACGAAGGCGCGGTCTTCGGCGTGCAGGTACACCGGCACGCCGCCGAACGTATCGCTCCAGTCGGCGACCGCGCCGTAGTAGTGCGGATGCGAGATCGCGATGGCCTTCAGCCCGCCGAGTGCCGCGACATATTGGATGGCCTCGTCTGTCGCAAGCGGAATGCAATCCCACATCACGCAGCCGTCGTCCTGAGGCACCAGCAGTGCGCGCTGCCCGATGGCAAAGCTCGGCTCCATCCCGATCCCGGTGAGGCCAAGATCGTCGCGTCCCACCAGTCGATGCCTCCGCGCGAGCTCCTCGCGCGGGAGAAAGGTCTGTCCTTTCCAGTTCACGAACTGTCGCTCGTCCTCACAAATCGGGCAGGAGTCGGGCGGCGCTCCGCGTGAGGGAAATTGAGCACCGCAGGTTTCGCAGGTCCAGAGAGGCATGACTCGTGCTCCGTGGGAAGATCCAGGATGACATTGCGGACAAGCTCCCGGCAAGAGCGATGGCGGGCAGCAGTGACCGGAACCAACGCGGTGAGCCCCCGTTACGTTCAGGTCCACGCCAGAACGATTGGCCAAGGGGATCACGACACACGAAGAGCATGTTCGAGTATCGATGGCATCGCGGTCCCCCACCTCGTCCCGTATCTGGCCTTTGTTCGCGCTCAATTTTTTCATGGCCGACATGCAGTCGGGCATCGGGCCGTTCGTCGGGGTGTTTCTGCAGGAGCGCGGCTGGGCCAGCGGGCTGATCGGCACCGCCATGACCATCGGCAATGTCGCGGGCATGCTGATCACGACGCCGATCGGAGGCTTCATCGACGCCAGCCGCAACAAGCGGCTCTGGGTCGTCATTCCCGGCATCTGCGTCGTTCTCGCGTCCGGGATCATCCTGATCTCGCAGACCTTCTGGGCGGTGACGCTCTCGCAAGTCGCGCAATCGCTGGCGAGCGCCGCGATCGTGCCGGCGGTAACGGGCATCACGCTCGGCATCGCCAAGCAGAAGGGCTTCAACGCACTCAACGGCCGCAACCAGGCCTACAACCACGCGGGCAACATGGTCGGCGCCGCATTGTCGGGCTATCTCGGCTACCAGTTCGGCTATGTCGCCGTGTTCGCGCTGGCGGCCGTGTTCGGCGCCATCGCCATCGCCTGCGTCCTGATGATTCCCGCAAGGGCAATCGACGACCGCGCCGCGCGCGGCAGCAAGGAGGACGACTCCAAGGCTCCGCCGGATGCGATGACGATCCTGCTCAAGCACCGGGCGCTGCTCGTGCTGGCGCTCACCCTCGCGCTCTTCCATCTCGGCAACGCCGCCATCGTTCCGCTCTACGGACTAGCCGCGGTGGCCGAAGGGCAGGCGAACGGCCCGAGCTTCGTCGCGACCACCGTGGTGATCGCGCAAGGCGTGATGATCGTGACCTCGCTGACCGCGATGAAGGCCGCGAGCAAGCGCAACTACTGGCCGGTGATTCTGGTCTCCTTCATGTTCCTGCCGATCCGCGGCGTGCTTGCCTTCTTCGTCACGGGATGGTGGGGCGTCGTGCCGATGCAGGTGCTCGACGGCATCGGCACCGGGCTGCAAACGGTCGCCGTCCCCGGCATGGTCGCGCGCGCGCTCAACGGCACCGGCCACATCAATCTCGGCCAGGGCGCCGTGATCACCGTGCAGGGCGTCGGCGCAAGCTTAAGCCCCGCGCTTGGCGGCTGGATCGCGCAATGGATCGGCTACGGACCGACCTTCCTGCTGCTCGGCGGCTTTGGGCTCGCGTCGATCGCGCTGTGGCTGGCCTTCGCGGCGGCGGTGAAGAAGTATTGAGGCTCGCCAGCGCGGCTTTCCGCGCTGCGGCACCTGGTCGCTGGCGTAGCGCGCCGTCGCGAATGGCTTATCACGCAATTCCGCGCCTTTACCGTTGCCGAGGACGGGTAAACGATACAACCTGCCGAATTGCCGTCAAACCCGCGCTTTCCGACCGATGATCCAGCCTCAGCTCTCATTCAGCGGCGATCCGACGGGACCGGCCTATGAGGGGTGGCGCGAGCAGTTCTGCCGGCAGGTGATGGGGACCGATTTCGTCCCGGTCGGGGACGGCCCGGTGCACCGGACCATCGCGCCCGCCATCCTTCCACGCGTGAGGTTGTCCGCCTCCTACGGTACGCCGATGAGCTTCGTCTCCATGGGCACCAACGACGAGTTGGTGATCGTCGCGTCACCGAATTCGGCTCTGAGCGGGACCATGGGCAGGCGCGCGCTCAACATCGCCGCCGGCGACCTCACGATCGGAGATCCGTCGATCCGGGGCGCCCGAGTCACTCAGACGGCGTACGGCAACTTCCAAACCGCACTGTTGCCTCGCAAGGCCCTGCTGCGCGCCTGCCCGAATGCCGAAGATCTGATCGCCCAGTCGATCCCTGGCGCCATGCCGATTACATCGATGTTCCTGCGGTACTACGACTTGGCACATACGCATGCGGACAAGCTGGCCCCGACGGAGCTCGATGCGGTCTCGCAGCATTTGTTCGACCTCGCCGTGCTGATGATCGGAGCCCGCGGCGATGCCGCCGAGGAGGCGCGGACGCGCGGCCTTGCCGCGGCGCGTCTCGAAGCCCTGAAGTCCGACATCCTGGCGCAGCTGGACAGCCCCGCCTTGTCGCTGTCCGATCTTGCCGCCGCGCACCGGATCAGCCCACGCACCATCCAACTGCTGTTCGAGCGCGCCGGCATCACCTATAGCGGCTTCGTGCTGGAGCAGCGGCTGCTGCGGGCCGAGCGGTTGCTGCGAAATCCCGCCATGCGCACGCGCAAGATCATCGAGATCGCGCATCTGGCGGGATTTCACGACGTATCCTATTTCCACCGCGCGTTTCGCCGCCGCTTCGGACAGACGCCCGACGACGTGAGGAAGCTGGCTGGTGAGACAAACTAGGCGAACTCGACCACGATCTTGCCGAATGGCCACCGTGCTGCATCAGGCGCATCGCTCCGGCACGATCGCTCCGTCTCAGGTCCCAAAATTCTTCTGGATCGCCTTGTCCAAGGTGTCGCCGCCGACGAAGCGCTGGCGCAGCTCGCGCTTCAGCAACTTGCCGCTCGGATTCTTCGGCAGGCTATCGACAAAGATGACGCGCTTGGGCACCTTGAAATGCGCCATCTGGCCGGCGCAGTGCTTGATGACGGCGTCCTCGTCCAGCTTCTCCCCGCTCTTCACCACGACGATCGCGGTCACCGCCTCGATCCAGCGCGGATCGGGCAGGCCGACCACGGCGACCTCGGAGACGGCGGGGATGCGGTAGACCATCTCCTCGACTTCGCGGCTCGCGACGTTCTCGCCGCCGGTCTTGATCATGTCCTTGACGCGATCGACCACGGTGATGTGGCCTTCGTCATCGACGGTGGCGAGATCGCCGGAATGAAACCAGCCGCCGGAGAACGCGGCCGCCGTCTTCACCGGATCGTTGTAATAGCCGGAGAGCAGATGCGGCGAGCGGTGCACGATCTCGCCGACCTCGCCGACCTTGACGTCCTCCATCGCCGTGTTGACCACGCGCGTCTCGACATTGAGCACGGGCTTGCCGGCCGAGCCGGCCTTGCGCAGCTGATCCTCCGGTCGCAGCACGGTCGCGAGCGGCGCTATCTCGGTCTGGCCGTAGAAGTTCCAGAACCTGACGTTGGGCAGGCGGCGCTGCAGCTCGAGCAGCACTTCCACCGGCATGATCGAGGCGCCGTAATAGCCTTTTTGAAGCGTCGATAGATCGGTCGTGTCGAAATTCGGCGAGCGCAGCATCGCGATCCAGATCGTCGGCGGCGCGAAGAACGAGGTGATCTTGTGGGCCTGGATCAGCGCCAGGATGTTGTCGGGGGTCGGCTTGCCGGTGATGACGCCTGAGGCGCCGAGATAGATCTGCGGCCCCAGGAAAACGTCGAGCTGGGCGCAATGATAGAGCGGCAAGGCGTGCAGAAACTTGTCGTCCGCGCTCATGCCGCCGTCAATGATGCAGCTGACATACTGCCACATCACGGCCTCGTGGGTCAGCATCGCGCCCTTGGGCAGAGATTCCGTGCCGCTGGTGTAGACGATCTGCGCGAGATCGCGGCTATCGACCGATGCATCCAGGAACGAGCCGTCGGCGTCGAGGAGATCGTCGAAGGTGGTGAGTCCGGCGGGCGTCGATGCGGGATCCTCGCCCGGCAGCCAGATCATCTTCTCGACCGCGCAATCCTTCGCGCTGGCCGCGCGTGCCTGCTCGACGAAGTCCGGTCCGGTCGCGAGCAGTTTCGCGCCGGAGCTCTTCAGGATGAAATTGATCTCGTCCGGATTGAGCATGAAGTTGATCGGCACCAGCACGGCGCCGATCCGGGCCAACGCGAAGCGCAGCGCGGCGAAGGCGTGCGAATTGCGCGACAGCACGGCGACACGATCGCCCTTCCTGACGCCGAGCCCGAGCAGGCCGCGGCCGAGCCGGTTGCAGATCGCGTCCATTTCGGCAAAGGTCCAGCTCACACCGCCGCAGCTTACCGCGAGCTTGTTCGGCTCGCGGCCCGCCGAGCGGCGCAAGAGATCGCCGATCGAATGCTCGCGCGCTTTCGAGATGGTGGCTGCGGTGTCGCCGGTCATGTGTTTCCCCTGAATTTTAGCCTGCGTGAATGGCGGCCTGGGCATTCGTCGGCCCACCGCATTCAAACGTATCTTGCGTTTGCGCAAACGTAGTCGGCGCCATTGGCTGCGTCAAATCAACCGGCCTGCGCGGCGTCATCACGCAAGAATTGACGCTCCAGAGCAGCAATTCTGGGTTCGTGCACCAACTATAATATCGGGGGAAATACCATGTGCCGGATTATGTGCGCCGCATTTGCGGCTGCACTCGCTGCGTTTGCGATCTGCCCTTCTCATGCCCAGCAAGGCCCGCTCAAGATCGGCGTGCTCTCCGACTTCTCTTCCGTCTATTCCGACATCGGCGGCATGGGGAATGTCGAGGCCACCAAAATGGCGATCGAGGACTTCGGCGGCAAGATGTTCGGCAAACCGATCGACATGGTCAGTGCCGACGTGCTCAACAAGCCCGACGTCGCCTCCACCATCGCGCGCAAATGGTGGGAGACCGAAGGCGTCGACATGATCATCGATCTGCCGACTTCGGCCACCGCGCTCGCGGTGATGGAGCTGTCGAAGCAGTACGAGAAGATCATGATCGTGACGGATGCGGCGAGCTCCGACATCACCGGAAAGTCCTGCTCGCCCTACACCGCGCACTGGACCTACGACACCTATGCCAACGCACACACCGTCGGCAGCGCCATCGTCAAGAACGGCGGCGACACCTGGTTCTTCCTGACCGCGGACTACGTGTTCGGCCATTCGGTCGAGCGCGACACCGGTGACGTCGTGAAGGCCTCCGGCGGCAAGGTGCTGGGCAGCGTCAAGCATCCCCTCAACACGGCGGACTTCTCCTCTTTCCTGCTTCAGGCCCAGGCTTCCAAGGCCAAGATCATCGGCCTCGCGAACGGCGGCGGCGACACCATCAACGCGATCAAGCAGGCCGGCGAGTTCGGCATCGTTGCCGGGGGCCAGAACCTGGCTGCGATCGTGATGTTCATCTCCGACGTGCACAGCCTCGGGCTCAAGCTCGCTCAGGGCCTGATCGTCACCGAGGCCTATTATTGGGACCTCAACGACAAGACTCGCGCCTTCGGCAAACGCTTCTTGGAGCGGGTCAAGCGCATGCCGACCATGAACCAGGCCGCGACCTACAGTGCCACGCTGCACTATCTCAAGGCCGTGCAGGCCGCCGGCACCCGCGACACCAAGACGGTGATGGCCAAGATGCGCGAGCTGCCGGTGCGGGATGCCTTCACCGACAACGGCGTGCTTCGCGAGGACGGCCGCATGGTGCACAGCATGTACCTGTTCCAGGTGAAGAAGCCGGAGGAATCGAAGGGGCCGTGGGATTACTACAAGCTGCTCGCCGAAGTTCCCGCCGACCAGGCATTCCGGCCGCTGAAAGACGGCGGCTGCCCGCTGGTGAAGTGAGACGGCCCGGATCGCGCCGACGGCAATTCATCCACCAAGTCTCGCTCGTCCGCTCGACCAAAAGGGCGGACGAGCGGCGATCACGACGCGCGGCCCAAAATAGGGGCGGCACGCCTCGCGCCGCGGTCTGATCTGCATCAAGTTGCGGTGCAAACTTTGCTGCAATGTTGAGTTCCGCCCTTTCCGCGCAATCAGCGGCCGGGCGTTCGTATCTCAACAGTGGGCGCCACTGCACGGCGTTGTGCACAGATGAACTTTACACCGGGTCGCGTCGTCGCCGCGCTCGCCATCCTGCTCGCGGGCGGCGGTTATTACTATTGGCAGCACCGTGATGCCGACGCGCTGCCCCCGGGTTTCGCCCGCGGCAATGGCCGCATCGAGGCAGTCGAGATCGACATCGCCACCAAGACGCCGGGACGAATCCGCGAGATCCTGGTCAACGAAGGCGATTTCGTCAGTGCGGGCCAGGTTCTGGCACGCATGGACACCGAGCAGCTGCAGGCCCAGCGCCGCCAGGCCGAAGCGCAGCTCCAGCGCGCAATGATCAATGTCGAGACCGCGAAGAGCCTGGTGAACCAGCGCGAGGCCGAACGCAGGGCTGCGGAGGCCATGGTCGACCAGCGCATCGCCCAGCTCGACACCACGAGCCGCAAGCTGGACCGGTCCGAACAATTGATCAAGACGAGTGCGGTGTCCCAGCAGGTCCTGGACGACGACCGCTCCGCCAACGCCACGGCGAAAGCGGCGCTGGCCGCTTCCCAGGCCCAGGTCGCGGCATCGGAAGCCGCAATCAGCTCCTCCCGCGCCCTGGTGATCGATGCCGGCGCCGCGGTCGACGCGGCCAAGGCCGCGATCGAAAGCATCAACGCCGACCTCAACGACAGCGTGCTGAAGGCACCGCGCGACGGCCGGGTGCAGTATCGCGTGTCACAGCCCGGCGAGGTGCTCGCTGCCGGCGGCCGCGTCCTCAACATGGTCGATCTCGGCGACGTCTACATGACGTTCTTCCTGCCGACGGCCGATGCCGGCCGCGTCGCGATCGGCGCCGAGGTCCGCCTCGTGCTCGACGCCATCCCGAAATATGTGATCCCCGCCAAGGCCACCTTCGTCGCCGACGTCGCGCAATTCACGCCCAAGACCGTCGAGACCGAGGAGGAACGCCAGAAGCTGATGTTCCGCATCAAGGCGCATATCGCGCCCGACCTGCTGCGCCAGCATATCGAGCATGTAAAGACCGGCCTGCCCGGCATGGCCTATGTGCAGCTCGATCCGGCCTCGCAATGGCCCGACAACCTCAAGATCAAGTTGACGAGATGAGCACGACTGCCGCAGCCGAAGCACCGGCTGCCGTCGGCAGCGTGGTGCATCTGGAAGGCGTGGGCCTGAGCTACGGCAAGACCCGGGCACTCGAGTCCATCACTCTCGACCTGCCGTCCGGCTGCATGGTCGGGATGATCGGCCCCGACGGCGTCGGCAAATCGAGCCTGCTTGCCCTGATCGCGGGCGCGCGCGCGATCCAGGAGGGGCGAATCGACGTGCTCGGCGGCGATATGGCGAGCGCGCGCCACCGCCGCAACGTGTGCCCCGACATCGCCTACATGCCGCAGGGCCTCGGCAAGAATCTGTATCCGACATTGTCGGTGTTCGAGAACATCGACTTCTTCGGTCGCCTATTCGGACACGACAAGGCGGAGCGGAACAGGCGGATCGCGGGTCTGCTGCGCGACACGGGGCTCACGCCCTTTGCCGACCGGCCGGCGGCAAAACTCTCCGGCGGCATGAAGCAGAAGGTCGGCCTGTGCTGCGCACTGATCCACGATCCCGAGCTCTTGATCCTGGACGAGCCGACCACCGGCGTCGATCCGCTGTCGCGCCGCCAGTTCTGGGAATTGATCGCCTCGATCCGCGACGGTCGGCCCGGCATGAGCGTGATCGTCTCGACCGCCTACATGGAAGAGGCTGCGCAGTTTGACTTCCTGATCGCGATGAACGCTGGCCGCGTGCTGGCGACCGGAACGCCCGCCGAACTCAAGCGGCAGACCGGAGCCGATACGCTCGATGACGCCTTCATCCGTCTCTTGCCCGAGGCCGAGCGCGGCAACCATACCAATGTCGTCATCCCGCCGCGCGACGAGGACCACGAGGAGATCGCGATCGAAGCCGACCACCTGACCCGGCGGTTCGATGGTTTCGTTGCCGTCGACGACGTCAGCTTCCGCATCAGGAAGGGCGAGATCTTCGGCTTTCTCGGCTCGAACGGCTGCGGCAAGACCACGACCATGAAGATGCTCACCGGCCTCCTGTCCGCGAGCGAGGGCACCGCGCGGCTGTTCGGCAACACCATCGATGCCGGCGACATGTCGGTGCGGCGGCGCATCGGCTATATGTCGCAGGGCTTCTCACTCTATTCCGAGCTCACGGTCACGCAAAATCTCGATCTGCATGCGCGCCTGTTCGAGCTGCCGGCGGACACCATCGCCGCGCGCATCGACGAGATGATCGCCCGGTTCGATCTTGCCGATGTCGTCGACGCCCTGCCCGATGCCCTGCCGCTCGGGCTGCGGCAGCGGCTGTCGCTGGCGGTCGCCATGATCCATGCGCCCGACATCCTCATCCTCGACGAGCCGACCTCCGGCGTGGACCCGGTCGCCCGCGACCGCTTCTGGCAGATCCTCGCCGAGCTCTCCCGCAAGGACAACGTCACCATCTTCGTCTCCACCCATTTCATGAACGAGGCCGAGCGCTGCGATCGGATCTCGCTGATGCACGCCGGCAAGGTGCTGACGTCGGATACGCCCGCCGCGATCGTGGCCGCGCGCGGCACCGCCACGCTCGAGCAGGCCTTCATCGCCTGCCTGGAAGAGGCGATCGCGGACACGACGGAGCCGGCACGCCGGCCGGCGGTCGCCTCGCCGCAGCGTGCATCTGCAAGCCCCACGGCGGTCCGTCGGCACAGCGCCGCGTTCAATCCGACGCGCATGCTCGCCTATTCCCGGCGCGAGACGCTCGAGCTGCGGCGCGATCCGATCCGCGCCACGCTCGCGATCCTCGGCAGCGTGCTGCTGCTGTTCGTGCTCGGATACGGCATCAGCATGGACGTCGAGAATCTGACCTTCGCAGTGCTCGATCGCGACGACACCGCGATCAGCCGCGACTACAGCCTTCAGATCGCGGGTTCGCGCTACTTCACCCAGAAATCCCCGATCACCGACTACGCCGATCTCGACCGCCGCATGCGCGCCGGCGAGATCGGTCTCGCCATCGAGCTGCCGCCGGGTTTCGGCCGCGACGTCAGCCGCGGCCGCCATGTCGAGATCGGCGCCTGGGTCGACGGCGCCAATCCGACGCGGGCCGAGACGCTGCGCTCCTACGCCCAGGCGATCCACGCGAACTGGCTCGCGCAGAAAGGCCGCGAGCTCTATGGCGATGCGGCGATCGCCGGCACCTACCAGCTCCAATTGCGCTACCGCTACAATCCGGACGTCATCAGCGTCGTCGCCATGGCGCCGGGCATCATCCCGTTGCTGCTGATCATGATTCCGGCAGTGCTCGCCGCGCTGGCGGTGGTGCGCGAGAAGGAGCTCGGATCGATCGTCAATTTCTACGTCACGCCGGTGACGCGGCTGGAGTTCCTGCTCGGCACGCAATTGCCCTATGTCGTGCTGGCATTCGGAAACTTCCTCCTCCTCGTCGGCTTTGCCCTCGCCGTCTTCCGCGTACCTTTCACCGGGAGCTTTCCGACCTACGCGCTGGCCGCGCTGCTCTACGTCACGGCCACGACCGGCATGGGGCTGGTGATCTCGGCCTTCATGAACAGCCAGATCGCGGCCCTGTTCGGCACCGTCCTGATCACGCTGATCCCGGCGATCCAGTATTCCGGGCTGATCGATCCGGTTTCGTCGCTGCAGGGACTTGGCGCCCTGATCGGGCGGCTCTATCCCACCACCTATTTCGTCACGATCTCGCGCGGCACGTTCTCCAAGGCCCTGGGGTTCGACACCCTCCACAACGATCTCCTGGCGCTCGCCATCATGGTCCCCGTCCTGGTGATCGCCGGCACGATGCTGCTGAAGAAACAGGCCCGCTGACCATGCGCTTCGACAACGTGTTTCAGCTCGGCATCAAGGAGTTGCGCGGCCTGGTGCGCGACCCCATGCTGCTCGTGCTGATCGTCTATTCGTTCACGCTGGCGGTTTATGCCGGCGCAAAGGCGCTGCCGGAAACCCTGAACCACGCCGCGATCGCCATCGTCGACGAAGACCATTCGCCGGTCTCGACCCGGATCGGGATGGCGTTCACCCCGCCCTATTTCTCGACGCCGCGCCTGATCTCGCAATACGAGATGGACCGCAGGATGGACGCCGGCATCGACACCTTCGCGCTCGACATCCCGCCGGATTTTCAGCGCGATCTGCTGGCGCGCAAATCGCCCACGATCCAGCTCAACATCGACGCGACGCGCATTTCGCAGGCGTTCAACGGCGGCGGCTATGTCGAGCAGATCGTCAGCGCGGAGGTCGCGGAGTTCCTGGCGCGTGCGCGCAATGCGCAGGCCGCGCCGATCGAGCTGACGCTGCGGGCGAGGTTCAACCCGGAACTGAAGAAGTCGTGGTTCGGCGCCATCGATCACGTCATCACCTCGATCACCATGCTCTCGATCATCCTGACCGGCGCCGCGCTGATCCGCGAGCGCGAGCACGGCACGATCGAGCACCTCCTGGTGATGCCGGTCACGCCGCTCGAGATCATGGTGAGCAAGGTCTGGTCGATGGGAGTCGTGGTGCTGATCGCCTCTGCGCTGTCGATCGCCTTCGTCGTCAAGGGCTGGCTGGCGGTCACGATCGACGGCTCGCTGGCGCTGTTCCTGGTCGGCGCGGCGCTGCAGCTGTTCGCCACCACCAGCATGGGCATCTTCCTCGCCACCGTCGCCGGATCGATGCCGCAGTTCGGGCTGCTGCTGATCATGATCCTGCTGCCGCTGCAAACCCTGTCGGGCAGCATGACGCCACGGGAGAGCATGCCGCAATTCGTGCAGGACATCATGCTGGCGGCGCCCAACACGCATTTCGTGATGCTGGCGCAGGCGATCCTGTTTCGCGGCGCGGGCCTGGAGGCGGTGTGGCCGCAGCTTGCCGCGCTCGCCGTGATCGGGGGCGTCTTCTTCGTGATCGCGCTGCGCCGATTCCGCGCGTTCCTGGCGTGACGCGCGAGGGCTTCGCTTCAAAAGCGCGAAAACAACCCCATGCACAGTAGCGATCCCCTTGTTTTAGCTGCGGGATTTATTTGACGAGTCGGGCAAGATCGCGCTCGCGCCGGCGCTATCGCCAGACTGACCGGGGCAGGCTCAGCTGGGTCGGTCGCCGCCGGCGAGCATCCCGGTCAGCATCGCATCGGCCTTGTGCTTCAGCGGCAGCGCGCCGCTTTCGGAGGCGATCGCGCTGGCGGCGCGCAGGGCGGCGAGGATCGTGGCCTTGTTCGCCGCGTCCGACGGCGGCGTCACGACGGCCTCGCCGAACAGGGCCTCGGCCTCGAGGCCTGAAAACCCCTGCTGGCGGGCGGTGTTGCGCGCCTCGCGCAGCATGTTCTGCGCGGCCCTGACATCGCCGAGGCGGTGGGTGGCGAGCGCCAGATAGATCGAGCTGCGCAGCACCGCCGAGGTGTAGCCGACCGCCTTCGCTTCCTCGCGCGCCTCCGTCAGCATGCCGCGCGCCCGGTCGAACAGGCCCTGCTCGAGATAGGCGATGCCGAGATGACAGGCCAGCACCGGCACGAACAGCCGGATGCCGTGCTTCTGCGCCAGGACGAAGCCGTCTTCGAGGATGGCGGCGGCCGCCGCCGGATCGTTCTGCCCGAGCTTCAGCCAGCCGCCGCTATAGGCGGCGGCGACGCGATCATAGGGACGGCCGGTCTCCTCGGCGATCGCGGCGGCCTGTTGCTGGAGCTGTTCGGCGGCATCGAGTTCGCCCATGACGGTGTGGGTGAAGCTCTTCATCATGCAACAGAGGAGGAGCAGATATCTCGGCGTCGTGCCGATCGGTGCGCTGGCCTCCGGACCCGCCAACTGGGCGTGAGCCAGTGCCAATGTCTGTTCGGCTTCACGGTACCGGCCGGCAAGGAAATAGGCCTGCCCCAATCCATATCGCGCGAGATTGAGCCAACCCTGATTGCCCCATTCCACGGCGAGGCCGACGACCTCCTCGCCGATTGCGACCGCCTCGACTGGCGCCCCGTAGAAGTTTTGTGCGCCCGACCTGACGGTCATGGCGGCGACCTTGCGTCCGATATCGTCGATCGCGTCAGCGCGTCGTTCGGCTTCCTTGCCCAGATCCAGCCACTCGGCGACCTGTCCGGATGCGATGAATGCCCCGCGCGCCTCCATCCGCAGATCAATGGCATCCGATTCCCGCAATGGCGTCGGCGGCGTTTTGTCGAGCGAGCCCATCGCGATCTCGAAATAGTTTGCCGCATCCGCAAAGGCCGACCGACTCAGGCATTTTCGTCCCGCGCTCCTGCCATGGGTGAAAGCCTTGAGCCAGTCCTTCGCGCGCAGCGCGTGATAGCACAGCGTATCGGGCTCATCGGCACTCGTCCCGTCACTCTCGAAAACCGCAACAATGCGCGCATGGATGTCCTCGCGCACCTTTTCGACCATCGAGTCGTACGTCACCTGGCGGACCATTTCGTGACGGAACTCGAGTTCATCGTCCAGCTCGCTGTCGATTCGCACCAGCAACTCGGCGCGATCGAGCACCGCAAGGCAGTCCTGGAGGGCAGCCTCCGGCAACTCGACCAGCTTTCGCAGCATCGCGACGCTCGATCTCGGGCCCAGCGCTGCTGCGACCTGCAAGACGGAACGCTCCTGCCGGGACACGCGATCGAGACGCGCGGCGATCACGCCCTGGATGCTCGTGGGAATCCCGAGTTCCTCGATGGGTCGCATGAGCGCGAGATCACCCCACTGACCTTGCAGCGTTCCGCTGTCCCTCAGGCCGCGGCAGACCTCTTCGATGAACAAGGGCACATTCGCCGTATGCGAAATGATCCTGGTCTTCAGATCGTTGTTCGCCGCGGAGGGGCCAAGCATGTCGGCTAGCATCGCCATCCCCGAATCGTCGTCCAGGGGGCGCACCGCGACGATCTCGGCCTGGCAGCGCGTGGTCCATACCGGCATGCCGTTCGGCCTGGATGTGAGCAAGACGAGGAGATTCGGTGTCTGAAGCGAGGCGATCGCAGACATCACCGTATCGCTGGCCCGGTCGATCCAGTGGAGATCCTCGAGCAGGAGTATCGTGCGGTGGCGGCGAACCGCATTCTCGACCACAGCGCAGCTCGCGTCGCAAATCGCTCGCCCTCGCGCGTGCGGCTCCAGCTCGGTCCACTGCGGCTCCGATATCGGCAGATCCAGCACGGCATCCAGGGCGCATTGCTGGATCAGCGGTCGGTCCATCCGCGGATCTCCAAGTCCGTCGGAACCCTTCGCGGCGGCGTCCAGCAGCGACAGCAACAGCCGCTTGAGCGTGCTGAACGGCGCGCCCTGGAGGTTCGGACTGCACTCGGCGTCGATCAGGCGCCAGCCAGCCGCCTTGAGCTCCTGGGCAAACTCGTGCGCGAGACGTGACTTTCCGATACCGGCATCGCCCAGCAGCAAGACGGTCCGCCGGCCGGCGCCGACCGCCTCCGCGGCTCGGGCAAGCAGTGCCCGCTCGATCGTACGATCGACGAACCGGGAGATGCTGCGCGCCCGTCGCACCCGCCAGCTCGACAGGTCGCTCGCGCCCACGATGCGGTAGACCGGCACAGGCTGGTTGAAGCCGCGCAGCGGCTTGCCGCCGAGAAACTCGAATCGGACATGCCCTTGGGCCAGCTCCTGGCAGGCTTGCGACACGTAGATCTGATTCGGCTCCGCCACCGACTCCAGCCGTGCCGCCAGATGCTGGGCGGCACCACCAATCTCGTAGACCTTGGAAAACTCGCTGGCGACCATGTAGGCGACGACGTGACCGGAATGGAGGCCGACACGCACCTGAAGCCCGGGATCACCGAGGCTTGCGACGCGTCGAACGAGTTCAAGTGCCGCATGGCACGCCAGCGGCGCGTGGTTATCGTCCGCGATCGGGGCACCGAACACAGCCGCGATCCCGTCGCCCAGCTCCTTGCTGACAATGCCCCCGAACTGGCGCACCGCGGCTCGCATCGCGGCCAGGGCCGGCTCCAGCCGTGAGATGGCCGCCTCCGGCTCCAGCTCGGCGATGAGGCCGGTGGAATCGACGACATCGGCACGGAGAATCGTCACGAACCGGCGGTCGCTCTCGGGATCGGAGCGCCGCACAGCCAGCCCACACTTCGGGCACCAGCCAGCGCTCGGGTCGATCGTCGACTGACACGCGACACAATGCATTCCTGTGCCTTCAAAAGTCACGGCGGCGTCTATACCGACCGACGCTCAAGGTGAGCTCTGCGCAAGAATACCGAACGACACATGCATGGCAATCAACTCACCGAGAAACATACCTGTGTCGGCAAAGGTGACTCTCTGGACGAGTTGCATTTTGGGATGGTAGCGTCGTCGGCGCGAAAATGGGGCGACGCGTTTTAGGGGGCACCGAGGCTTTCGTACAGGGCCAACGAGCTTTGCTGGGCTGCACGTCTCCCTGACCGATTAGATTGTATCGAAGGACAAGGCGATGGGCGGCAAGACATATAACGGCAAAGCCTTCAGGGATTTGATGAACGGCAATTACTATCCCTTGGCGAACATGAAAAAGAGTGTCGCCAAGCTCAAGGCATCGGAGGACATCGATCTGCCGACCCTGGAATACGGCCAGTACCATCTGATTCTGACGCCGCCATCGAAGTGGCCGCAGGGCAGCGCCAAGTACTGGCACAAGGAGAAGGGCCGGGCTCGTCTCGACCTCAGCACCCAGCCGAACACGGTCCCGCTGTCGAGGGACGAGCCGGGCGTGATCCCGCTGACGCGATGCGATCTGCTCGATGCCTGCGTCCGCAAATGCTTCAATTCAGAGCCGCCGATCCCGATGAAAACCAACATCATCAGCCACGCGGCGAGCGACGCCTATGCCCACCGGCACGAGATCCGGCTGGAGTGGGAGTACAAGAAGGGCTCGGACAAGCCGACGCTGCTCAACCTGACCATGGTCTGCCCGTACAGATCCTGATTGGAAAGATTCTACTCTGTTGACGACATCATCGTCGCCCTCGCGCTCCAAACGCGCGGAGGTATTGTTCGTCGGCCATGACGTGATCTCTGCCGTCTGACATTCCGTCACGGGCCTGCCGCACGAAGATGATCCGCTCCGCTTCGGTGTGCTTGCGAGTCAGCCCGGGCGGCGGTCGTCGTGCGCGCCCGACAGGAGCGGCCGATGCCGGTTGGATTGCCGGAGGTCGAAGGCACCATCGATGTCGGCCGGTTCTGGCCGGAGGGGCGGTCGGACGCCGATACCGCCAAGGTGCTGGTGACTGTGGCGCCGGACGCGATCCCGCTTCCGCATGAACGATACTGCGCCATTCCAGCCGACTGACGTCTTCGAGGGCGCCAAGGTCGAGGGCCGCACGTCGGCCGCGCCCATCAAGAACGGCAAGCTCACCGTTCGCCTCCAGGGCATCGACGCGCCGGAGCTGCACTATATGCCGTCGCTGCTCTCGGCTGCCGAGAAAGATGGGGCTGCCAGATGCCAGGAAGCAGGCCTATCGCGAGGTCACCCATTCCTACCGGCAATTCCTCGGCCCCACCGCGAGCAAGGCGCTGCACGATTTCCTCAGCAGCAGCAGCGAGGCGTCGCTTCCCTGCCGGGTGTTCACCTGCAAGAGACGGCTCTCGAACCCGCATGCATACGGAGGCGAGGAGTTCGGTCTCAATTCTCATCCCGCCGAGACCTCGATAAGTTGCGCGTTGATCCAGCGATTCTCATCGGACAGCAGAGAAACGATCATCGGCCCGATATCTTCCGGCCCCCCCGGTCGGCCGAGCGCCCTCAAGTTGGCGACCTGAGCGTTGATTTTGGGATCTTCCCGCACCAGGCCGTCACTGAAATCAGTTCGGATCGCTCCGGGGACGACTGCGTTGACCGCTATGCCTCGAGCGCCGAGTTCTTTTGCCTGGTATCGCGTCAGCACCTCGATCGCAGCCTTGAATGCACCGTATGGCCCGCTGCCGGGCACGATGATTCGGGCGAGCCCACTCGACATGTTGACGATACGGCCGCCGTCCTTGATGAGAGGCAGCAATTTTTGAGTGAGAAAGAACACTGCCTTGAAATTAACCCGATAGATCGCATCGAGTTCTGCCTCGGTCGTGCTTTCCAACCTGCCATGATGCGAGATCCCGGCATTGTTGACGAGATAATCGAAACGGGTGGCGCCAAGAACTCCAAGTGCTTCGCGGAATTGCAGTACGAAGCCGTCGAAGCTGCTCGCCTCCGCGAGATCAAGCTGCAAAGGAATGGCTCTCCGGCCGATCTCCTCAACGGCCGTCGCAACCGCATCGGCCTCAGCAAAAGCGGCTTTGAATGTGAAGATGCTGTCAACACCTCGCCTTGCCAGACTGAGAACCGTACTCCGCCCGATGCCGCGGCTGCCGCCCGTCACAACGGCGATTCTCCGGTCCTGTTCCATCGCTGCTCCTGCCGTTGCTTTTTCAAGCGGTCTTGCGGAGAGGAGGAATATGGACCAGACTTAGCCGCCCAAGGTGTTATGAACTGCAAGGAAATGAAAAGCCGCCGCGGCTCCCCTGACCGCTCATGCCGGATTCTTCCCGGTCACGCCAAGCGCGCCAGAAGATCCGCAGCTTCCAGCAGATCCGATGAGCCGGACTCTTCCTCGTGAGCCGCCAAGACCGGCTCGAGGAGTGCGCGCGTCTCTGCTACCCGCCCATGCACGATCAAGAGCTGCGCCAATGCGAGCGCAGCCCTCAACTCCCATGCCAATGCGCCTTGGCTCCTTGCGTAGTTGATCGACTCCCGCAGCAATGACTCTGCCTTGTCGTGCTGAGCATCCGCACTTCTCATGATTATTTGCGCTTGCGTGCGCAGTAGGCCGGGCATTGAAAACTTCTGACCCATTTTTTGTGCTGAAGAGATCGCCGTCTGAATCGTCGTTCGTGCCTCGACCAACCTTCCGCTCTGTGCCAATCCATCTGCCAGAGCCTGCGCGGCAGCGGACGTAAGCATGCGAAATTGTTCGCGGTACAGCAGATTCAAAGCCTGGCGCAATGTTTCCACGCCGGCTGCAGGTTTTGCCGTCATCGTGAGCCACTCCCCCTTCAACGCCAGGGCAGCGGCTGCGAGCGCCTTGAGAGAGTGCTTTTCAGCCTGCACGATTGCGCGATCTATATGTTCGGCGCAAACTTCAGTTTCGCCATTCCAGAGCAGGATAGGGACAGCATGGACTACAGCCATGCAATAGTTGCTCGGCGGTGACAACCCTTCGGCCTCATGGAGAGCCGCCACAGCCAACCCGCACGCGCGCGTTGCCGCCCCTCTGAGCCAAAGCGATCGTGCCAACGCGAGTTCCGCGCGGAGGCGGTGATCGTAGCCGAATAAATTGAGGTCGAGGCGGCTATGGGTGGCCTCGAGCTCAAACCCCAGTTCGCAATGGGCGATGGCATCGGCTTGATGACCGGCAAGATGCAAGGCGGCGGCAAGCATCCATTCGGAGATGACCCGATCGCTGATCGATCCGCTCCGGTCCGCCACAGCTTTGCATCTCTCGGCGGCCGCCAGCCCGCCATCAAAGTCGCCAATCCTCGTCAGGAAGAGGTTGAGGCCGGCCAGAAGGCGAAGTTGCGCCAATCCTTGCTCGCCCGCTTCGTACAGGTCCAGCCCACGCTGGATCGCATCTTTCACCTCCTGCGTATTGCCCCACATATGCATGGAGGCGACAGCGAACGCCTCCAGCAAGCGCGCCTCCCGGTGCGACATCTCGCTCATATGCTGGATCGCGGTCAAGGCAAGGCGCGACCAGTGGCTGCAGTCCGCAAGCAGCCAAAGACCAAGAAACAATGGCGCAGCATCGGCCGCCAATTCAATCCCGATCTTGCGATTCTCCTCGCTGGAGAAACTCCATTCGAGCGCCTTTCGTACATTCCCGAGGTGTGGTGCATGGCGCCCGATCTCGGCATACGCGCCGTCCTCGAGAGCAAGTGATTTGAACAAGGAAGCAAAGTAGCGAGCATGGCGACTGGCAATCGGCTCGACGTCTTCGGATTGGCTGAGCTTCGCCGCAGCATAGGCGCGCGTCGTATCGGGGAGGCGGTAAAAGACCGCTTCATCGATCGGTCTTACCCAGACCAGAGACTTGTCGACCAGTCTCTCCAGAGTCGAAGCGATAGCTGCCCGGTCGCTCTCTTCTTCGCCCGCGACGGAGCAGGCCGCCTCCATTGTGAACAGACCGACGAAGGCGGACAGGCGCGAAAGCGTTCGCCTTTCGTCTTCCGCGAGCAGATCGTAACTCCAGTCAAGCATCGCTTGAAGCGTTCGATGTCGAGGAGAAACATTGCGTCTGATGGGTAATGCCATCTCCGCATTTTGCGCCAAGAGGCCTGCAACGCCACGGATCCCATAACTTCCGACGCGGCTGGCGGCCAACTCTATCGCCAGCGCAATTCCGTCAGTCCGCCGGCATATATCCGAAACGATCGGCGCATCGGCGTCAGTTAGATCTTCGGTGAATCCGCTGAACGCCGCCCTATCCATGAACAGACGCACGGCCGGCGTTGCCAAAGCATCCACCGCCGTCGGGGCTTCCTCCGCTGGATAAGCGAGGGGACTGAGTAGATGCACCGTCTCACCCTCGACATGCAACGGCTCCCTCGAGGTGGTTAGTAAATGGACGAAGGGGGCCTCACGGAATAGCCGGTCTGCCAGAAGCGAGATCGGATCGAGGAGGTGCTCGCAACTGTCGAAGACAACCAGCATGCGCTTATCTGCAAGGAAGCTTGACAGTTCGGCGACGGGATCGGATCCCCCCAATGTGCAGCCAACCGCCGAAATCACGCTGCCAGGAACCAAGCCAGGCTCGAGCACCGCGCCAAAATCGACGAAGGCGACGTTCTCGTCGCCGAATTCGGCTCGCAACCGCGCGATCAAGGCAACCGCGACCGCCGTCTTGCCGATGCCGCCGGCGCCCACGATACTGACAAACCGTCGACTCGCGAGAAGCCTGCTTATACTGAGAACGACCTCGTCGCGGCCGACGAAAAGCCCCCGATGCGACAGGAATTGACGACCCAGGCGATCAGCCGAGTTGGAATCCGACGAGGACGCCAGGCTCGTGTGAGACCGCTTGATTGCGGCAACGAAACTGTATCCGCGGCCTGCGACGTTGACGATGTAGCGCGCATCATCCCGGCCATCGCCCAAAGCTCGGCGAAGCGTCGACATATGTACCCTCAGGCCCGCCTCGTCGGTCACAACACCATTCCACACCGACTCGAGGAGATCACGCTTGCTGACAACTTCGCCCGCGCGATCGGTCAGCGCGATCAGAATGTCCAGGCCGCGCGACCCAATTCGTACGGGATTTCCATCCTTGAGAAGCAAGCGACGTCTGCGATCGAGCTGGAAGTCGCCAAAGCTAGTTATCGCATCGGAGCTCATCGACGCCCGAGTATTGCTCGACATCATCCCGCTTCACCTGAAGGTGCGTCTCCAACCTGAGCGGCTGGACGCAGTTACCGGCTTCGCAAATGTACGTGCGAACCGACCTGCCGGGTAGCGCGTCTTCGCGTTCCATGCTTTGGCGACCATCACGCGCGTTCCACTATCCATCGTCGCAAGTAACTGATCGAACTCGGATATCAGGGAAGACCGGTTCTGCGTGAGCGACCTAACGCCACGCCTGCGGCGGGCGGTCGCAGCATTCGATTTAGCAAAATCCAACGTTTCTTAAGGGGAGCTAACGCGCCTTCCGAAGGCGTGCAGGCTAAATCCACTCGGTATCGCAAGTACAAGCCAACAGAGGAGAGCCAGGATGCGCGACGACATGCATGCGGTCCCCCCCAAACACGGTCATCACCCCGCGTTGAGCGACAACAGGCATCCGCGAGGATATCCTTTGGAGGAGCGGGCGTGGCGCAGGCCGGAACAAAACGGTGCGTCCCTGGCCCAGGAAATCACCATTTCGCGCTGGCTCGATCTCCGAACCGCGTCTCGTACCGAGGAGGCGGTCACCCCCAATGATCGCTACTTCATTGGCGTGGCATTGAGGACGACGCGCATCAAGTTGACAGGAGAGCAGCGAACAATCTTCGAGGGCGTCATGCCGGAAAGCACGCTGTATGTCAGCGCTCCCTCAAAACGGCTCGCCGCACGCTTCGATGCGCCCTGCGACTTCCTGCATTTCCACGTTCCAGACTCATACTTTACAGATCGGCTACCAATTGCGCAGCGTCGCCCAACTCAGCATCTGAATGACCTTATCCTGCTTCGCGACATGTTCGCAGGACAGCTCACCCGACCGCTGCTCGGACCCGGCGAACCGATCGACGAGACGTTCGCCCGCTGCATCGGACAAACGCTGGCGATGCGGCTCGCGCGCCTCGAATTTCCACGCACCAAGGTCGGCGCCCTGGCAAACTGGCGGCTTCGGCGCGTCCAAGACCACGTCAAACAGAATTTTCGTCGGTCGATAAGGCTTCCGGAGCTGGCTCGGGTTGCCGGACTTTCCCGTATGCATTTTGCCGCGCAGTTCCGGGCCGCGACGGGATACCGCCCCCACGAATATCTGCTGGCTCAACGGGTCGAACACGCGAAGACGCTGCTGAATACAGAGGCGCCTCTAGTCCAAATTGCACTCGCGGTCGGATTTTGCACTCAGGCACATTTCTCGACCGTGTTCAAAGAAATCACCGGTGAGACCCCGGCTGATTGGCGAACGCGGTCGAGGAGCAGGGCCGCTTCCGGACCCGTGTAGCGCACTTCCGTACGACAGCGGAGAGTGACCCAAAATTGGCCGAACGCCGCTCCGACCGCTGCCTCGCGCAATTTGGCTTGGCCGATATGCGGCGAATTCGCCATGCGATCTCGCAATAGGTCGCGCACTCGGGAAGACGCAATGCCGGCGTTCTGAACAATGATGCCTGGATCATCCTGAAAGGGCTCGGGGCAATGACTTCCACCGCGACGAGCATTGAAACGGAGGGGCGCGTCTCGCCTCCCGGAGACGCTGCAGCTGGGGCATCCGAACATCTGGGCAGGGCGTCCACAGAGCGGGCGCGTCCGTTGCTGAGACACCTGGTGCCCGTGATACTGGCGATCACGGCGGTTTGCGGCGGGACCTATACTGGTTGGAGGTATTGGACGCATTGGCGCTTCGAAGCCGCCACAGACGATGCCTATGTGCAGGCCGATGTCGTTTCGATCGCACCACAAGTTGCGGGGAATATCGCATCATTGTTCGTTGACGATAACCAGCATGTGAAGATCGGACAGGTTCTGGCCGTCATCGACCAACGCGACTACGAGGCAGCTGTCGAACAGGCGGCCGCCGGCGTCGAGCAGGCCACCGCCGGGATCGCGACCATCGAGGCCGAGATCGCCCAGCAGCGGGCCGTGATCCGCCAAGTCGAGGCGACGGTCGATGCGGACAAGGCACAGGAGCTGTTTGCGCAAGAGAACAGTCAACGCTACGGCAAGCTCGCAGACGACGGCTACGGCTCGGTCCAGGACGCACAGCAGGCGGCCTCGCAGATCGATACCGCGACGGCGGTCGTCGCCAAGGACAAGGCCGCGCTTGATGCCGCCAAAAAGCAGATCGAAACCCTGAATGCTCAACTGGCGCAGGCCAAGGCGACGCTCAAGCGAAACGAAGCGGCATTGCAGCAGGCACGGATCAATCTCGGATACACCACGATCACCTCGCCGGTTGACGGCGTCATCGGCGATCGCACGCTGCGGCTTGGCCAGTACGTTCAGCCAGGCACCCAGCTTCTCGCCATCGTCCCGCTCGCGAAGATCTACGTCGTGGCGAATTACAAGGAAACCCAACTGGCCGAGGTGCGCGCCGGGCAGCCCGTCGTCCTGGAGGTCGACGCGTTTCCCGGGAAACGAGTTCGCGGCCGGGTCGACAGCCTGGCGCCTGCCAGCGGACAGGAGTTCGCTCTGCTGCCGCCCGACAATGCCACCGGCAATTTCACGAAGATTGTTCAACGCATTCCGGTCAAGATCGCCGTTGACCCGAGCGACCCGCTCGCCGGCATGCTGCGTCCCGGCATGTCGGTGACTGCGACAATCGACACGAGGCGCGGCGCCACGCCTCAGGGACCGCAGCGATGAGCGGTGCGATCGATGATCGGGACACCGAGCGTGCGTCGCTGCGGACCTGGGTCGCCGTCTATGGCTGCATGCTCGGGGCGCTGATCGCCGTGCTGGACATCCAGATCGTCAATTCATCGCTTGCGGAGATCGAAGGAGGAATCGGCACGGGGGTCGACAACGGTGCGTGGATATCGACGTCTTACCTGATCGGCGAGATCATCATGATTCCGCTGACCGACTATCTCAGTCGCGTGTTCGGCTTCCGCCGATTCCTGCTGACCAACGTGACGCTCTTCCTGACTTTCTCGGTCAGTTGTGCCTTTGCCAACAGCCTCGGCACCATGATCATCACCCGCGCGCTGCAGGGCTTCACGGGTGGCGTCATGATTCCGATGGCATTCACCATCCTGCTTACCAAGCTCCCCTCCGGACAACGCCCGATCGGGCTGGCGATATTCGCGGTCACAGCCACCTTCGGTCCGGCCATCGGGCCGACCATCGGGGGCTATCTCACCGAGCACTTCGGCTGGCAATACATCTTCTTCATCAATCTGATCCCCGGCTCCGTGATGCTCGCCTTGCTATTCCCGAGCCTCGACCACGCGCCGATGCAGCTGCACCTTCTCAAAGACGGCGACTGGTACGGCATAGGCTCGTTGGCAATAGGGCTTGCCTGCTTTCAGACCGTGCTCGACGAGGGCAACAAGGACGACTGGTTCGGCTCTCCCTACATCGCGCATCTCGCCATCGTCGCGGCCGTCATGTTGACGGCGTTCGCGGTCATCGAGCTGAGAAGCGACAAGCCCGCCGTGCAGCTTCGCCTGCTTGCGAATCGCAATTTTGGCCTCGGTACACTCGCCAACACACTCGTCGGATTCGGCTTGTTCGGATCGGTCTATGTGCTGCCGGCCTATCTCGATTCCGTCCAAGGCTACAATGCCGAACAGATCGGGCTTGTGCTCGCCTGGTCAGGCTTCCCTCAGCTCGTCATCATTCCTTTTGTCCCGCTCATCCTCAAGTACTTCGATGTGCGCGTGGTCGTCTGCGCCGGACTGATCGTGTTCGCAGCGAGCTGCGTCATGAATATCCATCTGAGCTTGAACGACTCCGGGCCGCAGTTGATGTTGACCAACCTGGTGCGCGCGGTCGGCCAGTCGCTCCTCGTCGCACCCTTATCGAGCATCGCGATGGCGCACATAAAGCAGGATGAATCGGCGGCGGCGTCTGGCCTGTTCAATATGCTTCGTAGTCTGGGCGGCGCTATTGGAACGGCCGCGCTGGCCACAGTCATCACGAAACGCGAGCAGTTCCACTCCAACATCATCGGACAAGCGGTGACGTCGTTCAATCCGATCGACCAGTCTTTCCTCACCCGGATGCAACAGTACTTCTTGCCCCATGGCGTGCCAGATCCGGCGCGCTCCTATCAGCAAGCCGAGATCCTGCTCGGCGAACTTGTCAAGCAGCAGGCAACGATAATGGCCTATTCAGACGCGTTCTATTCGATAGCAGTAGTGTTACTGACCGCCGTGCTTGCCGTGGCGCTTACAGGATCGCCGATGAACAAGCGGGCTGCCGCCGGATGAGCGATTGAGCGCTGTCTTCTGCGACGGCTTCAAGGTGCACGGCGAACCGCCGGTTTGCGGCTGAGGGGCGAGACGCGAGCCCCGAGGGATGTGCACGAATTCCACGCTTGGCATTCAGATCCGTCTTCGGGAAAGAAATGATCCGACACACCAAGCTGGACCTGCTCCCTCGCCCGGTCCCTGATCCCCCAAAAAACGAATCCGTCCCGGCCGTTAGGCCGGGACGGTGCGTGCGTAATAATTTGGTTGCGGGGAGGCGCAACACCCGATTGTTGCGATTGATTGAACAGGAGATTCCTAAGCTTGCTGCATAACTGATTCGGACCGGGCCGCTGATTAAGAGACAGCCCCGGGGTGAGAACAATCAATGACTTACTGGTCGCACCACTGGGCTTATCCGACTGAAAGTGGGCATTCGTCGCACGATCTTAGTGATTGCACTGCTTGATATCCGAACACGCGCTACTCGGACTTTACGGGGTCAACTGCGACCAGGTTTTACGCGGCATGGCGTGCCGACCTGGCCCGGGCTGAGGCTTTCAGATTCTAACTGGCCGGGAAGATTTACACTGGCGACGCGCCTCATTACGATCCGAGGCAAACCGGTGGCCAGCTTCGAGGCATTGATAGCCGCCGTCGACGCCGCCGTCCAGCGAGGGCTGTGCGCCTGCCGGGGGCTGTCGCCACCGCCGAAGGACAGCTTGTAGGCGTCAGCGCGTCGCTGCGCGGTTTGACGTCGCCTATGGAACTAGGCTTTGAGCAGCCGTTCGGCATGGTGATTGCGGCGGCGTTCGTTGGAGAGTTTTACCACAGGGACCACATGTTTTCTGAACGTGCGAAGCATCTTCCCGGAACCGAGCCTGCCGTAGCATTATTCGTCGAGTTCTTTCCGAACGAAATCGCGGCGATCCTATCGGGCCGCGCTTGCGAGCCCAACCACGCAATCTGGCTACTTCGAATTCTTCCGCGCCGAAGACGTTGTCGCGAAGTCTCTTGAAATCCTCGGGCTCTTCGGCAACGCCGGCGACATTCCCGTCCTTCGTACCTGGTCGATACACCCTACTCTTGATCGTCTCGCCGTACAGGCAATCAGAATGATCGAAGAAGCACCGCCTACTCAGAAAACGAGCCAGGTCGGATAATTCATCCCGAGGCAGCACCATCATGGTGAGGATTGCCCGAAGCTCCATTTTATAGAGCTTCCGTTTCAGGACCTCCGTAAGGCGGGCGTTCTCACGCTGCCCCTGATCACCTCGGGCTAACTACTCGCCACTCCTTCCTTCATTCCTTGTAGTAATCCTTCATGACCTCGTTGGACCAAGCTGGTTGCGCTATCGCTCCTCGCGGGCCAAATTCTTCCATGTAGGGTTTCACATCGATGACCGGGCTGCTATCGATTGCGTCCAGCCCGCGCACATGGAGTGTGTGGCCCGAAACCCCGAGCAACGCGCAACGTGAGACACCCAGCCGGTTCGGCCGCGACTTGCCGCGCTGGGCAAAGATTCCCACCAAGGGCCAATCCGCTCGCTCCCTCGGGTGCCGCGCGCCCTTCTCTACCGAATCCGGTGGCACCTTGTGCATCAGGAAAACTACTTCAACGTGAGAAAACTCCGAGAGCCCCAGTAGCGCGTTTGCACCGAATTGGCGTTGATCGAAGTCGATGTATGATTCCACCGCCCCCCAATGGTCATCTTCAGGTGTCTTACGCGACGACCTGACGGTCGCCACGGGTCGGATGCATATATCCTGCTTCGGTCACGGTGCCCCCTCAACTTCCTGCCAAATCCCGCCTCGCACCAGGGTCTCTCCCGGTTGAACGCGCTGCACGGTCGCGTAGACGGCAGCCGCATCGCACGACAAGCCACTCGCAAGCGTATCCCGCGTGAAGAGCAACATCCGCGAGATCTCCTCCTTGTTGTATGTTCGCTTGCAGTAGATCGTGACGATCGGCCCGTTGTCCATGGCGCCGTAATGCCAGCCGTCGCGATGGAAATTGTGGGGCGCCACCTCGTGCCAAATCGCCCAGCAATGCCCCGGCGGTAGGTGAAGAATGCCGAGGATCCCCGAGCAGAGGTTCTCGAGCAGCGCCGATGGCGGCGAATCGAGAGGTGAATAGATATGAAGGACAGGCACCTGAACCTCACCCACCAACCGTGACACACGCGCTTCGCAACAAAGGCCCCCGTCCCCGCTCAGTGATTAACGGCCGGCTTGCGCGCAACCGCAAGCAACGTCCTCACCGGAATCAGGAATTCGGCTTGATCTACCGCGAAATCAATCCCCAAGGCGTTCAACGTCGCCGCGGGGGCCGACGCAAGCTGCGCACGGATAGCCTGTTCCGCCTCAGGGCCAGAGGCTGCAATTTCGCACCAGCGCTGTATGCTGACACCTTTCGGACTCTCTCGAAGATGCGTCTCGAAGGTCAGGATCTCCAGATCGGCGCCCGCCAGGGTATCTCGCCAGGCCAGCGGCGTGTGGCTTCGGACGTGCGTTGGATCGTGCAAAACTTCCAGCCGATGGTTGAATTCGTCAAGGTCGGAATCGTCGTAGCCATGCAGGTCGATAACTGCGACATGCCCCCCGGCCGAACCAGCCTCGCCATCTCCCGCACCGACGCTTGCAGGTTCGGAAAATGATGCGGTGCAAGCCGGGAAACCGCGACGTCGAATTCGCCGGATCGCAGCGAGACAGAATCGCTCATGGCCAGCACAGTTTCGACCTGGATTGCCTTCTCGTTCGCAAGTCTCTGGAAGGCCCCCAGCATGGTCGGGGCACCATCGACTCCCACGATGCGTTTCGCGCGACCTGCAAACGACAGAGCAAGATGGCCAGCGCCGCAGGCTATGTCGACAACCGACGCGCCGGCCGGCAGGTCGAGCAATTCATGCAATCGCCTGATGGAATGACTGCTCGAATGGACCTCGCTTGTCGCAAAGTTTGTCGACAGTTTGTCGAAGCGCTGGGTTGCCAAAGACGTCATCGTCGATCTCTCCTATTGCGCGGCCGGGGCAGACGGCGGAAAAGCGGATTGCTTCGTTAGGTCGACGATGACATCCAACGTGTCATCGTCAGGCGCGTGGGCACCAGGCCGCGCGAGCATGTGTCCGACCCCTTCGATGATGCGGGTGGTAACGACGGTTCTCGGCCGAACGATCAATTGCTGCGCCGACCGAGGTCCATACGTGTCCGGACCGACGACTTCGCTCAGTTCACCGTCACTGTTACAATATCCGACCAGATCCCGCGCGCCGTAGAGGAAGTCGATTCGCTCGACCGGCGGCATAACAACGCTGGGTTCTTCGATCACACATCCAAGCAGAACAGCCGCGCAGATATTGAGCGAGGTCGGGCGTCTTAGAACGTCAACAATCGAAAGTGCGCCGAGCGACACGCCGAGTAGAATGAGCGGAGATGATCGTGCCGCAATCGCCTCGTGTTCCAAGATCTCGGACAACCGCCGCGTCCGGTTCGCCCGGCGCGCCGGTATCGACACACCTCCGCGCGGTCGATCGGACTCGACATCAAATCGAACCGTAATCATTCCGGAGGAAACGAGCCTGCCGGCCAGCCGCTCGTACAATTCGGATTCGAAGCCGCCCTGATCCATCGGCCCGACATTTCCGGATGGTACAATCAAGACGCGGCCGATCTCGGATCCCGATATCGGTACGAACTCATGAATGCGAATTGCTTCCGGGTTCATCGTTCTCTGCGTTTGCAACATGAGTAGGCAGCCTCTTAGCGCCGGCAGACGGCGGCGACGACACCGCCGATACGGCCGTGGATATGCGTCGTAATGATCTCCTCGTGGAGGGTTTCACCATCAAGCGTCGGCTTCAGGTACTCCGACGACCCATTGACCGGCTCGAGCAGTCCCTTTGCCATGAGGTCTTCGATCACGCCGGCATAGGGCTCATCGGACAACAGATTCACGCCATAGATCCGGGCAAACCGCTGCACGGAGATCGGCTGGTTTGACTTGAAGGCGAACCCAAGCGCCGTCGCGACGGCTTCCGCGCCGGTCAGGCGCCTGCCGGACGCGAGCGGTGCGGTGCTCTGAGATTCCACATGGCGCGCATGGGCGGAGATGTCGGCGATGTTGCGGGTCTGGATAGGATCCGGCCGAATACCCGCGAGCCAGCCATAGGAGCCGGGACCGAATCCGATCATCGTGTCGTAATTCTGCCACTTGTTGCGCGACACCTGTGGGATGTTGCCGTCAGGATAAGATCCTGGCGCACTCCACCAGCCGCAGGGGCTGGGTTCATAGTTTGCATCGAGCAGGACATCCACCATCGCTTCGCGCATCGCGTAGGTGGTTTCAAGCGTCGGGAACAGATTCTGGTCGTGCAGACGGACTTCAGCGACATTTGTCGGTCGTGCCCCCGACCAGCGAAGGCGTTGACCTTGCTGTCGAGCGACTGGAGGCCGACGCTGAACCGGTTGAAGCCGATCTCGATTGCATCACTGACTTCGTCGGCGAGGAAGTTGTCCGGATTGCCTTCCAACGTCGCCTCGCATCCCGGTATGACGGAATAGTTGTCTTGCACATGCCGCATGATCCGCGCCAGGTGCCTGGGTCTGAGCAGCGATGCGGTGCCGCCCCCCAGAAACAGCGACTCAACGCGAGCCGCTGACAACCACGGCGCTCCCCGCAGATATCGTTGCGATTCCTCAATCAGCAAGCCGGTCCAATGATCGAGGGCATCATCGAGCTTCGCGCCGGTCGGGGCCTGCCGCTTGACGTAGTTACAGAACCGGCAAACGTAGCTGCACAGGGGCAAATGGAAATAAAGATGGACTGGCTTCTGCGCGCCATCATGTGTCGCGATCTGCTGCCAAGTCTCTGATGCAGTCAGCGTCGCACCGAAGTTGGCCGTGACATTGATGTTGTAGATGTCTTGATCTATGCGCAATTCGGGGTGTAGCGCCAGCAGAGCACCTGGATTTGTGATGCGCGATCGCGGCGGAGCCGACCTCACCAGCGGAGTAGCAGTCGGTGCATGCATGATCTTTCTCCGGATTGTAATCCCGGCCACCGGTGGCGGCCGGGATCGGCTTCTTAGGCCTTGGTTGCGGAGGCGCCCCGACAAGCGCAAGGGTGATCCCGTCGTTGCTTGGGGTAAGGCGGGCGACGTGCCGATTGCCGCTTTTGAGCGACGGCAGAGGCGGCGCCGACGGTTGCCAGCGATACTCCGTCTTGCGCCAGATCGAGGCCGTTGCCGGGACTCGCGCTGATCTCGATGCCGTCAACTGGCAACAGCTGTCGGCCAATGGCTTTCGTGCTCATGGTTCGATGTCTCCTTTCATTGCAGCCCGCCAAACCATATCGGCGCGGGGCGGGCGACCGGTGCCGATCTCAGGCGACGGTATGCTCCGCTCGATGTGGTCGGGACGGCGCCATCGTGAGCCGGACACCCGCCTTTCGTCTCTCTTCCCACAAGGCGCCCGCACGCAGCATGAACAGGCGAAGGTATTCGGTCGCGCCGCATCCCTTTTGATTCCGGGAGACATTTTGCGCGAGTGGCGGACACCGAAACTGACACCAGATTCCGGCATTGTGGACAGGACATTCCTGACATCCATTGTGATCGTCGAACGTGATGCGCCTGAATTCGTCAAAACCATTGGCCCATATCTCGGCGAACGGCTGATCGACGACGCTGCCGGCCCTGTAGAGCCCGCCGCTCATGCAGTTACTGCAGGGAAACACATCGCACGCTGTTGACGTAGACGAGCGAACGTCCGCACTTCTCCTGCCCGGTCGCGCGCTCGAGCCTCTGGCAGAATTTGATCGTATCGACACTGCGGACGGCCACCGCCGATGCTACGCCCCCGACTTCCTCCGCCTCCGGCGCGGCCGAGTAGCGGTCCATGCACCGACGATACACCTCGAACACCTCGTCGATCTGATCCGGCTGGAGAAGAATGCCTGGGTGCAGAAGAGCCCGGCCGACCGGGCGTGTTTCAAGCCATTGCGGCCGCGGATAGTCGTTGATCGCGCACCATTCAAAGATCTCCTCCGCGTCAGCTACATTGTTGCGATGGACGGAGATCGCAGTTCGAAAGGCGTGACCGTGCGTTTTCATCCATTCGAAGGCGCTTCGGAGCTTCGGAAAATCCATCTTACCGCGAACTGTTCGCTCAGGGTCCGCGGTGTCGAAGCTGATGAAGAAGGAGGTCCCAGGGGTTATGCGCGCCAGGGCTTCTTCCGTGATCAGAAGACCATTGGTGAAGATTTGCGTGCTGAACGGCTTAGTTCGGGCATAGTTTATGATTTCGATTGCGTCCGGGTGGGCGAAAATCTCGCCACCGGTGAGAAACACCTGCAATACGCCGGATTCCGCAAACTGATCCAGCAGACCGATGATCTTTTCGGTCGTCATTTCGTTGGGTCGCTTCGGACCCGACCACGTATAGCAATGCTTGCAGCGCAGATTGCAAAGGTTGGTGAGCTCGATGAAGGCAATGGCCGGCGCGGTCAAATGGAATTGCTCGAGCCGGACCAGAGGAGACGAGAGGATGTTGTCGTCAATGTCCGGCAACTTGGCGTCGCCCGCGCGGGCGGCTTCGAGTAGAGGGAGCGCCGCTGGATGAAGGAATTCGACCCGTCCATCCGGCAAGAGCGCAACAATGCCGCCCTCATTTTGCTGATAGGGGGTGTTCATCGCGCCACCCGCAATGGCTGGATGGTCCGCGAGATTGCAGGTGCGTATCCGCGCAAATCCGCTGTCAGGCCGATGCTTCTGGAAGCCATGTGTCAGTCCTCCGTCAACCAGAACGTAGGCGGCGACACTCACCGGGGAATCTCAGGCTGATCTCCAGCCAATCACCGGAGCAATTTGCACCAGAGTTCGTGTTGGTTGGACGGCATTTGGATCGCAGCCACTCGCACCGCGGGCGCTATTAAGGGACTCGCATGTCCAGCGGATCGCATCTCCATCCCCAGCCAAACGGTCAACGCAAGTCCTAGTCACAAATGCGTTCCTACTTCTCGAGCCGCGCAGAACAGCTCATAGATGTCGCTCTCGCGATCACCGACGTGAACGCATCGTCCTGGATCGCCCAGCAGCCCCGTGGATTGCTGGACATTGTCCAGCCACCGAATGCTCTCCTTCTTCTCGATGGGAACGCGCGTCGGATTGATCGTTTTCTTAAGCGCGGCGGTCCCCTTGAATTTCTTCCGGGTCCAGAATTTGACCGCCGTCAGTCCAAGCGGCAGCCCTTCGGTCGTCACCGCCAGGCTCGAGTGCATCAGGATGCCGCAAACCGTGTGCGATCTCAGGCCGCCCGCCTTGTCCCGGCCGCTGTTTATGCTTTTGGTGGTCCCGATCGCGTCCGAGCTCTCTCTGATAGCTGAATTCGGTCGTATCATGGAGCACTAGAACAGGACCGTCGGTGCCAATCGTGCGCTCCCGCGTCGATTGAAAGTGGCCGGCCAGAATGTCCGCCTCACTGACCCGGTCGTTGGAGAAAACACGATACGCAGCCTTGGTATTGGCCCAGTCCTGGCACACCAGCGGAATGCTTTCACCCATCGCGCTCGCGATCTGCGCTACCAGTTTGCGGAGCCGCTTGTTCAGGCGCTCGTCGGCAAGGCTGCAGCCAGCGAGCTCGCGATCAAACCATGCGTCGGCTTCTTCGTCCATTGGCACCGCCCCCTGCGAATCGGTGCCAGACAAGGAATCCGGTCGATTCCTGCGATGCAATGGTTTGTGCGCTCCCTCAGCCCGTTCGGCTAAATGTGGGTAATTGAAAGCGTCACCGGACGCGTACGCTCATAATGGTCTCGTTGCTGGTTCAAGTCCAGCCGGGCTCACCACTAACTTGGTAAAATGTGCGGACACCGAAAGAGTGACTCGATTCCTCTAAACGCGCCAAAAAACGGACTCGTCGTGTTCCAAGTAAACCCTACATGCGGATTCCGACGAAGTCGCCCAGGCGTACCGATATGAAGTCGCCCGTGGATTCCGAGACGATGTCGCCCACCTTTCCGATTTGATCTCGCCCAGCGGCGAGGCGTGCTGGCCGGCTGGTTCTCTGGCATCGGTCAAGCCGCGCGGTCAATCTGGAATCGCGACTTCAACCTTTTTTCTTCTTCTGCGGTTGCTGTGATGGGGTGGACGCCCCCTCGACGGCATCGATGTGCCAAAGTGAAGGGTGTTGAACAACCATCACCAGAGAGGAAGCGTCCATGAACGAAGTTAGCACGATTGGACTAGATTTAGCGAAGTATGTCTTTCAGGCCCATGGAGCCGATGCCGCCGGCAAGGTCGTTTTTCGCAAACAGCTGCGCCGGAATAAGCTGCTGGCATTCTTTGCCGAGCAGCCGGCTTGCCTCGTGGCGATCGAAGCCTGCTCGGGCGCGCATTACTGGGCTCGTGAGATCGGCAAGCTCGGCCATGAAGTGCGGCTGATCCCACCGGCTTATGAAGCCCTTCGTGAAGCGGCAGAAGAACGACATGGCCGATGCAGCGGCGATCTGTGAAGCGGCGCAGAGACCGACCATGCGTTTCGTTCCCGTCAAGAGTGAAGAGCAGCAAGCGAGCGCGGTGGTGTTTCGGACCCGCGACCTGCTGATCCGGCAGCGGACCCAGGCGATCAATGCTTTGCGTGGTCATCTCGCCGAATACGGGGTGATTATGGCAAAGGGCACGGCCTATGTCGCAGAGCTTGTCGAGCGCGCAATGGATCCAAAAACCGACGTGCCCGAAGCGGCACGGTTCGTACTCGAGATATTGATCAAGACGATGTTGACGCTGGAAATGCAGATCAAGAAACTCGACAGCGAGATCACCCATCGCGCCCGAAAAGAAGAAGATGCCCGCCGTTTGATGACAATCCCAGGCGTGGGACCAATGACGGCGACGGCTTTGCTTGCTTGGCGAACAGCGGGCGGTCGAGACCGCGCGGGGTGCGATAGTCGATGTCCTCGACGCATGCCTGCTGGCGCAGCTTGGCGTAGCGCAGGCGAGTGGCGAGCCATTTTTTCGTGCCGCAGCGAGGCTTCACGTTCGAGCAGCAGAGCAAGCCATTCGGCGTGACCGAGGCTGCCAGCCTCACCGGCGGCTTCAATGTCGGCGAAGGCCTTGGCTATGCCGTGGAGGCCGAGGGCGTTGAGGCGGTCGAGGGTCGGATGGGTGAGCAAGGGACGGTCTCCTAATTGTAGTAGCGCGGTCCGCGGATGTTGGCATGCAGGATCGACGCATCGTCCGCGGAGCGCTGGTGAGCGGGACGCCGATCGAGATTGTTGGCGAGGATCGACTTGACCGAGCCATAGGTGCGCGCGCCGATGTCGATCGCCCGCGCAGCCGCCGCGTCCAGCCGTTCGCGCCCATAGGAGGCGGCGAGCCTGAGGATGGCGAGGCAGGCGCGGAAGCCTTGTTCGGGGTGCGAGCGCTCGTCGAGAATGAGGTCGCACAATGCGCTGGTTGCCGGCCCGATCGCGGCGGCGTCCTGACGGATACGCCCGATAGTCCAGCCGGCGTAGCGCCGATGGCTGGAGGCCATGTGCTCCGGCACGGTGGTGTGCTTGTGATTGCCACTCATGCGCTGATGCGCGGCAATCCGCTCGCCCTTGTGGAAGATCTCGACGGTGCGGGCGGTGAACCGCACCTCGACCTCGGCACGCGCGAAGCGATGCGGAACGCTGTAATAATGCTTCTCCACCTCGACGTGGTAGTCGAGGCTGACGCGGCGGATCCGCCACTCGGCGAGGACGTAGGGGCTCGCCGGCAACGGCTTGAGCGCCGGCCGGTCGATCTCCTCGAGCAGCCGGCGGCGCGTCACGCCGAGCCGCCGGATCGGCCGCTCCTCGTTGAGCCTGGTGAGCAACTCGCCGATCGCTGCATTGACCTCGGCGAGGCTGTAGAAGACGCGGTGGCGCAGGCGGCCGAGCAGCCAGCGCTCGATAATGAGGACGGCCTGCTCGACCTTGGCCTTGTCGCGCGGCTTGCGAGGTCGCGCCGGCAAGACGGCCGTGCCGTAATGCGCGGCCATCTCCGCATAGGTGCGATTGATCTGCGGGTAGTGGAGGCTCGCCTTGATGACTGCGACTTTGGTGTTGTCAGGCACCAAGAGCGCCGGGACGCCGCCGATCGCCGCGAAGGCGCCAACATGGGCGCTGATCCAGTCGGCGAGTCCCTGCGTCCACGTCGCCTGCGCGGAGGTGAAGCTCGAGGCGCCGAGCACGGCGACGAAGATCTGCGCCGTCCTCCGCTCGCCGGTGAGGCGGTCGACGACCACCGGCACGCCGTCGCCCGCGTAGTCGACGAACAGCTTGTCGCCGGCCGCGTGCGCCTGGCGCATCGTCACCGACAGGCGTCCCTCCCAGGCGCGGTAAAGCTCGCAGAAGCGCGAGTACCGGTATCCGCCGGGCTCGGCGCCGATGTACTCCTCCCACAGGATCGACAGCGTCACATGCTTGCGCTTGAGCTGCGGTGCACCGCCGCCCAGTCGGGCTCGGCGATGCGGCGATGACCCTGCCGGTTACCGTTGCCGGTCTTGGCGAACAGGCGGGCCTCCAGGGCCGCGTCCGTGAGTTCGTCGGGCAACGGCCAGCTCAGGCCTGCGGCCTCGAATCGCCGGATGGTCAGCCGCACTGTCGAGGGCGCCGCGCCCATCCGCCGAGCAATCTCGCGGCTCGGCAGCCCAGCCGCCTTCATCCTGATCACATCGCGCACACGGCGCATCGCAAGCCTCTCCGTCGGCATCCAGGGTCCCCCTTCGCAAAACCGAAAGGTTGACCCTATGGGAGCCAGAAGAGGTCTCGTCACCCCGGGTTCGCCCTTGCGAGACCCGGGCGACATCATCCCGGAATGGTGGGTGACATCATCTCGGAACGGGTGGGCGACTTCAAATCGGAATGGTGGGCGAGATCATCTCGGAATCCTGGGCGACATCGATCGGAATCCGCAACCCTACAAGCACGCCACTCGAATCGGTTGGCTTCTCCGTGGGTCCTCTAGAAGCGCGCGTATGCGCGCTGCGATCTTCCGTGCCTCCTCAGGCCCGGGTTCGAGCTTCACGCAATCGAGGATGCTGAGCAGCGCCTGGGCCTCCTCAGCATTAAACGTCGCGACTTGTCGATCTGCCAGGCTCAAAGATTGATCGGCCGCCCGGGCCTGATTGGCTGCAAGCACCGCAAGCGCCTGCGAGCGTAGGGAGGTGGCGTGTCGCTCCAACGTGTGCATTCCGTTTGGACCTGCAAGGTGGCGTCGCAAGCGATGGTGGCCAGCCCGTCCTCGAAGACTGAGGCTGACCACCTTTGCTCCCGAGAGGCTGAAATTCTCAAGATGCTACCAATTTGTATTCTGAGAACAGTTGGAGAGCACCTACCAGCACGAGGGGGTTGCCGCATCCCGCGTGCCTGTATAAAATGCTCGGCCTGTAACTGTTCGAGCTGGCTCCGCTCATAGGAGTAACGCCTTGCCAAGGACCGAAGTGGCAATCCAAGCATTCACGGACTACGTCCGTAGGCCAAGCCATACACCGGCAGAAGACACGTACGGCCCACAGCGAACTAAAGAACAGCTGGCCGATTGGCGATCCCGGGTTGAAGTTATCCGCTCAAAAATGGACGCGGTGGCGGATTGCCCGATTTCGACCTTATCCGAATTCGAGGCGCTCAGACGCGAGATGGGGACAGATTTTCCCGCAACGCCACCCGCTTTACTTAACCGTGTAGCGGACGCATTTTTACACCGTGGTTCGGCGGATGCCCGCCCCTCAATCAGGACGGAGCCGGATGATGCCTAGCACATTCTCGCTGCACAAGATCGACGAAGCGATACGCGACCTCGAAGAAAAAGTTGCTCACGGTGCAGAAATCAGCCGCGAGGAGCTCGCGAGCAGCATTCTGCGGATTACGAAGCGTCTTCGAGATGAACTCGAAGCGGCGGTCACGGTAGTCGATAGCCTCAAGGATCACACCGGACTCACGGTGGCAGCCGCGCGACCTAAACAGCGGGAACGTTAGCGGCAACTTGACTCGACGCTTGGAAGTGGACCAATAAAGTGCTGTCCCTGCCACTCGCTAGTGACTTCTACGCAGCCAGCCTCAGCGACGAAAGAAGCTGACGGGGATACATCATCCCGACGAATGCCCTAGCGCAACTACCAGGATAGGGCGGTGACTTGGCGATCAGTCCCGGATCGTAGGCAGCACGGGCGCGGCGCGCTGGCGAAAGTCTCACAGGCATCCCACCCGAGAACCGGCTGGTACGGGGATGTCCCGGGTTCTGTTGAATTTCTGAAGAGGTCGGCGTTGCTCACCTTGAGCCGGTAGGCTCGGGGTGCTGATTCCACAAAGGAGAGCAACGCCATGACGAGAGATATCACACCGGCTGGTTCGCCGGCGACTGGGGCTGTGGACGAAGCGTTTGCGGAAGTGCGGGCGAGCTTTGATCGGTTCTGCCTTGCGGCGGGGATCGAGGCGCTCGGCACGATGATGGAGGCGGACGTGACGGCGGCCTGCGGGCCGCGCCACGGTCGCGATGCGGCGCGGCGGGCGCACCGTTGGGGCCGAACGCGCGGACGGATCGGTTTCCACGGCGGCAAGATCGAGGTCGAGCGCCCGCGGGTCCGGGGCGTGGACGGCCGCGAGGTCACGATCCCGAGCTGGGAAACGGCGGCGCAGGA